>NZ_BAABEO010000017.1:0-228597 GCF_039540195.1 Arthrobacter ginkgonis | reverse complement strand
ACCCTGTTCGGCGCCGCGGGACCGTCCGAGGGCATCAAGGTCCTGGTGGCGGGCTACCGGGACCCCAGTCCGGAGACCATGCGCCGCCTCGCGGACGTGATGACCTTCGATCCCGGCTTCGCCACCGGGGAGATGGTGGCCAAACGGGCCGAGGCCGCGGCCCGGCGCGATGACCACCGGGCCAACTTCCTGGCCGGGTTCGGCCAGCCCGGCTACATGCCCTTTGCCACCCCGGAGCAGGTCGCCTCCATCACGGCCCCGACCCTGCTCATCCACGGCCGCGATGACCGGGTGGTGCACTTCGAGCACTCCCTGCGCCTGTGCTCGCTGATCCGGGACTCCCGGCTGTACCTGGTCAACCGGTGCGGGCACTGGGCCCAGCTCGAACACGCCGCCGAGTTCAACCGCGTCGTGGCCGACTTCGTCGGCACCGGCGCCTGACCCGCCCGGGCAACGACGACGACGGCACGCACCGCCCGCGCGCATGCACCACGACGGCGGCCCCCACCCTCACACACGGGAGGGTGGGGGCCGCGGGACACTCACACGGCCGGCGATTCGGCGAGGAGGGCGTCGATCTGCCCCACCGCCTCAGCCATTCCTTCCTCCATGCCCATGGCGAGCATCTGCTCCTGCTGCTCGGCGCTTTCGAAGGTGGAGACGATGGTCATCCGGGTCCGGCCCTCCACCTCCTCGAGGGTGACGGCGGCATGGGCCGAACCCAATTCGGTCACGGGCTCACCGCTCTCGTTGGCAAAGCCCATGTCGAACTCCAGCCGGTTCGGTTCCTCGATGGCGGTGAACCTCCACCAGCCGCTGGCCTTGTCGCCGTCGGGCCCTGTCATGAAGTAGCTGGCCCTGCCGGTGGGCGTGAACTCGTGGATTTCGAAGGTGGCGGGATAGCTGGGCGGCCCCCACCAGCGTTCCAGCTGGCGCGGATCCGCCCAAATCCGCCACACGCGTTGGATGCTGGCGTCGAACTCGGCAATGACGGTGAGACTCAGCGCCTCCGTGTCCGTGTGCGTATTGATGACCGGCATGATGGGTGCCTTCCTATCGATCGGTTCCAACAGACAAGAACGTCCGGGATCCGGCCGGCGCGCTGCCGCCGGATCGCCGTGTAGCCGTCAAGCAGCCGCCGCGGCGAAACCCGCGGCGTGGAGAACGGCCGACCTCGACGCCGAAGATGCGCCGCCGGCGACCGTGGCGAGAATATCGCGGCGGGTGGGATCGGCCAAGGCCTGGACCGGGCGGTCCTCGGGCCGCCCCTTCAGGGGTGCGGGTGGCGGCGCTTGGGGAATTCGAAGCGGTCCAGGTCGTTGGCGGCCACCACCGCCGCCCCTCCGGCGCGGGCCCGGGCCTGCGCCGCCAGCGGAGCGGTGTCCGCGTAGCGCGAGGAGAAATGGGTCAGGACCAGCAGGGAGGCGCCGCCTCCGGCGGCCAGCGCGCCGGCCTGTCCCGCGGTCAGGTGGCGGTAGCTCGCGGCGAGGTCGGCGTCGTCATCGCTGAAGGTGCATTCGGCCACCAGCAGGTCGGCCCCCTCGGCCAATTCCTCGGCGCCGGGGCACGGCGCCGTGTCCATGACGAAGGCGAACCGCTGTCCCGGCCGCGGTACGCTCACGTCCTCCAGCCGCACCCCGCCCAGGCTTCCGGCGCGCAGCAGGCGGCCGACGTCGGGCCCATCGAGCCCGGCCGCCTCGAGCCGGTCCGGCAGGAGGGTGATGCCGTCGGGCTCCACGAGCCGGTAGCCGTAGGCCTCGACGCGGTGGTGCAGGGGCCGCACCTCCAGGCCCGGGGCGACCGGCCCGGGGCCGGCGTGCGGGTGCAGCCTCAGGTCGATGCCCGGAGAGGCCGCGGACACGAGCGCCCGGACCACCGCCTCGCCGGAGGCGGGATAGTGCAGGTGGACCGGGTGCTTCACCTGGTCCAGGTCCATGCTGGAGAGCACGCCGGGCAGGCCGAAGCAGTGGTCCCCATGGACGTGGGTGATGCAGATGCGCGTGATGTGGGCGGCGGAGACGTCCGCGTGGATCATCTGCCGCTGCGTGCCCTCGCCCGGGTCGAAGAGCAGGTCCTCGCCGTCCCAGTGCAGCAGGTACCCGTTGTGGTTTCGGGTCCGCGTCGGGGCCTGCGAAGCGGTGCCGAGGACGACGAATTCGCGCATGGACAGAGTGTGCCACCTGCCCTGGCCGGGCGGCCATCGCACCGGGGGAAGCCTTTCCGCGGTGCCCCCGCCGTGGTAGGCAGGGGGAAGGCGCGGGCCCAGGCCGGTGCGGGGCACGCGGCAATCGAGCACACACCGAAGGAGCCGACGATGGCGGAACGACTCGTGGCCGATGCGATGGTGGAACGGCTGAACGCCTGGGGCGTGCGGCGCCTGTTCGGGTACAGCGGAGACGGCATCAACACGTTCATCGGGGCGCTGCGCCGCAGCGCAGCGGGCCCGGAGTTCGTCCAGGCCCGCCACGAGGAGAACGCCGCCTTCATGGCCGTGGCCCACTCGAAGTACGGGGTGGGGCAGTTCGGCGGCGGGCACGCAGCGGTGGCTCCGCCCGAGGCCGGCCAGGCCGGTTCGGAGCCGGCGGGCGCGGAGGACCAGGGCGTCGGCGTCGTCATCGCCACCCAGGGCCCCGGCGCGGTGCACCTGCTCAACGGCCTCTACGACGCGAAGCTGGACGGCACGCCCGTGGTGGCGATCGTGGGCCAGCAGAACACCACCGTCCTCGGCTCGCAGTACCAGCAGGAGATCGACCTGCTCTCCCTCTTCAAGGACGTCGCGGCCCAGTTCTGCCAGCAGGTTTCCGCCCCCGAGCAGGTTCCCATGGTGCTGGACCGGGCCTTCCGCACGGCGCTGGCGACCTCCTCGCCCTGCGTGGTGATCGTCCCGCACGACGTGCAGAAGCAGCCGGCGGCCGAGCTGGAGGGCGAGCACGGCACGATCGCCACCGCACCCCTGTGGGCGGGCCCGCACCCGCTGCCGGACGAGGCCGAGCTCGACGCCGCCGCACGCCTGCTCGACGCCGGGGAGCGGGTCATGCTGCTGGTCGGGCAGGGCGCGCGCTGGGCACGGGAAGAGGTTCACGGCATCGCCGCGCTCCTGGGCGCGGGCATCGCCACCAGCCTGCTCGGCAAGCCCTACGTCGACGAATCGCTGCCCTACGCGGCCGGCGTCATGGGACACCTGGGCACCCCGGCCAGCGCCGCGCTGCTCAACCGCTGCGACACCCTGCTGATCGTGGGATCCAACGACCCGTGGACCGAGTTCTACCCCAAGCCAGGGGCCGCCCGCGCGGTGCAGATCGACCTCAGCGGCAAGCAGGTGGGCAACCGCTACCCCGTGGAGGTCGCCCTGGTCGGGGATGCGGCCGCGACCTTGCGCGAACTGGCCGCACGGCTGGACCCGGGGGCGGCCGAACGCCGGCGGCCCTGGGTGGAGGAGGTCGGCAAGGCCGTCGAGGACTGGCGGACCCTGACCCGGGAACGGGCGCTGACCCCGGCCGAACCGGTCAACCCGGAGCGCGTGGTCCACGAACTGACGCCCCGCCTGCCGGCTGATGCCCAGCTGGCGCTCGACGTCGGCAGCTGCGTCTACTGGTACGCCCGGCAGCTGCTGCTGCCCCCCACCGTGCCGGTCCAGTTCTGCAGCACCCTGGCCAGCATGGGCTGCGGCGTTCCCTACGGGCTGGCGGCCAAGCTGCGCGCGCCGGACCGGCCCGTCGTCGTGCTCGCCGGCGACGGCGGCATGCAGATGACCGGCATCGCCGAACTGGTGACGGTGGCCGCCCGCTGGCGGGACTGGGCCGACCCCCGCTTCGTGGTCTGCGTGTTCAACAACGGCGACCTGGCCGAGGTGACGTGGGAGATGCGCGAGACCGAGGGCGACCCGCGCTACGGCCCCACCCAGGACCTGCCCGACTTTCCGTACGCCCGCTACGCGGAACTGCTGGGGATGCGCGGCATCGAGGTCACCGATCCGGAACGGCTGGGAGACGCGTGGGAGGAGGCCTTCGCGGCCGATGCGCCGGTGGTGATCAACGTGCGCACGGACCCGGCCGTGCCGCTGCTGGCTCCCTTCCCGGACGGGGCACGGAAGCTGGATTCGATGCGCGCGGGGCTGGAGCAGGAGGGACCCGCCGGCGCCCACGCCCTGGAACTGCTCCAGCGCTACGCCGAACAGGAGGAGCGCCTGTTCGGCGGGGACTGAAGCCGCCCGCCGGGACCGGGCCATCGGGAGTCCAACCGCTCTAGGAGGATCCTTAAGGCCGGTCTTAGAATCGCCTTGCCCGGCCGGGTGTCAACAACGGCCTTGAAAGCGGGGATTCGGCATGACGGTTGCGGAAATCCGGGTGGACCAGCGGTTGATCGGCATCGATTCCCGGCGGTTCGCCTCCATCGAGAAGGCGCTGGTGGAACTGGTCACCAACAGCGACGACAGCTACTCCCGGCAGGAGGAGTCGGGCGTTCCCGTGGCCGGCCGGATCCACCTCGGCTACGACCGCCACCACACCGGCGCCGTCCTGACCGTCACCGACCAGGCGGAGGGCATGCCGTTCGACGAGGCCGTCGGCATCCTGACGTACGGCGGAGCGCACAGCCCGCTCTCGCGCGGGGAGGGCTATGGCCGCGGCTACTTCGGCCGGGGCCTGAAGCAGGCCATCTTCGGCCTGGGCCACGGATGGATCGAGACGATCCGCGACGGCAGGTACACCCGCGTCGACGTCTTTCGCGGAGAGGGTGGCGGGTACCTGTACGACGACGGCGGCACCGACCGCGCGGCCGGCCCCGCCGACCGCGAGCGCCTCGGCATCGAGGACAGCGGCACCCGGGTGACGATCGTCGTCGACAACCCCCACGTCAGGATCACCCAATACACGACCCTGCTGCAGTCCCTGTCCGACAACATCTACCTGCGGGACGTGCTGGAGCGGCGCCTGGTCGAAATGACGAGCGGGCGGCCCGGAACGGAGCCCTACCGCGGCGAGCGGGTCCGCTTCGAGGAGCCGGCGTCGCTGCTGCTGCTCGGACCCGAACAGCCGGGAAGCTTCACCCATGAGGGGCAGGAGTACCCGTTCACCGTCACGCTCAAGCGGGCGAAGGACGTGGAACTGGCGCTGCGGGGCGACGAACGCACCAATGGCCTGGTTGTCATCTCCGGCACGGCGGCGCTTGACTGCCAGCTGTTCGACTTCGAGAACCAGGTCGGCACGGAGTACCTCTTCGGCACGGTGCGCTGTTCGGCACTGACCGAGATGCTGGGCCAGGGCCAGGCGATCATCAGCGACGAGCGCGAGGGCCTGAACCCCAAGGACCCATTCGTGGCGGATTTCTCCCGTGCCGTCAGCCGCATGGTTTCGGGCCACGTGCTCGCCGAAAAGGAGAAGCTCGACCATCTGGAACGCGCCACCACCTCCGGGCGCACCGCCGAGATGATCGGGCGGCTGCTGCACCGCATGAGCGAGGCGGCCGTGCGGGACCTGGGCCTCCGGACGCTGTCGGCGGCCGAACCGTCGCCGGCGTCCGCGGCCGTGGCCGATCCGCTGGCCCCGCTGCGTTTCACCACCCCCTTCTACTACCGGCAGCCGGGCCACCCCTTCCACGTCACCCTGCTCATCGACCCGGGCCAACTGCCCGACGACGGGGTCCTCACCTTCGAGGTCGATGCGCCCGGTTCCCTGCGGATCGATCCCGCGCCGGAGGCCGTGCCCGTCAGCGCGCTGGGGGAGACGCGGCGCATCGAATGGACGGTCGTGGGGGATGGGCCGGTGGACCGGGGGCAGATCACGGCGCGGGCGGGCGCATACTGGGCGTGGTGCGAGATCGTCGTGGCCGAGCACGCCTCCCACCACAGCCACCGGCAGCCCGCGCACATGGCCGCGGTGTCCCGTTCCGAGCCCCTGGCGGCCGGTGCCGAACCGGCGGCGCTGCGGCTTACGACGCACCGGGCGCCGCGGGACTACGGGGCCGACCTCTTCGTCGGCTACGAGTTCCGCAACCTGCACAACAGCGTGGACCGGGCCGTCTACAGCCCGGAGGAGCGCAAGGTCATCATCAACACGGGCGCGCCCACGGTCCGGCTGTACGTGGACGGGCGGGGCCGCTTCCGGGATTCCGCCCGGCTGCTGTTGGCGGAACTGTTCATGGACGTGATCTCGGACGAACTGGCCCGGCGTGCAGCCGCCCAGCACGGCCACCTGGACGACCAGGCCTACCGCGCCGTCAAGCGGGACATCATCCACCGGTACGGCAGCGACATCCACCTCTCCTTCCTGAAGTCCTGACGTCCTGAACGGGCGGGGCCACGGAGTTTCGGGGCGGGGATTGCAGCGCCAAGGACGCAGCCCCGGTTCGGGAACCGGGGCTGCGTCCCTCGTGGTGAAGCTTCGTGGTGAAGCGGGAGCCGGTCCTACGGAACGGGGTTGCCCAGTTCGCGCAGCGGGGTCTTGCTGGTTTCGCGGGCCCACGTGGCGCCGGCGACGGCCAGGAGGGAGGATCCGGCGACGATCCACGCGGCCGGGCCCCAGTTGGCCTTGTCCCCGCCGACCAGGGCGGCGCCGAGCAGGGGGGTGAAGCCGGCACAGAGGATGCCGACCTGCAGGCCGATCGCCATGCCGGAGTAGCGGACCTTGACGTTGAACAGCTCGGAGAACCAGGCCGGGTAGACGGAGTTCGAGGCCGCGTAGGTGCCGGCCGTGATCAGCGTGCTGGCCACGAAAATCATCGCGATGTTGGCGGTGGAGATCACCGAGAAGTAGACGAAGATCATGAGCCCGGACCCTATGACGCCGGTGATGAAGACCCTGCGGCGGCCGAACCTGTCCGAAAGCCTCGCCGCCAGCGGCTGCGTGGCGATGGCGACGACGTTGCCCAGGATGCTGACCCACAGCATGGTTGCCGCGGGTACGCCGACGGACACAGCGTAGGCCAGGCCGAAGGATTGCATGAAGGTGTTGGTGACCACCTGGAAGGACATCAGGGCGACCTGGAAGAACTGCGCCGGGTGCGTCTTGAGCATCTGGGCGAAGGGCAGCTTCACGGTTTCGCCGTGTTCGTGCTTTTCCTCGAAGACCTCCGGCTCCTCGAGCGAGCGGCGGACCAGGAACGCGGCGACCAGGACGAAGATGGAGAGCCAGAACGGGATGCGCCAGCCCCAGGCGAGGCGGTCGGCTTCGCTCATGGCGGCGACCGGCAGGAAGGCCAGCGAGGCCAGCACGATCCCGAAGGAGATCCCGCTCATCGCGAAGCTCGCGAAGAAGCCGCGGCGGTTGGCGGGGGCCTCTTCCATGGTCAGGGCGGACGCGCCGGCGGTTTCGGCGCCGGCGGAGAGGCCCTGCATCAGGCGCAGCAGCACCAGCAGGGCCGGTGCCCAGTATCCGATGGCGTCATACGTCGGCAGCAGTCCGATCAGGAAGGTGGCCCCACCCATCAGGACCAGGGTCATGACCAGGGTGGCCTTGCGGCCGATCTTGTCGCCGAGATGGCCGAAGAACACCGCACCGAAGGGCCGCGCCACGTACGCGACGCCGAAGGTCGCGAAGGAAGCCATCAACGCAACCGTGGGGTCTCCCGCGGGGAAGAAGATCTTCGAGAAGATCAGCGACGCCGCGGTGGCGTAGATGAAGAAGTCGTAGTACTCCAAGGCTCCGCCAAGGAACGCGGCCAGGGCAGCCTTCTTGGCCCGCTTGAGCCTTTGCTCTTCCTCTGCCGACGAACGGCGGGCTGCGAGATTGGTCATGGTGCTGGTCCTTCCGCACTGTAATTCGGGGAGGCAATGCTTTCATTTGTGCGCATACCGAGCAAGTGTGCAGTATGCGACCATGGAATAGCGTACACGCAGGGTGACGCTCCTCACAACGGCTGGCTTTCCCCTTGCAGCCCATCCCCTGAAAGGCGGCACCATGGACAACCCGACACCGTCCTCCCGGCTGTTCCTCATCGGTTCGGAGGCCTCGCGGGCCATGTCGCCGGGACTGTGGAACCCCGCGCTCGAAGGGCTCGGCAGCGGCTGGACCTACGAGGCCTGGGACGTGCCCCTCAACGTCCCGATGGCCGGGGTGCGCGCCCGGCTGCTGGAATCCGACGTCGTCGCCGCCAACGTGACCATGCCCCACAAGCAGTGGGCCGCCGAGGCCGCCGACACCGCGACCGAAGCGGTCCGGCTCAGCGGGGCCTCGAACCTGCTCATCCGGCACGGCCGGACGCTGGAGGCGCACAACACCGACGTTGCCGCCGTCGCCGAACTGCTCGGCGGGCGGCACCAGCGCCATGCGGTCATGCTCGGGGCCGGCGGCGCCGCCCGCGCGGCGCTCGCGGCGCTCAAGGGGCTGGTCGACCGGGTGTCGGTCGCGGACCGGGACCCCGAAGCGGCGAGGCGGTTGGCCGCGCTCGCCGAGAGCCTGGGCATGGACGCGGAACCGGTCCCGTGGGCGGAGGCCCAGGACCAGGCTTCCCGGGCGTCGCTGATCGTCAACGCGACCCCGGTCGGAAAACGGATCGACGATCCTCCGGCCTGGGGCGGGGCCCCGCTGGCCGAGGACGCCTTCGTCTACGACTTCGTGTACGCCGGACACGTGACCGGCACGATTGCGGCCGCCAGGAAGCAGCGGCTGCGCTGCGCCGACGGGTGGGACCACCTTCACGCCCAAGCGGCCGCCATGGTCCCGCTCCTGGGCCTGCCCGCGCAGGCGGATCCGTTGCTGCGCAGCACGCTCGCCGCCCTCCAAGCCAAGGCCTGACGTGCGTCGGCTCCGGGACGTGCGTGCCGCCGTCGTTGTCCCCGTACCTTTATGATCGAAAGATGGGCCTGCAGCCTTTTCGCTGCCACCGGGTGCGGAGGCAGGTCCCGGGAAAGACGGGGGATCCATGGAGGAGCAGCCGGCGTACTTTGTGAAGTCGGTGGAAAAGGCCTTTGACGTCCTGCTCGCCTTCACTCCGGAGACTCCGCGGCTGACCGTCTCCCAGGTCGCGGCAGGGGCGGACATGACCAGGGCTTCCGCACGGCGGTTCCTGCTGACGCTGGCGGATTTGGGCTACGTCCGCGCCGACGGGCCGTACTTCGAACTGACGCCCCGATGCCTGGACATCGGCCGGTCGTTCCTGGCGAACCAGACGCTGCCGGGCGTGGCGGAGTCCCACCTCAAGTCGCTGGCCGCGGCGCTCAACGAAACGACGTCGCTGTGCATCCTGGACGGCCCCGACGTGGTCTACGTCGCCTGCGTGCCCTCGCCGAGGCTGCTCAGCGTGTCCGTCCGGGTGGGCACGCGGTTCCCCGCGTGGGCGACGTCGATGGGGCGCGTCCTGCTGGCGGCGCTCTCGGAACCGGAACTGCAGGAGTACTTCGATTCGGTCCAGCTGGAGCGCTTCACCGAGCGTTCCATCGGCAGCGTCGACCAGCTGCGGGCCGAGATCGACTCGGCGCGGGCCAAGGGCTGGTCCATGGTGTCGCAGGAGCTGGAGGAGGGCCTGCGCGGTGTGGCCGTGCCGGTGCGGAGCGGGCGCGACGTCGTCGCCGCCGTCAACGTGTCCCTGCAGACGCACCGGGCCCCCGCGGAATCCATCGAGAAAACGGTTCTTCCGCTCCTGCGGGAAGCGGCCCTCCAGATCGGCAACGACTACGGCGGCCGGCACTCCGGGGCGCTGCGGAGCGGATCCCGAAGGTAGCAGGGTTCAGGTTCCCGGTTGCGGTTCCCCGCGGCGGCCCTTGGCCTTGGGCCACCGGTAAATACCGCCCGCATAAGGTTTCCCGGCGGGAACGGAACCGTGATGCTGGAGGGACAGAGAACCGATCCGCAAGGGAGCCCGATCATGCTGTCAGACACCTCCGCCCCCATCATCCAGGCGACGCTGCCCGTGGTCGGGGCGCACATCCAAGAGATCGCCGGCCGCTTCTACGAGCACATGTTCGCCGGCCGCCCGGAGCTCCTGGACGGGCTCTTCAACCGCGGCAACCAGGCGGACGGCCGGCAGCAGCAGGCCCTGGCCGGGTCCGTGGCCGCGTTCGCCACGCACCTGGTCGAACGCCCCGACCAGCCCCTGGACCACCTGGTTTCGCGCATCTCCCACAAGCACGTGGCCCTGGGCCTGGCGCCGGAGCAGTACCAGGTGGTGCACGACAACCTGATGTGGGCCATCGTGGACGTGCTCGGGGAGGCGGTGACCCCGGAAGTGGCCGCCGCCTGGGACGAGGTGTACTGGCTGTTCGCCAACGTGCTGATCAACAAGGAGCGCGGCCTCTACGACGCCATCGGACTGTCCCCGGACACCGTCTGGCGCAGGTGGAGGGTCGCCGAAAAGGTCCAGGAAACCGAGGACGTGGTCACGTTCGTGGTCGAACGGATCGATCCGCGCGAGGTCAAGCCGTCCCTGCCGGGCCAGTACGTGTCCCTGAGGGCACTGATGCCGGACGGAATCCACCAGTCGCGGCAGTACAGCCTGACGCGGGCCGACGACGGCGAGCACCGGCAGTTCGCGGTCAAGCGCGTCCATGGCGGCAACGCCCCGGACGGGGAGGTTTCCAACCTGCTCCACCGCGAGGTCCACGTCGGGGACGAGGTGGTGCTCTCGGCCCCGTTCGGCGACGTGGTCCTGGAGTATTCGGACCGTCCCGTGGTCTTCGCCAGCGCCGGCATCGGGATCACCCCGATGGCCGGGATGCTGTCCCATCTGGTCAAGTCGGGTTCGACCCGCAAGGTGAGGCTGTTGCATGCGGACGATGCGCCCGGCACCTTCGCGCTGCGCCGGCAGGTCGAGGAGGACCTGGCGAGGCTGCCGCACGCGTCCATGGACGTCTGGTTCCTGGAGCCCTCCGCGGCGGCCGCTGCTTCCGGCAGTGCGGGGCCCGAGGCGGTGGAGCGCGAACGGGCGGGCCTGATGGATGTGGACGAGGTGGACCTTCCCGCTGACGCGGAGTACTACCTGTGCGGTCCCCTTGCCTTCATGCAGTCCGTCCGCAGCGCCCTGATCGGCCGCGGGGTGCGGCCGCAGGACATCCAGTACGAGGTGTTCGGCCCCGACCTGTGGCTGGCCGACTTCCAATAGGGGTGGTTGCCTGCGCCCCGCGCCCCGGAACTTCGGGCTAGCGGACCGCGGCCGGGAGTGCCGCCGTCGTGGTGGCCCGGGACAGCGCCCGGGCGGCGGGCGGCACCAGGGCCAGCGCCGCCGCGCACAGGCCGGCGAGGAGCAAGAAGCCGGCGTCGAAGGAGCCCAAGGCATCTTTGGCCGAGCCGAGCAGGTACAGCGAGAAGAGCGCGCCCACGTTGGCCCAGAGGTTGGAGAAGCCGCTGATGGAACCCGCGAATTCGCGGCCCAGCGCACGGACCGGGATGTCGAACAGGGGACCGAAGTAGATCTGCACCAGGAACTGGCTGACCGCGACCAGCACGAGCAGGGCGGGGATCGACCGCGCCTGGACGATCAGCACCAGCGTTGCGCCGATCAGCACCAGCGCCGCCGCGATCACTGCCGCCGGCCGGTTGAAGCGGTCCGCGATGTAGCCGCCGAGGAAGTTGGCCGGGGCGGAGAGCAGTGCGCCGGCGGCGAGGACCAGGCCCGCGGTCTGCAGCGACATTCCCTTGTCCGCCACCAGGTAGGTCGGGAGCCACATGGCCGTACCGCTGGTGACCGCCAGGCGGACGAACTGGATTCCGCCGCAGAGCCACAGGATGCGTTCCTTCATCAGCTTCGCCAGTTGGGGAAGGCTGACCGGGTGGGTCTCCTCGGCCGATTCGGGGGCTTCCGGCGTGCACCGGTAAAGGACCAGGACCAGCAGCCCGAACGCTGCGAAGAGCAGGAACAGGTTGCGCCAGCCCAGCGGGCCGACCAGGAACGGGCCGAGGGTGTTGAGGAAGATGTTGGACGTGAAGCCGAGCGCCACGAACAGGCCCATCGCGGTGGCGCGCCGCTCGGGCGGAAACTGCCGGGAGATGAGCACCATGCCCGGTGCGAACATCAGCGAGCGGAACACGCCGGACACCGCCTGGTTGGCCAGCAGCCAGCCAAAACTGGGCAGCAGGGCGAACCCGATCGCCGTCAGGTTGACCCCGAGCGTGCCGATGAGGAACACCCTTTTGGCCCCGAACCGGTCCGCCAGGTAGCCGGCGGGGATCTGCATAAGCGCGTAGGTCGCGGTGGTCGCAATCGCAAACAGCCCCGACTGGGTGAACGTGAGGCCAAGTTCCGTGCGGATCAGCGGCAGGAACAGGGCGATGCCCGCAAAGGCCAGGGACTGGGAGCTCTGGCACAGCACGATCAGGGCGGCGATGATGCCGCGCGAATTCCTCATCGTGCCAGTCTTCCAGACGGAGCGTGCCGGTTTGCAGTGGCCTTGTGCAGCGGTCCTGTGCAGCGGCGCCGAGCCGCTCTTCAGGCACGCGTCACGGATGAACGGGTGCAGGCGGGTGGGCGGCTGCTGCATCCATTGCTTCAGGCGGGAGTGGCGTCGTTCATCGCCGTGCTCCTTCCAGGGCGTCGTCGGTCAGGGTGGCGGGGTCCGCGCCGGTGAGGGCGGCGGCAAGCAGGGCGGTGAGGTTGTCCGCCGTGACGGGGCGGGGGTTGGTGGCGGGGATGGCGGGCAGGGCGACGGCGACGGCCTCGGCGATCCCGTCGGCGGTGAACCCGTAGTCGGCCAGGGCCTTGGGTGCGTCGAGTTGTTCGCGCAGGGCCTGCAGGCCCTCCAGTGCGGTGCCGGTGCCGAACGCGGCGGCGATGCGGGCCTCGGCCTGGGGGGCGTGCGGGGCGTTGAAGGCGAGCACGTAGGGCAGGACGGTGGCGTGGGTCTGGGCGTGGGGCAGGTTGAAGGTGCCTCCGAGCACGTGGCAGATCTTGTGGTGCATCCCGGAGCCGGCGGAGGCGAAGGCGACGGCGGCCAGGTACGCCCCGTAGAGCGCCTGTTCCCGGCCCTCCAGCCCGGCCGGGTCCGCGACGATGGCCGGCAGCCCGGCGGCCAGGGCGCGGATGCCCTCTGCGGCCAGGGCGGCGTTGATGGGGTCCGCGCGCGGTCCCCAGAGGGAGTCGACGCAGTGGGCCAGACCGTTCAGCCCGGAGGCCACGGACAGCTCCACGGGCAGGGTGAGGGTCAGCCCGGCGTCGTAGATGACGGTCGCGGGCAGGACCTGGTCGTCGACGCCGGTGGTTTTGCGGGCGGCCTCGGTCAGGCCCCACACGTTGGTGGCCTCGGACCCGGCGTAGGTCGTCGGGACCGCGAGGATCGGGATCCCGGTGGTCAGGGCAATGGCCTTCGCCAGGCCCGTCGTCGAGCCCCCGCCCACGCAGACGATGAGGTCGATCCCGGCCTGGACGGCGGCGGTGCGGGCGCGCTCGGCGACCTCGACGGGCACGTGCATGATGACCTCCTGGTGCCACAACGCCACCTCGATCTCCGCCGCGACCGTGCGGGCGAGGTCGGCCTCGAACTCGGAGGCGATCACCATCACCCGCCCCGCGCCGAGCCGGGAGACTTCCGCGGCCAGGTGCTCCGCGGCCTTCCCGCTGCCGAAGAGGACCCGCTGCCCCAACGTCACATGCTCAAAAGCCAAAGACACTTTTCGGTCCTATCTGTTCGTGGTCTGTTTCTGGGCTATTTTTGGTGCGCGGTGCGCGGTGGGTCCATTGTTCGGGTACAAGGTTCGGTCGGCGTTCGGCCGGTCGATCGGCTCACGCGTTCCGCCAGGCCTGGACCCCGCTGTTGTTCAGCAGCATATTGTTCAACAGCCCGCTGGCGGCGGACATGGCTTCGTCGGTGATGATGTGCTCGTGGCCCGGGGCGATGAGCAGATCCGCCCGGGCACCTGCCGCCTCCAGGGCGGAAGCGGTTTGCTGGATGCGCGGCCCGGGCACCCAGGGGTCGTTTTCGATGCTGCGCAGCACCGCCGGCACGCCCTCCAGCGGCCGGCCCGGGGGGACCTGCAGCGGGTCGGGCCCGATGTAGCCGCCGGTATGCAGGATCAGGCCGGCGTACTTGGCCGGGTTGGTCAGAACGAAGTGGGACACCAGGCAGGCGCCCTGGGAAAAGCCCCAGAGGACGACGCGGTCCGGGGAAAACCCGTCGGCCTCGAGTACCGCCACGTGGGCGACGAGGGCTTCCAGGGCGTGGGCGAGGTCCGGCTGGTTGTTTTCCAGCGGCTCAAGGAACGGCTTCGGATACCAGGTGTCCCCGGCCGCGGAGGGGGCGTAGAACCGCAGCCCGGCGACGGCGAGGCGTCCGGCCTGCTCCTGCATGAACTTGGGGCCTTGGCCCCTGCCGTGCACGGCCAGGACGGCGGCGCGCGCCGTGCCGGCGCTGCTGCCCCAAGTGGTCATCGGGCGGTCCAGATGCCTGTTCTTGATCACTGCGCTTCCTTGCACTCGGATGGATTCAGGGTAAACGGCACCGGGGTGCTGCACGCCTTTCGAAGGAAAGGGCGCAGCACCCCGGGGAGGGCGGGTGCCTAGATGTCGATGTGTTCGAGCTGCTCGAAGATTTCGGTGCGGCGGTGCTCGAACTGCTCGGGCAGCTGGAAACGGCTGCCGAGCTCCTGCGGGGATTCGTCGCAGTCCCAGCCGCCGTCCTCGTGGGTAACGGCCAACTCGAAGAGGGCGCCGCCCGGGGTGCGGACGTAGACGCTCTTGAAGTACTTGCGGTCCTTGAGTTCGGAGATGTCGGTGTAGCCGGCGCCCTCGATCTCGAACTTGACCTCGTCCTGGTTCTTCAGGGTGTCCAGGTTCCAGGCGAAGTGGTGGTAGGTGCCGGAGCCGTAGTGCCAGGTGCCCTGGTCGTCCTTGCGGTTGGCGGTCAGCTCCACGTGGTTGCCGTACTTGGCGTTGCCGACCTGGAAGACCGCCCGGTCGCCTTCCTCGTCGATGCGGCCCTGGGAGAAGAAGGTGTCGTTGGCGAAGTCGACCATTCGTTCCGGGGTGGTCACGTGGATGCCCACGCCGTGGATGCCGTGGATGGCGTGCTCGGCCGGCACCCCGTTGCCGGCGTACCCTTCGCGCTCGTCGTTCTCGTTGGCGACGAACACGTACTCGATGCCCGAGGGGTGGCGGAAGGCCAGGCGGCGCTGGTCGAAGACCTCGATGTTCTCGACCTGCACCTTGCGCTCGCTCAGGCGCTGGTGCCAGAAGTCCAGCGAACCCGCCGGCACGGAGAGCAGCACCTCGCGGGCCTGGTTGGTTCCCCGCTTGCCGTAGAGGCCGGCCTGGGCCCAGGGGAACGTGGTCACTACCGAGGACGGATCCCCGTTGGCGTTGGAGTAGTACAGGTGGTAGATCGGCTTGGACCCGTCGAAGAGCACGGTGCGCTTGATGAAGCGCATGCCCAGCGTGTTCACGTGGAAGTCCACGTCCTCCTGCGCCCCGCCCACCGACAGGGTCACGTGGTGCGAACCTTCAACAAAAGCCATTCGATTCTCCTTGGTTTATTAATGGTCGTGCCGGGATTCCGCCGACTCGGGATACTGCCTGACCGGCCTGATCCCCTAGCCCGTGATCTGACTCACGATGCTATTGTCGTACGATCTTACAAACTGGCGAAGAAGGATGTCAATGATGTTCTGCCGCCTAATTGCGCGCGGTCGGCGGGTCGGAGACAGGCAAAACGGCATGGCCTCGCGCCTTCTCGTACAGTGCGCGAGGGTCGGCGCCGTGCGCCTGGATCCAGAGCGCATCCGCCGCAAAGGTCACGGCGTCCACATAACCGGTTCGGATGATCCGGCCGTCCTTGCGCACCTGGACCCGCCGGCCGACCAGCTCTTCCCAATTCGGGTGGTTTCCCACGGGGTGGGCCCTCGTGCCGTGCCCTACGCGCCCGCCGGCCCGGCGAGCTCGCGTTCACGGGCGCGCATCTGCCGGGGCCGGTCCGCGTGCAGACGCAGCACCGCCGTGACGGCCGCCAGATCCCCGTTTTCATAGGCCTCGACCAGCCGGCGGTGGTCCTCAAGCAATTCGGTGGTGGCGTACGTCGAGGTGTTGATGGTGCGTGCGTTCAAGCCAGGCAACCCCAGCCGGCGGTAGGTGTCCAGCAGGATCTTGGAGCCGGCCAGCTCCACCATGTACTCATGGAAGCGCTCGTTGGCCTCGATCCAGGCCCGGGCGTCGGTGAAGTGGTCGTCCTCGACGAATTCGAGCGTGGCCTCCATGTGCCTGCGCAGCTGGGCAAGCTGTTCCCCGCCCACCTTGCCGACGGTGCTTTCGGCGACGCCGAGTTCGATCGCCAGCTTGGCGGCGTAGGACTCGAAGATGATGGATTCGGGGACCGGAGCAATGACGAACCGTCCAGCCTCCCGCCGCACCAGGCCCTCGCTGGCCAGGGCGGTGAGCGCGCGGTGGACCAGGTCGACGTCGACGGCCAGTTCCCGGGCCCAGAGGCCGATGTCGATCGCCTGGTCCCGATCGTTGACGGTGTTGATGATGCGTTCGCGGACGTCCCGCAGCACCGATGCTTCCGGCGCCATCCGCATCCTGCCGAAGCCACCGCGGAAGTAGGCCAGCGGATGGCCCGGGTTGGCGACGGCGTCCTCGACGTGGGCCAGGAACGCGTAGTGGGTTCCCGCCTCGACCTGTTCGCTGACCCGGCACACCAGGTGGGCGAGGGCGCCCACCAGCAGCGGGGAGCCGTTGCCGTCCTTTTCGACGGGGACGCCCTCGAACTTGTCCGGCAGCTTCGACGCGAATCTGCCGGCCAGTTGGACGTGGTCCTCGGCCAGGACGTTGACCGCGAAAGTCCCGCTCTCGAGGATGGCGTGGGCGCTGGAGGAGGACTTGTTCAGGCAGATAAGCAACATGGGCGGATCGTCGGTGAGGGAACTGACGGCGCTGGCCGTGGTGCCGTAATCCTTGCCCCCGCTGTGGGTGGTGATCACGGTGACCCCGCTGGCGAATCGGCCGATCACGTCGCGGAAGGCCTGGGAGGTCAGCTGCAGCGGGGCATCCGGCGCAGGGTTGGGGCTGGAGATGGGGGACATGCGGATCAACTCCTCGTTCTGGGACCGCGGCTGCGGGTTCCGGTGCTCTCGTTGCTCGACTGTATCATGGTCATACAATCTTGGTAAGGATGAAAGTGCCCGCCGCGCCCGCGCCAAAATCCCGTGGTTCCGAGGCTCCCCACGGGGATGATTTGGATTCCGCTCCGGCCTGCGGCCGCTTGTCGGACAACTCGGAACTGACGCTCCACGGCGAGGCGTCGCCCGGGGAGGCCGCTTCTTCCGGCGCGTTCGGCAGGGCGCCGTTGGCCGACCCCTCGATCCGGAGCTCAAGCGACAAACGACCTACGGTTGACATCTTGTCTGCTTGACATACATTATTTGGGCCCGCATTCTGGGGAACATCCACCGCTGCGAAGCTCCGCCCGGCAAGTGGACCGAATCGTTATGGCCCCAAAGCTCGAAAGGAACCACCGTGATCAGCCTCCCCGAACCAGCGGTCACCACCGCCCCGGCCGCCCGCCCCCTTGACGGGGTGGTCATCGCCGACTTCTCCCGGGTGCTGGCCGGCCCCTACGCGACCATGCTGCTGGCGGACATGGGTGCGGAAGTCATCAAGGTCGAAAGCCCCGCCGGGGACGATACCCGCTCGTGGGTTCCGCCGGTGCGCCCGGACGGGGTTTCCACCTATTACGCGGCCATCAACAGGAACAAGAAGTCCGTTGTGCTGGATTTCGGGGACGCCGGCGACCTCGCGGCCGCCCGGGCCCTGGCCGCGCGGGCCGACGTCGTCATCGAGAACTTCAAGCCGGGCGGCCTGAAGCGCTTCGGGCTGGACTACGCATCGGTCAAGGAGCGCAACGAGTCGGTCGTGTACTGCTCCATCAGCGGCTTCGGCACCGCCGAGGGCGCCGCGCTGCCGGGGTACGACCTGATCGTCCAAGCGATGTCCGGCCTGATGAGCCTGACCGGCGACGCGGACGGTTCGCCCTACCGCGCGGGCATCAGTGTTTTCGACGTGATGGCGGGCCTGCATTCGACCATCGGCATCCTGGCCGCGCTGCGTCACCGGGAACGGACCGGGGAGGGCCAGCAGATCCAGACGTCCCTGATGGCCTCGGCGATGAGCGGGCTGGTGAACCAGACCTCGGCCTATGTTGCCGGCGGGGTGGTTCCGCACCGGATGGGCAATGCCCATCCCAGCCTCTTCCCCTACGAGCCGCTGCCCACGGCGGACGGGGAGCTGATCATCGCCGCGGGCAACAACGCCCAGTTCCGCAAACTCTGCACGGTCCTGGGAACGCCTGAACTGGCCGACGACCCGCGCTTCGCCGAGAACGCGCACCGCACCGAACGCCGGGAGGAACTGCGGCCCCTGATCGTTGAGCGCCTCAAGACGCGCCCGGCCGGGTACTGGTTCGACAAGCTCAACGAGGCCGGTGTGCCGAACGGGCCCATCAACACCATCGAGCAGGGCGTGGAATACGCGCAGAAACTCGGTCTTGAGCCCGTGGTCCGCGTCGGTGCCGGGGACCATGCCGTGCCCGGGGTGCGCAACCCCATCACGTTCTCGGCCACTCCACCGCGCTACGATCTCGCGCCGCCCCTGCTGGGCGAACACAGCGACGAGGTCCGCGCTTGGCTTGCGGCCGCACCCCAATCCACTACCAAGGGAGAAGCATGAGCACCACCATCGGCCAGGACGGCCTGCAGTTCCCCACCTCGCTGGGAACCTCCACCGAAACGGAAATCCGCCTCCTGGGCCACGACCTGGCCCAGGACCTGATGGGCAAGGTCAGCTTCGGGGAACTCGCGTTCTGGCTCGTGGCCATGCGCCGGCCGACCCCCGGGGAGCTGCGGGTCTTTGAATCCGTGCTCGTCGCCTTGGCCGACCACGGGTTCACCCCGACCGCCATCGCCGCCCGCGTGACCTACCTCAGCGCCCCGGACTCGATCCAGGGCGCCATGGCGGCGGGCCTGCTGGGCGGCGGGTCCCGCTTCCTGGGCGTCACCGAGGACTGCGGCCAGTTCCTGGCCGCAACACTGTTCGAGCGTGACGGACAGCTGCCGGAGACCGACGCCGGCTGGGACGACATGGCCCTGGAAGCCATCGCCAGGCAGCGGGCCGCCGGGAAATTCGTGCCCGGCCTGGGTCATCCCAACCACAAGGACGGGGACCCCCGGACCCCCGTGCTGATCGCCATCGCCGAGGAGGAAGGGCTGCGCGGACCGCACCTGCGCCTGTTCGAAGCCATCGGCCGGATGAGCGAGAAGGCGCTGGGCCGGAAGCTGCCGCTCAACGGCGCCGGCGTCTGCGGGGCGGCCCTGGCCGACCTCGGCCTGCCCACCGACCTGCTCCGCGGGTTCTCCCTGCTGGCCCGTGCCGCCGGATTGCTGGGGCAGATCGCCGAGGAACGCCGCAACCCGATCGCCAACGACATCTACATGGCGGTGGACCGCAACGCCGTGTACGTCGCCCCCGAGGGGATCTGACGGGAGAGGCGTCCGGCTCTGATAGGTCAAACCGAACCCTTGACGATATACTATCGTCATACAATAATTGTCGATGGAGACGCCGGACACATGTCCGCTCAGTGGGCCAGCACCGATGCTGGCGGCCACGTTTTCCCCGCCACGCTTTCCCCGGGGGGAGCAGGCGCTCCGGATCCTTGATTGACCACGGAAAGGGCCAACCATGACTACGACCAGCACCACCTCCGCGGCGGCAGCCATCGACGCTTCCGCCCTGCCCAGCCGTCTGCACCACAACGCGTACGTGACCAACGACCAGGAGGCCACCCGGGCCTTCTACGAGGACATCGTCGGCCTGCCCCTGACGGCAACCTGGCGCGAGGAGGATGAGCTCTTCGGCGCCGTCCGCACCTACTGCCACACCTTCTACGGCCTGGGCGACGGCAGTGCCCTGGCCTTCTTCCAGTTCGTCAATGAAGAGGACCAGAAGCAGTTTGGACCCAAGATGCCGTTCTCGCCCTTCCAGCACATCGCCCTGAAGGTGACCAAGGAGGTGCAGGACAGGATCGCCCAGAGCCTGAAGGCCTCGGACTGGAAGCCGGAGGAGACCTACGTGCTGGATCACGGCTACTGCACGTCGCTCTACACCTCCGATCCCAACGGACTGCTGCTGGAGTTCACCTACGACACCCCCGGCGTCGAGGAGAGCGACGAGCAGCGCCGCAAGACCGCGCATGCGGACCTCAAGGCATGGCTGGAAGGCCAGCACGAGAGCAACAACAACTACCGCTGATCCGTCCCCGGCGAAACGGTTCGGCCGCAGCCTCCCGGCTGTGGCCGAACCGTTTCTTTTAATGCTCCCCGACACCCCTTTCCGGAGGGCCGGCCGCATCCGGACGCCGGGGCGCGGGGCGAACTTTGCCAGGTCCCTACCCAACACCTTTACCTGCCAGTATGATGGTCATACAATCTAAAACGACCAGACGACTCATCGGAGGCACCGTGAGCATGACAAGCAGCATCCCCTCCGCCGAACGGGCGGGCGACGGCCCGTCGCAGGGCGCACCTGGACACGACCCGACACCGGAGGAGCTCATACGGAGGGCACAGGCGCTTCGTCCCCGGCTGCGGGAACTGCAGCAACAGCACGAGGAACTGGGCGGCTACACGCAGGAAATACATGACGCGCTGGTCGCCGCGGAGTTCTACAGGATCCTCCAGCCGCGGCGCTTCGGAGGCCTGGAGTACGGCCTGGAACTGTTCCTCCGGATCGCCGTGGAGATTTCCCGGGGCGACCCCGGGGTGGGCTGGTCCTTCGTCCTCGGGGCGGGCCACACCTATCACGTCTGCTCGTTCTTCGGGGAGCGGGCCCAGCGGGAACTGTTCGGGGAAGGCACCCTCATCGCCCCCTCCCGCACCATTCCCATGGGCAAGGCAACACAGGTTGAGGGAGGCTACCGGCTCTCCGGGACCTGGGACTACTGCTCCGGGTCGATGTGGGGAACGTACGCCCTGGTGGTCGCCCCGACCATTGGTCCCGACGGATCCTCCGGCGGGCTTCGCTTCTTTGCGGTTCCCCGTCGCGACTTCACCGTGCTGGATGACTGGGGCGGAGGCCAGACCATGGGCCTGCAGGCATCCAGCTCCAACTCGGTCAAGGTGGAGGACGCCTTCGTGCCGGAGCACCTGAGCGTCCACTACGACTTCCGCGACCACGTCCTGGGCGAGAGCGGTCCGGAGGGATTCCAGGTCAACCAAAACCCCCTCTACGTGGGACGCTCCCTGCTGTTCTTCAATGCCGAAGGTGCCGCCGTTATGGTCGGCGCGGCCTTGGCGGCCCTCGACGAGTACGAGGATCTGATGCGGCAGCGCAACTCCAGCTTCCCGCCCCGCCTGCCCCGAACCGAGACCCACGAATACCACGGCTGGTACGGGGAAATCCGGTCCCTGACCGACGCCGCGGAGGCGCTGCTCTTTGCCGGTGCCCGGCAGTACATGGAACTGGCCATGCGCTGGATGGAGACGGGGGAGGACTTCTCCCTGGAGCACGACCTGCGCCTGCGCGGCATCGTCCAGCAGGGCGTGCAGATGGCCAACCGCGCCGTCGACCTGGCCTTCACGACGGCGGGCACGTCGGCGGCCAAGCGCGGCTCCGCGCTGCAGAAGTACTACCGGGACGTGGGCATGTTCAGGACGCACATCCTGGCCCAGTGGGACGTCACCAATGCCGCGGCGTCGCGCTACCACTTCGGCCAGCCGCTGACGTTCTGACCCGTGCCGGCCGCCGCGGGTCCGGTGCCGTCCCGGCGCCTGACCCGCGGCACCGGCCCTCCCCGCGAGAACCGCTGCCGCCCAACGGGACGGCAGCCTACGAGCTTCCCGTCTTCACGTTCCCATTTTCACAGTGAGGTGAAACCCCATGCGTGCTGCAGTGCTTCGCGAATTCAATCTCCCCATCAGCGTGGAGGAGGTGGAACTGCTGGATCCGGACCCGGACCGCGTGCTGGTCCGCACCAAGGCAAGTCCCTTCTGCTCCACCGATGTCACGAGCTTCCATGGAAATCTCGGAAAGATTCCGCCGACCATCCTGGGGCATGCGTCCGCGGGCGAGGTCATCGAGGTGGGCAGCCGGGTGGCGGGCATCAAACCCGGCCAACGGGTGATCGTCCCCGGGACGCCCGAATGCGGGACCTGTTACTACTGCGGCATCGGACGTCCCGACCAGTGCTCGGAGCTCTTTGACCTGGGCGGGATCTATCCGGACGTCGCCAGGACCGCCGAGGGACAGCTGGTTTCCGCCGCCGGTTGCGTGGGCGGCTACGCGGAGATCATGAACGTCTCGAAGAACCAGGTGTTCCCGGTCGAGAGCGACCTGCCCTACGACGTGCTGGCCCTGCTCGGCTGCGGTATCACGACCGGCGTCGGGTCCGTCTTCAATGTCGCGAAGGTGCAGCCCGGCGACTCCGTCGCCGTGGTCGGCTGTGGCCACCTCGGCCTGTGGGCCGTGCAGGCGGCCCGGCTGGCCGGCGCCGCCCGCATCATCGCCATCGAGCCCCTCGCCGACCGCCGGGCCCTCGCCGGCGAACTCGGGGCCACCGACCTGGTGGACCCCTCGCTCCAGGACGCGGTGGCCGCCGTTAAGTCGGCGACCGCCGGCCGGGGCGCGGACGTGGTGATCGAGGCGGCCGGCGCCCCCGAGGCCCAGCGGCTGGCGCTGGAAGTCTCCCGGCGCGCCGGAACGGTGGTCTACAGCGGGGTGGACCACGGCACGGCCGAGGTCACGCTGCCGCAGATCCCCCTGGCCGTCCAGAGCCGGCAGCTGGTCAGCACCCAGAACGGCAACGTCCGGATGCGCCGCGACCTGCCCCGCTACATCGGCCTGCTTGAGCGGGGGCTGCTGGATGCCTCCCCGATCATCACCTCCCGCTACGCGCTGGACGAGATCAACCTGGCACTGAAGAAGTCCGAAACCAGGGACGACCTCTCCGGGGTCATCGTCTTCTGACGCATCCCCGCGGAACGCGGGCGCCGGACCGGAATGTAATACAACGGCTGGCAGCGGCATCTGAGGTCCCAAGAGGGAAGAAGTATTGTGATGGTCTTCACAATCATTCCTGTCTGCGCATACTATTGTCGTACAACTTTCCTTATTTCCGTCTTTCCAACTTGTAAGGGAACTCCATGAACCTGCTTTCCCAGCCGGCCCACCGCCGCTCCCGCCTGTCCCTGTCAGCGGCTGCCGTTGCCGCGTCGTCGGTCCTGCTCCTGACCGCCTGCGGCGGGGGAGGCAGCTCCGCCGCCGCCCCGGCCGCCGCGCTGGACCCGCACGCCCCCGAGGTCGCGGACATCACCGGCCTGAGCTTCCGGGCGCCGATTGCCGCCGGCTTCCTCCAGGCCGAAAAGGGCGGCGCGGCGGCCGAATATGGACTCAATCTGACGCTGGAGCCGATCGAAAGCAGCGCCACGGCCGTTTCCCAGATCGTTTCCGGGGACGTCGAAATCGCCCAGTCCAGCTACTTCGGTGTCATCGACGCCGCCCGGCAGGGGATCGACGTCGTCATCGTCAGTGAAAGCTACGCCAGCGGACCCAACGTCGCGTCCCTCGAAACGCTGCCGGACTCGGGCATAAAGGAACTGAAAGACCTGATCGGCAAGAAGGTCGCGGTCGTTTCCCTCAACAGCAGCCACGCGGTCAAGCTCAAGGACAGCATGCTTGAGCAGGGCTTGGATCCGAACGCGGTCGAGTTCGTGGAACTGCCGTACGGCGAGGTCGCCGCGGCGCTGCAGCAGGGAACCGTCGACGCCTCGAGCGCCACGGCCGCGTTCCTGGTGCAGGTCAAGGAGAAGTTGAACACCGTGACGGTCTTCGACTATGGCGCCGGCAAATACGACGGAATGGCCGAGTCGGGCTGGATCATGAAGAAGTCGTTCGCGGAGGAGAACCCCAACACCGTTGCGGCCCTGCAGTGCGCGCTGCTCAAGGGCACCGACCAGGTCAGGGACGAGGCCACCTACAAGGCCATCCTCAAGGACGACCTGCAGTTCAACGCCGAGGCGGTGGCCGGGGATGTCGCTCCCACCTTCGGCGCCGCGATCCGGAAGGAGCCGCTGCAGATGAACGCGGACATGCTGCACAACATCGGGGCCATCGACGAGGAGTTCGACATCTCCAGCATCACCATCCCCACTCCCGCCAACTGCGGCTAGCCGTCCTGCCTGGCCCAGCGATTCCCGGAGGGACGACACAGTCATGGCACTGTCCACTGAAACACTGAAAACGGGTGGCCGCGGGACCGGTTTCCGGGGCACCCGGAAGGCGGCCGCGCGTGGCACCGCCCCGGCAGCAGGCAACGGAAACCGGAAGCGGAACAGGATCCTGCTGGGCGCCACAGGGGTGGCCGGCCTGGGCCTGACCATGGAAGCGGTTTCCCGCGCCGGCCTGGTCCATTCCGATTTCCTGCCGCCGTTCTCCACGGTCCTGGGGGAAGCGGTGCTGATCTGGGGGCGCGAGGACTTCCGCGCCGATGTGCTCTCCACGATCGGCTCCTACCTGCTCGGGATGGGCCTGTCCGCGCTGATCGCCATCCCGCTTGGGGTGCTGTTCGGCCTCTCCGAGAGGGTCTACCGGGCCTCCCGCGCCGTGGTCGAACTGATCCGTCCCATACCTCCGGTGGCGCTGATCCCGCTGGTCGTGCTCGTGTTCGGCAACGGCCTGGAGATGAAGCTGGTCATCGTCGTCTTCGCCGCGGTCTGGCCGATCCTGTTCAACACCATGTACGGGGTGCACGACGTCGACAAGCAGGGCAAGGAAATGGCGCGCAGTTTCGGGGTCAGCCCCGCGGGCGTCATCCGCCGGGTGGTCCTGCCGGGGGCCGCACCCTTCATTGCCACCGGCATCCGGGTCTCTTCCTCCATCGCGCTGATCGTGGTCATCACCGTCGAGCTCATTGCCGGCGGGGCCGAGGGCATCGGGGCCTTCATCGCCCGCACCAGGGCTACCGGAACCGAGGTCGAACTGGTGTATGCCGGAACCCTGATGGCGGGGGTGCTGGGCCTGTCCCTGAATATGATCCTGAACTCGGCGGAGCGCCGCTGGTTCGGCTGGCAAAGCACGAAGGGAGCCTGACCGATGTCCACCACCGCCAGAGAATTGCGGGCACCCGCCCGGCCCGGGAAGGGAACGGCGGCACCGGGAGGTGCGGGACGGCTGGGTTCGCGCTTCGCGTACAGCTTCGGGCTGCTCATTGTGCTGCTGGTCCTGTGGCAGGCGGCCACCGCACTGAATCCGTCGCCGTTCTTTCCCACGCCGTTGAAGATCGGAACCCACGCCTGGAAGATGTTCTTCGGCGCCAAGGACGGGGCGCTGCTGACCGACGCCATGGCGGAGCACACGCTCCAGACGCTGGGGCGGGTGCTGCTCGCCTTCGTGCTTGGGTCGGTCGCCGGCATCCTGCTCGGCACCGCCACCGGCCTGTACCGGGTGCTGCGGGACGCCACCGACCCCGTGGTCGAATTCCTGCGCTCCGTTCCGGCGACCGCCACCCTTCCCCTTTTCATCGTCTTGCTGGGCGGCGAGGACAGCATGCGCGTGGCCTTCATCGCCTACGGCATCTCGTGGTACGTCCTGATCAACACCGCCAACGGCGTCGGGGCCATCCACCCCACGCAGCTGGCGATGGGCAAGGCCTTCCGGCTCTCGAAGTGGCGTACCCTCACGGGCATCATTCTGCCGGCGGCGCTGCCCAAGATTTTCGCCGGGCTCCGGCTGGCACTGACCGGGGCCCTCATGTTCGCCATCGTGTCCGAATTCATGCTTGCTACGAATGGAATCGGCTTCCAGCTCATCCAGTCCCAGGCGCGTTTCCAGATCCTGGACATGTGGGCGTGGATGCTGCTCCTGGCGGTCCTCGGACTGCTGCTGAACAGCGTCCTGGAAGCCATTGAACACCGACTGTTGGCCTGGCACCGCCTGGCCCGAAGCTAAAGAGCGGAAGAGGTTATGGATACCAACGCCTTCCCTGGCACCCAGGAAACACTGACCCGTGGCGCCGGCACACTCGAACCGCTGCTCAGGGTCGACAACGTCACCCACACGTACGGTTCGGGCCCGGACGCCCACACGGCGCTCAAGGGGCTCTCCTTCGAGATTTTCCCCCAGGAGTTCGTCTCCATCGTTGGCCCTTCCGGCGCCGGCAAGACGACCCTGCTGCGCACCCTCTCGGGCCTGTTGGCCCCGACCAGCGGCAGCGTCACCATCGAGGGCAGGCCCGTGACCGGCGTCCCCGAAGGCATGGCGATGGTCTTCCAGGACTACAGCCGCTCGCTGCTGCCGTGGCTGACCATCGAAAAGAACGTCGCCTTCCCGCTCACCAAGGACAGCGGAACCGCCGCCGAGCGGCGCGCACTCATCGACGAGAGCCTGGAGGTCGTCGGGCTGGGTGGACTCAACAACCGCTACCCGTGGCAGCTCTCGGGAGGCATGCAGCAGCGGGTGGCGATCGCCCGGGCCTTGGCCTACCGGCCGCGGCTGCTGCTGATGGACGAGCCCTTCGCTTCCCTCGATGCCCAAACCCGTGCGGACCTGGAGGACCTGGTGCTCTCCCTGCGCCAGCGCTACGGCGTGACGGTCCTGTTCGTGACGCACGACATCGACGAGAGCGTCTACCTGGCGGACCGGGTACTGGTGCTCTCCAAGGCCCCGGCCCGCCTCGTGGAAAACATCGAAGTCCGGCTGCCGGAGCCCCGTGACCAGATCTCCACCAAGGAAGACGAGACCTTCGTCCAGCTGCGCGGCCACGTCGCACGACTCATCCGCAGCGGCGGCGAGCCCGTCGACGCTGCCCAAGCGAGGTAGGCGATGCGGATCAGGGCGGCCATCCTGGAGCAGTTCGGCGTCCCGATGGCGGTCCACGACGTTGAGCTGAAGGAACCCGCCGCGGGCGAGGTGGTGGTGCGTACGACGGCCGCCCCGTTCTGCTCCACCGACTGGCTGGGGTGGAAGGCGATGCGGAACAAGTTGCCGCCGGTGATCCTCGGCCACACCGCGATCGGCATTGTCGAGCAGGTCGGCCCGGGCGTGGACCGCTTCAGGGACGGCGACCAGGTGGTGGTCTCGGGAACGCCGCAGTGCGGGGAGTGCTTCTACTGCCGGATCGACCGGCCGGACCAATGCGCGGTTCTGCTGGACCAGCCCGAGCCGCTGGTCGCGTTCAAGCAGGACGGCACCGAAGTCCGCGCCGCCGGGCGCGTCGGGGCCTACGCCGAGTACATCCTCGCCAACACGAACCAGGTCTGGCGGGTCGACAGCAGCCTGCCGGCCCGCGAACTGAGCCTGCTGGGCTGCGGGGTCACCACCGGCCACGGCGCCGTCTTCAACGTTGCCCAGGTGCGCCCCGGCCAGTCCGTTGCGGTGGTGGGACTCGGGCACCTGGGCCAGTGGATGGTTCAGGCAGCCCGGCTGGCCGGCGCCGAAAAGATCATCGCCCTGGACATGATTCCCGGCCGGCGGGAACTGGCCCTGGCGCTGGGTGCCACGCACGCCGTGGACCCGGCGGACGGTGACCCGGTGGAGCAGGTCAAGGCGCTGACGGAAGGGCGGGGCGTCGACGTTTCGCTGGAAGCCGCCGGCCCGGAGCTCGCCGTCCAGCAGGCCGTGATGATGTCCCGCCGCGCCGGCACCGTGGTCCTCACCGGAGTGCAGCAGTTCCAGGCCGAGGTGTCCCTTTCCCAGCTGGCGATTGCCATCCAGGGACGAACGATCAAAGCGTGCCAGAACGGGCAAACCGTCCCGGGTCGCGACATCGCCCGATGCCTGGAACTTTTGGAAGGCGGCCAGTACACGGCCGGCCCCATCGCCACCGCCGAATACTCGCTCTCCGAAATCAACGAGGCGATGTATGCCTCGGGGGAGCTCAGGGACCTCAGCGGAGTGTTCACCAGCTTCCGCTGAATGGCCGCCCTCGCCCAACCGTCTAGACGACAGACCCTCACAGCAAAGGACCCGCATGATCACCCACACGGTCATTTTTCGCCTGAATCGTCCCGCAGACACGGGACGGCGGGAGCAATTCATCGGCCTGTTGCAGGACTTCGGGAAGGAACCGCCGCACGGCCTGGGCCCGGCGAAGGTCCATCAGGACCTGCAGTTGCGCCCCGAGGGACGCAGCGTGAGCGAGGTGCTAATGGAGGTGCGTTTCGCCGATGCGGAAGCGTTCCAGCGGTACCTGGCGGACCCGAAGCACCAGGAACTCGTCAGCGGCGTGCTCGCCGCCGAGTGCGAGTCCTGGCTTTCGGTCCAAGCCGAAACCACCTAGCCGAAACCGCCTAGCCGAACCCGGGGGCAGGACCATGGAATATGTGAAACTCGGATCCACCGGCATGGATGTTTCCCGCCTGGCGCTGGGCTGTATGACGTACGGCGAGCCGGAGCGGGGACCGCATCCCTGGACCCTGGGGGAGGAGGCCAGCCGCCCCCTCATCAAGCAGGCGCTTGAGGCCGGGATCAACTTCTTCGACACCGCCAACGTCTATTCCGACGGCAGCGGAGAAGAGATCCTCGGGCGCGCCCTGGCCGACTTCGCGCGGCGCGATGAGATCGTGCTCGCCACGAAGGTGCAGGGACGCATGCGTCCGGGGCCCAATGGCGCCGGCCTCTCCCGCAAGGCGATTTTCGCGGAGATCGACGCCAGCCTGGCCCGGCTGGGGACCGACTACGTGGATCTGTACATCATCCACCGCTGGGACCCGGCGACCCCCATCGAGGAAACCCTGGAAGCGCTGCACGACGTCGTCAAGGCCGGCAAGGCCCGCTACCTCGGCGCATCCTCCATGTGGGCGTGGCAGTTCTCCAAGGCGCAATACACTGCGCGCGCCAACGGATGGACGCCCTTCGTGAGCATGCAGAACCACTACAACCTGCTCAACCGCGAAGAGGAACGGGAAATGCTGCCGTTGTGCCGGGACCTTGGCGTGGGGGTGACCCCATGGAGTCCCTTGGCCCGTGGCCGGTTGACCCGCGGTTGGGAGAGCACTACGCACCGGATGGAAACCGACGAGGTCGGCAAGGCACTGTACGACGACGGTGACCGGGAGATCGTGGAGGCCACCGCCAAGGTCGCCGCAGGGCGGGGGGTGCCCATGGCTCAGGTGGCGCTGGCTTGGCTGCTGCGCCAACCGGGGCTCACCGCGCCGATCATCGGAGCCAGCCGGTCCGAACAGCTCCGCGACGGCCTGGCCGCCCTGTCCCTCGCGCTGTCCGACGAAGAGGTTGCCGCGCTCGAAGGTCCCTACGCTCCGCGGCCCGTGGCGGGCATTTAGCGAGGTCCCGCCACGCTTCGCAGGGTGCGGTAGCATAAGGTGTGATTGTATGTCAGGCAGTTACTTACAAGATCTAACGAATGGTGGAAGGGATTATGTCCTCCTCGACAAATTCCTTGGCTGAGGCCTGGAACTCGAATCCGGTCGGCCGCGTTGCGGCGCCCCTGCGCGAGCAGGTCATCAATGCCCTGCGTTCGGCCATCCTGGACTTCAGGCTCCGGCCCGGCCAGCGGCTGGTTGAACGTGAACTCATCGAGCAGCTCGGGGTTTCACGCACCACCGTTCGGGAGGCGCTGCGGGAGCTGACCTCGGAGGGTTTGGTGACCGTCGTTCCGCAGAAGGGAGCGATCGTCAGCGCCCCGTCTCCCGAGGAGGCCCGGGACCTCTACGAGGCGCGGGCGGCGCTGGAGGCCGTGGTTGTGAAGCGCTTCGCTGAGCGCGCCTCGAAGTCCCAGATCATGCGGCTCGGAGCCGCGGCCGAGAGTTTCGCCGAGGTCATCGAATCCAGCGAAGATCCCGTTACCCTCTTGGCCGCCAAGGACGTCTTCTACGACGTGCTCATCGAAGGCTCCGGAAGTGCCGTGCTCCAGCAGTTGACGGAAGGCATCCAGGCCCGGCTCCGTGTGCTCCGGGCGACCGCCATGTCCAGCGAAGGCCATGCCGCGGTGGTGGAAGAACTGCGGGGAATCACCGCGGCCATCCAGGACGGCGACGCCGAGGGTGCCGCGCAGCTTTATGCCCAGCACATTCGGCGGGCCGCCGACAACGCGCTGCAGAGTCTGCAGGAGACCGACCAGGCCTGAGCCGCGGGGGCCAGGGGTCGCGCGCGGTGCGCCCCGCGGCCGTTCCGCGCCGGAGGCGTTCCATGGTCATAACGCGTTCAGGCCACCTCCAGCCTCGCGGTTTCGGCAGGCTCGACGGACTCCGTCGCCAACCCGGTTGGCGTCCCCAACTCCCGCGGCACGGCCCGGGTTTCCGTAACCCCGCCGCCTATCGCCTTCGCAGCCTGCCCGCCGTCGGCCAGCTCCGGCCAGCCACGCCCAATCGTGAGGGCCGCAGTGCGGGGCCGTCCAGCCCGGCGCCGTACGTGCGCCCTGCCAGCTCTCTTCGGGCGACTGGCGCCTCTTGAGTCTTGATTGTATGACCGTCTGATGATAGCTTGTGGGCAATTGTTCCGGCCCCGATTTCCGGCGATGCGGACCCGCCCGCCTTGGGGAGCCAGAAGGATACCTTCCGCTCCGCGTAATGCGAGGGGGCTTTGTGCGCCGGGACGTGATTCGTCCTGGGCCACGGGCCCGGTTGGGAGGTCTACATGCGGTTCCTTCAAGGCAGAGTGGCAGTCATTGCCGGCGGTTCATCCCGATCCGGGGCGGCACTTGCGCGGCGGTTCGCCGATGAGGGAATGAAGATCGTCCTTGCCGACGCGGACAAGCCGAGGGTGGACGCCCTGGTGGCGGAGCTGCGGGCCCAAGGGGCCGAGGCAATCGGCGTGCCGGCGAATTTGACCAAGCCGGGGGAAGCCCAGCGGCTGCTGGAGGCCACGGTGTCCGCGTATGGAGCCGCGCATGTCCTGTGCAATAACGCCTCGGTCCTCACCGGCTCCCTCCAAATGGACATGTGGCATTGGATAGCAGACGTGGATCTAGGCACCACCATCGCAATCTGCCGGGCCTTCCTGCCCCTGCTTGCCGCCCAAGAGGAGGCGCACATAGTCAACACCTGCGCCGCACCAGGGCTGACGGGCTTGCCGGCGGCGTCGCCGTCGCTGCGGGACGTCCACGCCGCGATGCGCTCCGGCGTGTGGGGGATGAGCCAAAACCTGAGCGATGAACTGGGTCGGGGGCACCCGAACATCGGGGTTTCCCTCCTGGTTCCCGAGTTCACCCGCACCGATGCTGCCCATTTTGCCCGCGCCATGGCCGGGGATCCCACGCAGGCCGGGTTGATCGCGCAGGCCGGGTTGATGGCGAAGGCCCCTGGCCGGACCCCGCTGCCGCGGGCGGCGGTAGGGCGCGATCCGCTGGCGATGGCAGGCCTGGTGTGCGATGCGGTGCGGAAGCGGCGTTTTTACGTGCTGCCGCACCAGCAAAAGTTCGCCCAGCTCTTGGATATCCACCTGCGGCGGCGAATGGATGTGAACGCGGCCCCGGTCCGTGCTCCCCGCCACTAGCGCGCTCCTGCCGGTGCGGGCTGGTCCGTGCTCCGGATGGTCCTCAAGGACCACCAATTCCGTATGTCGGTCATACAAGATCTTGTCATCCGGACAACAGTATGAAAGATTGTCGGACAGGCATACTGAAACTTTCGGACGGCTGTTCAGCCACCCGCATCCGCTTCGACATCCCGCATCCGATGCGTCCACCCATATCAAATCCGACTACTCAATGGAGAGCTTTCGAATGTACGTACTCACAGGCGTCAGTGGCTATTTGGGATCCGCGATGGCGGAGGAGTTGCTGGGACGGGTGAAGCCGGCCGAGCTCGTATTCACCAGCCGCAACACCGCGGCCCTGCGGAAGTTCGCCGAACGGGGCGCCAGGACCGTGGAAGCCGACTACGACAACCCCGAAAGCCTCGTGGAGGCTTTCGCCGGAAGCAAGCGCCTCCTCATGATCTCCGGCATGCTCGTGGGGCCGCACCGTCGCCGCCAGCACCGGAACGTCGTGGAGGCCGCCAAGCGGGCCGGCATCGAGCATGTCGTCTACACCTCGTACCTGGGCGCAGGAGACCCCGAAAACGATGCTTTGGTCACCCTCGACCACCGGTTCACCGAAGAGGCCATCATGGAGTCCGGCATGGGCTGGAACTTTATGCGCAACAGCCAATACGCCGACGCCATGGCCGAAGAGCAGGCAGCGATGGCTGTGGGCAGCGGGAAGAGCATCGGAAACACGGCCGACGGGAAGGTCGCCTTCGTCGCACGCGACGACGTGGCAGCCGTTGGGGTGGAACTGCTGCTCGGAGGCGGCACCCCGAACACGGCCTACGACATCACCGGTCCGGAACTGCTGACCTATGCGCAGGTCGGGGCGCTGATCCAGGAAGTCAGCGGCAGGGACATCGAGATCATCGACCTCACCGACGAACAGATGTATGCCATGTGGGACGCCCTCGGCGTGCCCCGGGAATCGACCGGGGACTTCTCCAAGTCCCCGGTTCCGTGGTGCAGCGACGACATGGTGTCTTTCGGCAGGGCGATCCGGGAGGGCGCCATGGCCGCCCACACCACCAACCTCACCGACCTCACGGGCCGGCCGGGCATCACCCTGCGCGAGCTTATGCAGCGGGCGGCACCCAACTGGACGGCACCCGCTGAACAGCAGTAGGAGAGCGCGGCGGCAGCAAGGCCCCGCAGCAGGAGCAGGACAACGCGGCGAAAGCCGCCACCTTGAGGCGCCGGCCCTCCATGAGGGACCCGGGCGCACTCACCACGAACAACGCGAAAGGACGCAGATGCAACAACGTACGGTCGAGGCCGCCGAACTTCCCGAGATCATGCTGGCCGAACTGCGGGAGGCGGTCGGTGAGGAGTGGGTCTTCGTTGAGGAGAACGAGCGGGACCAGTTCCGCGACCCCTACTGGCACCACAATGACCGCCGGTACGATTCCCAAGCCGTGGTGCAGCCGCGGACAACCGAAGAGGTCCAGCGGATCGTGGCCCTGGCCAACACGTACGGCGTGCCGATCTGGACGTCCTCCCAGGGCCGCAACAACGGATACGGCGGGCCCTCGCCGCGGGTCAAGGGCAGCATTCTGCTGAACCTGCGCCGCATGAGCCGGGTGCTGGAAATCAACCGGGAACTGGCCTACGCGGTCGTCGAGCCCGGGGTCCGCTGGCTGGACCTGCACCAGGCGCTGGAGGAGTCCGGGAACGGGGACCTCATGGTCTCGGTTCCGGACCTGGGGTGGGGCAGCGTCATCGGCAATTCCCTGGACAACGGTTTTACCTACCTGCCGCAGGCCGCGGACTTCGGCGCTCCCTGCGGCATGGAAGTGGTCCTTGCCGATGGAGAACTGCTGCGCACCGGGATGGGCGCCATCCCGGACAACAAGTCCTGGCACCTCTACAAGCGGGGCCTGGGTCCCGTCCTGGACCCGCTGTTCATGCAGTCCAACTTCGGCGTGGTCACCCGGATGGGCGTGTGGCTGATGCGCCGCCCCGAGGCCTATGCGCCGCTGTTCCTCACCGTCCCGCGCGACGAGCAGCTCGAAACGGCCATCGACACCCTGCGGGACCTGCGGATGGACGGGGTCATCCGCGGGCTGCCGGTAATCCAGAACACCCTCACGCTGGCCTCCCACTTCCCCGAGATCCTGGGGAAGTTCCAGGGGGCGGCCGGCACCATGCCCGATGGCGACATCCAGAAGCTCGCGGACGAGACCGGAGTGGGCCGCTGGGGCATGCGGACCGCGCTGTGGGGCGACCGGCCGGTGGTCGAACATCAGCTTCGCCGCATCCGGGAGGCCTGGGCAGCGGTCACGGGCGGGGAGGTCCGTTCGGAGCGCATCTACGCTCGGGACGAATGGGGGGAGATCACCGAATTCGTGGAGAAGGTCCAGGCCGGCATCCCCAGCCTGGACATGCTGGAGGCCATTCCGGAGAACATGGGACACATCGGCTTCTCCCCGGTGGTTCCCCTGGTCGGGAACGACGTGAGGGAAGTGGTCGACCTGCTGGAGGAGATCGTCACCACGCGTTCCGGCACGAACTTCGCGGCCGGCATCATCCCGATCAACGAACGGGCCTGCGTGATCGTCAGCGGCGTCAACTTCGACGTCACCGATGAGGAAGAGGTCCAGCGCGCGTACCAGATCGCCAAGGAAATGGTGCTCGAGGCGGGGAAGCGCGGGTATGGCGAATACCGGGCCCACATCGATTTCATGGACCTGGCCGCCGAGCAGTACTCGTTCAACGGCCACGCCTACCGCCGCTTCGTCCAGGGCATCAAGGACGCGGTGGATCCCAAGGGCATCCTTTCCCCCGGGCGCCACGGAATCTGGCCCTCCTCGATGCGCCCGGCCGAGTAGGGCCGTGGCGTCCCCGACGGAAACCCCTAACGGATCCGGCCCTGCGCCGGTCCGGGACCTTGTACCAACTGCCGGCCCGCGGGCCGCAACCCTGAGTGGAGGAAAACCATGACCACGATCAACGGGCGCCGCGCGGTCGTTACCGGCGGCGCATCGGGCATCGGCCGCGGGATCGCGGAGGAACTGATTGGGGACGGCGCGGAGGTGGTGATCGCCGACATCGACGAGGCCGCGTTGGCGGCCACGGCCCGCGAAATCGGCGCCCACGCCATTGCCGTCGACGTCGCCGACCCGCACAGCGTCCACGCCCTCGCGGAGCAGGCCGAGGCGGTGCTGGGAGGCGTCGACATCGTCGTCAACAACGCCGGGGTGGGGCCGCTGGCCCCGCTCGAGGACCTGACGCTCGCCGACTGGCGGTGGATCCTGGACGTGAACCTCTACGGCGTCATCCACGGGGTGCACGAATTCCTGCCCCGGCTCAAGGCCAACTCCCACGGCGGACACCTGGTGAACACCGCGTCCATGGCGGCCTTTTCTCCCGCGCCCGGGCTGGGTGCCTACGCGGTCTCCAAGTACGGAGTGGCCGCCCTCACCGAGGTGCTCGACCTGGAACTGAGGCAGGCCAACAGCGACGTGCGGGTGACCCTGCTGGCTCCGGGAACCGTCACCACCAACATCAAGGAAAGCCTGCGTCACCGTCCCGCCGGGGACGGGGAGACGGGGCTGCGCGACGTCGACATCTCCAAGGGCCTGGCCGGGGACGTCCGGTGGATCACGCCCCGCGAAGCCGGGCGGATCCTGTGCGACGCGATCCTGGGGAACGACCTGTACGCCATCACCCACCCCGAGTGGTGGCACATGGTGGACGAGCGGCAGGCGGCGATCCGCCAGGCCTTCCACCGGGTGGGGTAGCGCTCCACCCCAACCGCAGCGGCACCGCAGCCCCGACCGATGGATTCGGTCGGGGCTGCGGTGCCGTGGGGACAAGCAGCGTGGACAACAGCGAAAACCCGGTTCCGGATCCGGTGCGTACCGGACCCGGAACCGGGCTTCAACCAGGCGCCCCAAAGTGCGCGCGTGGCCTCAGGGAGTGCCGGCGTAGGATTCATCTCCCGCCGCGTCCTGCTGCGGTGCGCCTTCCGCCGCGCGGAAGCGCCGGGGCCAGATTCCGTGGCGGCCGGGGGAGAGGATGCCCTTGGGGTCCACGGCGTCCTTGATGCCCTGGACGAAGCGGCGGTAGGCGTGGTCGTTGAAGGAGTACTGGTCGGCGGCCAGGTCCATGAAGTCCAGGTGCGCCCGGTATTCGCCGTAGCCCAGCTTGCCCGCCTCGGCCACCAGCATCTTGGCGGTGTCGAAGGCGGCGCGGGTCTGAGCTTCGTTCGTCGTATCGAAGCTCAGGCTGGACACGATGAAGCAACTGCGGTCGTTCGTCGGGAAGATGGCGCAGACGAAGTTCGTGCCTGCCTGGGTGGTCACGAGGCCCTGGATGAGGTCCACGACCTTGCGCACCTCCCGTCCGACGAGCGGAACCACCGGTGAGAACCCCACGTGGCCCATGTTCTCGGGAATGACCTCCAGCATGTCCAGGCTGGGGACGCCGGCCTGGATCTTTTCCATGAAGGTGGAGATCTCGTGCCAGTTGTCCTTGGTGAAGGTCCTCTCATGGTCCACCCGGGAGCCCTCGATGGCACCCCAGGCCTCGCGGATGCGCTCGAGATGGTGCTCGACCACCGGCTTGTCGCCCCACAGGGCCGTCCGCACCCCCCAGCGGCCGATGCCGGTCCGGCCGGCCAGCTCGTCGAGTTGCTCCTCCGTCAGGGGGCCTTCCGCCCCCACGAAGGTGCCCAGCAGTTCGGGGAACTGCGCCGCCATGGTGATCGTGTTCTGGAGGTTCGGCACGCCCCGGATGACACCGTCGAGGCGCAGCTCGCGCAGGATGTCGACGGCCTGCTCGAGCTGGTCGTCCCGGGGAACGGTCAGGTAGACCGGCGCGTAGGCCTCGGGGCGGCGCATCAGCCAGACTCCCATGCGGGTGACCACGCCGTAGTTGGACTGCATGAACAGCGGGTCCAGGACGGGGCCGAGGCCGCGCTTGTAGAGGTGCCAGGACTTGTTGTCCGGGATGGCGCCCATCCCGGTGCGCATCAGCGAACCGTCCGCGAGGACCACCTCCAGCCCGCACTGCGCCGAGTAGTCGGAGCCGTAGGGGAGGTAGGTCATGCCGTTGTCCAGCGAATTGCCGATGACGCTGCCCCACCCGATGTCGGGAACGGACAGCAGGAGGTCTCCGTTGCCGGATTCCTGCAGCGCCGCGTAGAGGTCCAGCCAGCGGACGCCGGGCTCAACGACGGCGTAGGCCAGTTCGCGGTTGATCTCCAGGACGCGGTTCATCTTCCGGAAACTGATCAGGACGCTGCCGCGGACCCGCGGCGAGGGGCCGCCGTACCCGTTGTTGCGTCCCTGCGAGGACGTCCAGACGGGAAAGCCGAATTCGTCCGCGATGCGCACGATCTCCTGGACCTGCTCGGTGCCGGTGGGAAACACCACGGCGCTGGAGTCGTAGGTGCGGTCCTGCTGGTACCAGTACGGGTCGCGGTACCGGTCCCGCTCGTCGTCGGAGACCAGGATGTTGTCGGGACCGACGACGGCGCGGAGCCGGTCGATCGCCTCAGCGGGCACGTCGATGGGGTGGGTCATCACATCTCCTTTGATCGGGTGGAATACACGGCCGTCATGGCGGCCGCGAGGCCGGCGGCGGGCTAGCGGGACGCCGCGCCGTGCAGCTTCAGGATCTTCTCGTCCGCGACGTTCACGTCCCACAGGCCGGCCCCGCCGGCGTTGCGGTTGGTGTTCTGGATGTTGGCCCCGCCGTCGATGGAGAGGATTTCGCCGGTGATGTAGCTGGCGTCGTCGCTGAACAGGAAGGCCACGGAACCGGCGATCTCCTCCGGCTTCCCGGCCCGGCGCAGCGGCGAGGTGCCGGCGCGGCGGATCATGTCCGCCTGCCCGGCCTCGCCGAAAATGCTGGTGGGCACGATGCCCGGGGCGATCCCGTTGACCCGGACCCCGATCGGGCCGCCGTAGACCGCCGCGCCGTGGACCAGCCCGATCACCCCGTGCTTCGAGGTCGTGTAGGCCAGCAGGTCGTTGCTGCCGCGCAGCCCCGCGATGGAGGCGGTGACCACGATCGAGCCGGTGGTGCCGGTCTTGAGGTACTGCCGGAAGGCGGCCCGGACGCCGAGGAACGGCCCGCGCAGGTTCACCGCCATGACCCGGTCCCATTCCTCGACCGGAACGTCGACGAGATCGGCCAGGGAGCCGGCGATCCCGGCGTTCAGGTGGTGGAAGTCCACCTGCCCGAAGGCCTCCAGCGCCTCCTCCATGTAGTGCTCGACGCCGGCCTCGGTGGCCACGTCGGCCCCGACGCCGATGGCTTCGGCGGGCAGTTCCGCCGCTGTCTTTTCCGCCGCCTCGGTGTCCAGGTCGACGGCGACCACCTTCACGCCTTCCTCGGCCAGCCGCTGCGCGGTGGCCCGGCCGAGGCCGCCGGCGGCGCCGGTGACGATGGCGACCTTGTCCCTGAGTCCTGCATGTGCCATGGGGTTTGCCTTTCCTTGGGTGTGCCGCGGCGGTGGCGGTGGTGCCGCCGCCGAGATGGTGAGTGACCTGGCTTGTAAGTCGCCTAGGTGGTCAGTGGTCCGCCCAGCACGAAGCGCGCGGTGGCGGCGTAGACGGCGTCGAACTGCGCCGCGATGTGGGTGCGGTACATGGAGGCGTCGCGGTGGTACTTCTGCATCCGCGAACCGTTCCTGGCGGCGCTGGAGCCGGCGGTGGTGAAGGCCAGGTCCACGGCCTTGGTGGCCAGCTGCGCGGCCTGCTGGACGATGCCGCGCAGCCTGGCGTCGTCCTGCGGGGTGAATTCCTTCCCGCCCTCGGCCCATTGGCGGTTGAGGTCGGTGTACAGCTGGACGGCGCCCATGAGCAGGGTCTGGGAGGCCTCGGTCAGGGACATGATCTTGCCGTACCAGCGCTGGTACTCCGGCGACTCGGTGCGCGGCATGCGCGGCGGGAAGCTGGTGCCGCGCTTGAGCAGGTCCTGGTATTCGTCCAGGGCCGCCCACGCCGTGCCGACCTGGGTGGAGATGAGTTCGGCGTAGAAGAAGAACAGGCTGCGGCCCAGGTACAGCGGGTTGCCGTGCAGCTGGAAGCCCTCGGTGCCGGTGTCGCCCCAGTCGTGCATCTTGAAGTCGTAGGCCACGGCCATGTGCTCGGGGACAAAGGCGTTCTCCACGCGGATCGAATTCGAGCTGGAGGCCTGCAAACCGATGGTCCGGTCCCCGCCCCAATCCCCGAGGATGGAGTAGTCGGGGCGGGGGAGGACGAACATGTACAATTCCGGCTGGCTGCCGTCCCCGCCGGCGAGCGGGGCCACGGGCATCGCGTGGGTGCTCCAGGTGCAGCCCGAGTTGTAGTCCCAGGTGCCGTTGAGGATGAAACCGCCGTCGACCCGTTGCGCCTGGCCGTGTGGGATGGCGCGCGAGGGCGCCACGAACGGATCGGCGCTGAAGATCTCCGACTGGGCCTTCTCCGGAAAGTAGGAGGCGGCCTGGTAGGTGTGGCCGGAGCCGAGGACGAAGGACCAGCCCACCCCGGGATCGCCCCGCGAGATTTCCACCGCCACCCGGAAGAAGGTGTCCAGCCCGTACTCGAACCCCCCGTACCGGGAGGGCCGCAGGATGTTGTACAGCCCGGCCTCGGTGAAGGCCCGGTGGATCTCCGCGTTGTAGCTGCCCAGCGCCGCGTGTTCGTCCTGCAGCTCGCGCAGGCGCGGCCGCAGGGCGATGGCCCGGGCCACCAGTTCGTCCGGGCCGGGCACGGCACCGGCCCCGGTGGACAGCGCGGTCCTTGAATAGAGGCTCTCCGTCATGATGCCGCTCCTTCCCCGGGCCGGGGCCCGGCGCCGATGTCGTGCAGGCTTTGCAGCGCGGTCCGCGAGGCCTTGCGGATGTGTTCGGCGTACAGCGCCGCCGCGTGCTGCCCGTCGCGGGCCCGGATGGCCGCGATGACACCGCGCAGTTCGTCCACGGCCTGGCTGCCCCGGCCCGGCGTGGACATCGAGGCCGCCCGCAGCACGCGCACCCGGGCCTGGATGCCCTCGGTGAGCTGTTGCAGGGCGGGACTGGCGGCGCCGGCCAGGAGCACCTCGTAGAAGACGTCCTTGGCGGCCAGCACGGCCTGGATCCCGGCGCCCTGCGCGGAGGCCTCCGCAAACCCCTCCACGGCGGCGGCCAGGCCCAACGCCTGGGACCGGGAGGCCCGCTCAGTAAACCGCTGCACCAGCAGGGACTCCAGCGCCGCCCGGACCTCGTACAGGTCCCGGACGTCGTCGAAGCTCGGCGCGCTGACGATGGCCCCCTTTTGCGGAACCATCGTGACCAGCCCCTCGGCGGTCAGCTCCCGCAGCGCCTCGCGCACGGTGGTGCGGGAGACATCGAGCTGCTCGATCAGCTCCCGCTCCACCAGGCGCTGGCCCGGCTTCAGCCTGAAGTCGTGGATCGCCTCACGCAGGGCGGCCGACACCTGCTCGCGCAGGGGAGCGGCAACCCGGCCGACGGGACTGGAACCCCAGGCCTCGGCCAGCGAATTGGTGGATGTTGGCATGGTTCCTCGCTGCGCTGCCGCAGGTCCCTAGCGCACCAGCTCGGGCGCACCGGCGCCATCCGCCGCGCTGCCCTCCGCCGTCGTGCCCTCCGAGGCGGGGCGGGCGGCCCGGGCCAGTTCCTCGGCCAGGATCGGGAAGGCGGTGGTGGCCGCCTGCATGCCCATGACGCTGGCGATCTCCATGACCTCCAGAAGCTCCTCCTTGGTGGCGCCGTAGCCCAGGGCGTTCTGCATGTGCAGCTTCCAGCCCTTGACGTACAGGTGCGTGGCGGCGGCGTCGAAGGCGATGTAGATGAACTCCTTGACCTTCGGTTCCAGCGTTCCGGTTTCCCAGGGCACGGAGGAGAAGCCGGTGTAGGCCTCGAAGACTTCCGGGTCCAGTTCCAGCATCTCGTCCCAGAAGGAGTGCCAGTAGCCGCGGTTCCGGGTGAACCGCTCCTTGAGCTCCTCCTGGTACTGCGTCAGCGGTTCCGGGCCGGCGCGCAGTCCGGCCTCTTCGAGCACCTCCACCAGCAGCGGGACGCCGATGTTCATGGCGTGGATGCCCAGCGTGCTGGTCAGCTCGATGACCTCCATGATTTCCCCGGGGCTGGCGCCGTGGGCCAGCGCAGCGCGGATGTGCCGGCGCACGCCCGGGGCGTGCAGGTGGGTGGCGGCGGCGTCGACGGCCAGGTAGACCAGTTCCCTGGTCTTGGCGTCCAGGTGGCCCTTCTCGCACGGAACGGCGGCGAACCGGGCGTAGGCCGCCAGGAACCTCGGACGCAGGTCCAGGACGGACTGCCAGGCCCCGTCCCACTCGCCGTGGACGGCAATGATCTCGTTCTTGATGCGCTGCTGCTCTTCGGTCAGGCTCACGGTGGTCTCCCTGGTTTCCTAGTCGGCGTGATTCGCTAGCCGGCCCGGGTGGCGGCAGCCGCCCAGCGGGCGATTTCGGTATGGTCGGCGGCGGGCGGCAGGGCCTCGGCCGCGTGCTCCCACAGGGCCACCGCCTGCTCGCCCAGCCGGCTGGAAAGGCCCAGCTGCCGGGCCAGTCCGGTGGCGATCTTCATGTCCTTGAGCATCAGGCGCAGCCCGAACCCGGAGTCGAAGGTCTCCGGCAGGATGAAGTTGGGGTACTTGTTGTCGGTGGAGCCGCTGCGCCCACTGGAGGTGTTGATCAGCTCAACCATCACCGCCGGGTCCAGGCCGAAGCGCTCGCCGGCCAGGATGCCCTCCGCCGTCGCCAGCAGGTGCGTGGCCGAGAGCAGGTTGTTGATGGCCTTGATCGCGTGGCCGGATCCCACGTTGCCGGCGCGGCGGGCCGATCCCAGCTGCGCCAGCAGCGGCCGGGCCCGCTCCACGGCCGCCTCCTCGCCGCCCACCATGATGGTCAGCGTGCCGTTTTCGGCCCCCTTGACGCCGCCGGAGACCGGTGCGTCGATCAGGGTCACGGAGGCTGCGGCCAGTTCGCCGGCCAGCTTCCGGGTGGAGAGGGGGTCCGAGGAGCTCATGTCGATCACGGTGGTCCCCGGCGCCAGGGCCGCCGTGACGGCGGGCTCGGCAAGGACGGCCTCGACGACGGCTGAGCTGGGCAGCATGAGGATGACGACGCCGGCGCCGCGGGCGGCCTCGGCGGCACTGCCGGCGGTGGTGCCGCCCGCCTCGGTGAGCCGGTCCCGGGCCGCGGGGTCCAGGTCGAAACCGGTCACCGGGTAGCCGGCGGCGGCCAGCCGGGCGGACATGGGCGAGCCCATGTTGCCCAGGCCGATGAACGCGACGGCGGGCAGGTCTGCCTTGGGATCAGTCATTGCCCTTGAACTCCTTGATGACCTGCTCGGCCACGCGGAAGGACTCCAGCGCGGCGGGCACGCCGACATAGATGGCGGTCTGGAGCAGGACCTCCTGGATCTCCTCCTCGGTGACGCCGTTGGTCAGCGCCCCACGGACATGGACGCCGAGTTCGTGGCTGCGGTTCAGGGCGGTGAGCATGGCCAGGTTGAGCATGCTGCGGGTGGCCCGGGGCAGGCCCGGGCGGGTCCAGACCTCGCCCCAGCAGTACTCGGTGACCAGCTCCTGCACCGGGCGGGCGAATTCGCTGACCTGGCTGAGGGACTTGTCCACGTGCGCGTGCCCGAGCACCTCGCGGCGGACCTGCAGGCCCTCTTCGTAGCTTTGGAGGTGCGTCTTCCCGGCGTTCAGGGTGTGGGCGGTCGTGTTCTCGCTGGTGGTGTTGCCGCTGGTCATGGTTACTGGCCTTCCTGCGCCGCGGGGGCGGCTGCGGAGTGTTCGTCGGCGACTTCCTCGGCCCACCGGGTGGTTCCGAGCGAGATGGCCGTATGCGTCATGAAGGAGTCCGGTGCCGCGCCGTGCCAGTGCCGCTCGCCCGGCGGGCACCAGACGGTGTCCCCGGCCCGCAGGACGCGCACGCCGTCGGCCCCGGTGCAGACCAGGCCCCGGCCGGCGAGGACCTGGAGGATCTGGCCGTGTTCGTGTTCGTGCCAGTGGGTGCGCGCGCCGGGGGAGAAGTTGACGGTGTTGATGGTCACGCCGTCGGTGGAGGGCATCGTCAGGTAGTTGTGGACGGTGCCGGTGAACTTCGAGCCGGTCTTGCCGGCGGTGCCGGCCTGCTCCGTGCCGTGGATGAGCCTCATGCCTGGTTCCTGTCCGTCGTGTTCGCGCCTGCCGTGTCCGTTGTGTCGGGGGCGCCGTCGTGGAGCCGGACGCCGCCTGAGAGGTCGCCGATGGCGTCCACCACGGTGTTGCTGATCTCCTCGGCGTAGCCCAGCTGCTTGGCCAAGCCGAACGAGGCCAGGGGGGCGGAGGAGTTGGGGCTGGCCACGCCCAGAGAGGCGGCCAGGTCCACGTAGGCCAGCACGTCCTTGAGCATCAGCGAGTTGGTCAGTCCGCCCTTGAGGTAGTCGCCGCGGATGATCTTGGGGAACCGGTTCAGGGTGGCGAAGTTGACCCCGGAGCTGTTGTTGAGCACCTCCAGCAGCACCTCCAGGTCCAGCCCCGCCTTGCGGCCGGCCACCATGACCTCGGCGGTGGCGGAGAGGGAGATCGCGTTCAGGAAGTTGTTCAGCAGCTTGGCGGTGTGGCCGGCCCCGACGCCGCCGCAGTGGAAGATGTGCTCGGAGAACGCGTCCAGGATCGGGCGCACCTGCTCCAGCACCGCCGGGTCGCCGCCGACCATCAGGGTCAGCGTGCCTTTTTCCGCCGCGGCCGCGCCGCCGGAGATGCCGGCGTCGATCAGGGTCATTCCTTTGGCCTTCAGCTTCCCGTGGAGGCCGATGGTGGAGGCCGGCGCGGAGGTGCTCAAATCCACCAGGACCTGTCCGGGCCGGGCGTGGGCCAGGATGCCGTCCTCGCCCAGCACCACCGCCTCGACGATCCTGCTTTCGGGCAGGGACAGCAGCACGACGTCGGAAGCGGCCACGACCTCGGCCACGGAGGGGGCGGCCGTGGCTCCGGCCGCTTCGATGCTCTCGGGGCGGGCGTCGTAACCGAGCACCGGCCGGCCGGCATCCACCAGGCGGCGGGCCATGCGCCCGCCCATGTTCCCCAGGCCGATGAAGCCGGTCCGGAGCCCGGCCTGCGGTGGGGCCGGACGGTCATCGCTGAGCGTGCTGTGGGTCATGGGGTTTCCTTCTCCTTCGGTGCCGTGTGCTGGGGCTGCGCCGTGGGCCGGGGCAGGCGGCCGATCGAAGCCGCGATGCCGGCGAGGTCGCCGTCGTACTGTTCGTGCCTGGCCAGGACCGCCGGGTCGTGCCCGGGGACCAGGATGGCGCCGCGCTCGGCCACCAGGCGCTTCATTTCGTCGAAGCCGGCGTACATGGCCTCCAGGTCCGCCACCACCAGGAACGGCATGTCCCGCTCGAGTTCCTCGTAGTAGTGCGTGGCGTCGGAGGCAAGCAGCACCGTGCCCGCACTGGTCTTGACGGTGAGGATGGCCTGGCCGGGGGAGTGCCCGCCGAGCTGGATCATTTCCAGGCCCGGGGCGAGCCGTTCCTCGCCGGCGTGGAACCGGATCCGCCCCTGCTCGTAGACGGTGCGCAGGTGCTCGATCTCCGTGTCCTCCACCGAGTGGTGGTACTGCAGCCGCCGGGCGTAGGGGCCGGTCCAGAAGTCGAACTCGGTCTTGGGCACGATCACCGTCGAGTTCGGGAACAGGTCCACGTTGCCGGCGTGGTCGTAGTGCGCGTGCGTCAGGACCAGCGTGGCCTCGTCCGGGTCGATGCCCAGTTTCCGCAGCGCCTCGCCGGGGTGGATCAGGTGGCCGCGGTTCCGGTTCTCCCCGCCGAGCGTGCTGTAGCCGGTGTCGATGACGAACGTGCGCCGGGCGTTGCGGACGATCCAGAAGTAGTAGTCCATGCCGATCGGGCCGTCCGGCTCCCCGTACAGGTGGTAGTTCAGGTACACCTGGCTGCGCATCGTCTGCCGCGATGCGTAGCGGACGATGATGACCTCGTATTCATCATCCACAGTGGTGGTCAAAGCGGTTCCTCCGTCTGCTGTTCCGCGGGGCGGCCGGTTCCTGGCTCCGCACGGCTGGCTTCTTGTCTTCTCGTACGACAATAACGATCATGGGCTTGGTTTGCTAGAAGTTCGCCCCAAGTACTTCGAAAATCCCCGGAAAGCCATGAAAATATTGACAGGCAAATTTTTGAGTGATTGTCTGACGAGCATAAATGTGGCAGGTGTCACGCGGGGGAGGGATTGGCGCCCCGCGGCGCCGCGGCGCTTCAAAAGGCGCAGGGACCCCAAGCACAAAGGAGAATCAATTGACTGCGGTAGCTTCTGAATCAAAGCCGGGACCGGCGTCCCAGCCGTCGGCGGTGACCCCGGCGGACCTGATCGCCGCCGCCGTCGCCATGCGCCCCGAGCTCATCGAACGCCAGGCGGAGGTGGAGGCGACGACCTACTTCGCCGCGGACACCCACCAAAAGTTCCTTGATTCCCGGCTGTACGACATGTACGTGCCGAAAATGTACGGCGGCCTGGAAGTGGAGGTGCCCACCTTCATGAGGGTGGCCCTGGAGCTGGCCCGCGGCTGCATGAGCACTGCCTGGTGCTTCTCCCTCTCCGCCAACCATGCGCTGCAGGTGGCGTCGTGGTTTCCCCGCCAGGTGCAGGACCAGGTCTTCGCCAACCGCGACTTCCGTGCCGCCTCGGTGTCCGCGCCGACCGTCCGGGCCGAAAAGGTCGAGGGCGGATACGTGCTCAACGGCGAGGTGGCCTACTGCTCCGGCATTCCCTACGCCACCTACTACCTCGGCCAGACCATGGTGGCGGACCCCGACGGCGGCGAGCCGCGGATGGGGATGTTCCTCGCCCCGCGCGACCAGTTCGAGCGGTTGGACGACTGGGGCGACACGCTGGGGCTCAAGGGCAGCGGCTCGCACAGCATCCGGTTCACCAACGGCTTCGTTCCCGCGGAGTTCGTCATGGAGGACATCAACATGGTGGACATCCCGGTCGAGGGCGGCACCGTCGGTTCCGAGCTGCACGGCAACGGCATGTATTCGGGCAGGGGCCTGTCCATCTTCACCATGACCCTGGCCGCCATTGCGATCGGCGGCGGGTACAACGCCCTGGACGAGTTCGAGGACCAGATGCGGACCCGCAAGACGCCGCTGCCTCCGGTGGTCTCCCGGATGCAGGACCCGGACTACCAGCGCTTCTACGGCGCGGCGCTGACCAAGCTCGCCACCGCCGAGGCAGCCCTGATGAACGTGGCGCAGCAGCACATGGACCTGTGCCGGGCCAACGTGGCCGGCGAACGCCCCTACACCTTCGTCGACGACTTCAGGCTGGCCGGAATCGCCCGCGAGCTGGTCGTGCAGGTCTGGGAGACCGTGGAAAAGGACCTGTTCCGCAACATCGGATCCAGCGCGGCCAGGAACGGCGAGCGCTTCGAACGCGTCTTCCGCGACATGGCGCAGGCGGCCGGGCACCGGAACACCCTGCTGCGGGAGCAGTCCTACCGCACCCTGGCCCAGCTGACCCTGGGCCTGGCCCCGGCCACCCAGCACTAGGAAAGGACGGCGGACATGGCCTTCAGCGCCCCACACCTGGCGGAAACCTCAAGGACCGTCACCTCCAAGCGGGGATTCTTCTGGATCCCCGGCGACACCATCCAAACGGCCTACGGCACGGTGCCCCGCGGCCCGCTGTACGTGGCCTGGGAAAGCCCGGAGGAAGTCACCCGGCCGTACCCGCTGGTCCTGATCCACGGCGGCGGAGGCCAGGGCACCGACTGGCTGGGGACCCCCGACGGACGCCCGGGATGGGCAGCGGAGTTCGTCGAGGCCGGCTTCGCGGTCTACGTGGTGGACCGCCCCGGGCACGGACGTTCCCCGCACCACCCCGAGGTCCTGGGGCCGGTGTCCCCTCCGTTCCCCTTCGAGGTGGCCCAGCCGCTCTTCGCCCCGGCGGACGGCGGGGATCGCCAGACCCAGTGGCCGTGGGGCAGGGGCATCGAGGATCCCGAGATGGCCCAGTTGTACGCGGGCATGAGCTTCTTCATGGCGGACCTGGCCGAGTCCCAGGAACTCGACGGCCTCCGGCTCGGCAAGCTCCTGGACAGGATCGGGCCCGCGGTGGTTGTCAGCCATTCGGCCGGCAGCCCGGCCGGCTGGCTGCTGGCCAACCAGCGGCCCGGCATGGTCAAGGGCATCGTTGCGGTGGAACCCATGGGACCGCCCTTCGCGGAGTTCCCGGGCCTGGGCCCGATCACCTACGGACTGACCTACGCCCCGGTGGCTACGGAGCCCGCGCTCGCGGATCCGTCCCAGCTGCGCGCGGACCCGGCGTCGTTCACCATTTCGGGCCTGGCCGGAACCCCGGTGCAGGTGGTCACCGGCGGGGCGTCGCCGAACGCCGCGCACGGGCCGGACACGGTCGCGTTCCTGCGGGCGGTCGGCGCGGACGCCGAACTGCTGCACCTGCCGGACCGCGGCATCGAAGGAAACGGCCACGCGCTGATCCTGGAACGGAACTCCTCCGAGGCGGTCCGGCCGGTCATCGAGTGGATCGCCCAACTACAAAACGCCACCTGAGGGACCTGAAGGACAAGGTCGCGGTGGTCACCGGTGCCGCAGCGCAACCGGCCGGCCGGCGGCCGGGTTGGGGGAACAGGGCGTCGGTCTGGTGCTTGCGGTGGTCGGCGAATCCGCCTTGGCCACAGTCATAGGCCGGATGATGGCGCGGTCTTCGTCTGCTGCCGAATGCTCCGGGCATCAACGGCATCCTGTCCCGGGCGAGCCGGGTCTCGGCCCCAGCGGATGCGCAGGTAAGCACGCCCCACGCCACCCGTTATCCCTGTCCATCCAGCCGCATCAACCATCCAGCTAAGGAGAGTACATTCATGGCTAATTCACTTGGAAGCAAAGGGCCGGCCGGCCTGTCTCGGCGGCTGCTGCTTGGCGGCGCCGCTGCGTCCGTTGGCCTGGCCTCGGCGGCGGCAGCTGCGCAGGCGGCGCCAGCACCTGCGGGCCTGAAAAAACCCCGTAGCAGGACGCACGTGGTCTTGCTGGGCACGGCCGGCGGACCGGCCATCAACCCCCGGTCCGACCGCGAGGGCATCGCCTCGGCTCTGGTGGTAGGTGACCGCTACTATCTGGTTGACGCCGGCCACGGCGTCACCAAGCAGCTCAGCCGCGCCAAACTGGGCGGATGGGACAAGCCCGGGTCCGGCCCCTTGGACAGCCTGCGCGCCGTGTTTCTGACCCACCTTCACTCGGACCATGTGACCGACCTGTCGGACCTCTTCTCGCCCGGACTGTTCAGCGGTCTCGGCGCCGCCGATCTGCCGATCAAGCTCTACGGGCCGGGCAACCGAGGTCAGCTGCCGCCTGTATTCGGATCCGGAGCGGCTCCCGAAGTGGTTGCCCCTGACAATCCCACGCCCGGCACCGTGGAGATGTGGGAGAGCCTGGTCAGGGCCTTCGCAATGGATTTCAACGACAGGGCCCGGGACAACCGCCAGCCGACGCCTGGCCAGACGGTGGAAGCCCACGACATTGAGTTGCCGCCCCATCTGACCGCCGATCCGAACGGCAATCCGCATCCTGAGATGGACCCGGTGTTCGTCTATGAGGACGATCGGGTCCGTGTATCGGCCATCCTGGTCCAGCATGCCCCGGTCTTCCCGGCCTTCGCCTACAGGTTCGACACCGAGGATGGCTCGGCGGTCTTCTCCGGCGACACCGGCCCGTCCGACAACCTGGTGAAACTCGCCCAAGGTGCGGACGTACTGGTCCATGAGGCCCTGTCCCGGCAGTTCTTGGAGGAGGTGTATCCCGAGCCCCGCTCCGCGGTTCAGGAAGCGGTCCTGCAGCATCTGCTCGGTGCCCACACCACCATCGAAGACGTCGGGCCGCTGGCAGAGCGCGCCGGTGCGAAGACCCTGGTACTCAACCATTTGGTGCCGGCCCACGGGCCGGACCAGCAGTGGAAACGGGCGCGGAACGGCTACTCCGGCACGCTCGTGGTGGGACGCGACCTGGACGTCATCAACGTGGGCTGAGCTTCCGGCGGGAGACGGCACCTCCCTTGCCTCCGCGAAGGGCTTCGGGAAATAGGCGGCCGCAAGACGGATTTCGGCCAGCCTGCCGGCAGGCTGCGATGACAGCCTTCGGAAACGACCATTCCAGCCGGAGGGGGCCACGGTCGGGGGCCGAGGGTGGCCAAATCGCAGCAGGCCCGTATCGACGTGGCCCACGCCACACTATAAGCTTCGTATGACGACAATATTGTATGACGATAAAGATTACCGATGGGGGAATCACATGACTGTGGCTGAATTTCACTCAGCACCCGGACCCCGCCCAAGCGCCGCTGCGCCCCTTGTCCTGCACGCCAGGAACCTCGCCAAGAGCTTCGGCCCCACCGTCGCCCTGCGCGAGGCCGGCTTCGAGCTGCGCGCCGGGGAGATCCACGCCCTGGTGGGGGAGAACGGGTCCGGCAAGAGCACGCTGGTCAAGATCCTCAGCGGCGTGCACCACCCGGACCGCGGCGTGATCGAGGCGGGCGGCCGGCCGATGGTCCTGGCGACGCCGCGGACCGCGCAGGCCAACGGCATCGTCACCGTGTTCCAGGAGGTCCTGGTCATTGAGAACCAGTCGGTGCTGGACAACCTGTGGCTCGGCACGGACCGCTTCTTCCGGGCGGGGGTTCCCGAGAAGCAGCGCCGCCAGCGCGCCCAGGAGTGCCTGTCCGAACTGCTGGAACATCCCCCGGCGCTGGATGCGCGGATGGAGGACCTGGAGCTGAGCGACCGGCAGGCCTGCGGCATCGCCAGGGCCCTGCTGCGCGGGCCGCGGGTGCTGATCCTGGACGAGGCCACGTCGGCGCTGGACTTCGAAACGCGCACCCGGCTGTTCCGGATGGTCACCCGGCTTGCCGGCGAGGGCATGGCGGTGGTGCTGATCACCCACCGGATGGACGAGATCGACGAGATCGGCGACCGCATCACCGTGATGCGCTCCGGGGAAACCGTGGCGACCCTGGAGAAAAGCGCGTGGGACCAGCAGGAAATCGTCCGGCTGATGACCGGTGCCGAGCACCTGATCCAGCCCGTGGCGCGCGCCCGGAGGACGGCGGACCCGGAACGGCAGCCGGTCGTCCTGAAGGTGGAGGACGTGCGCCTTGCCCCGGAGCGCGCCCCCATCAACGTCGCCTTCCGGAAGGGCGAAATCGTGGGGCTGGCCGGGCTTGAGGGCCACGGCCAGGACCGGTTCCTGAAGCTGCTCCACGGCCGGCATCCCGGCGGCGTGAGCCGCGTCGACGGGAACGGGAGTGTTGCGCTGAAGAACCCCGGCCATGCCCAGGACCTCGGCATCTCCTACGTGGCCAGGGACCGCCGCAGCGAATCCATCTTTCCCTGGATGTCCATCCTGGAGAACTTCGCCCTGGCCACCATCGCCAAGGACTCCGCCCGGGGCCGGTATTCGCCGGCCAAGAGCGAGTCCCGCCTGGCCAAGTTCACGGGGCAGCTGAACATCAAGCTGGGACGGCCCAGCGACGCGATCACCACGCTCAGTGGAGGCAACCAGCAGAAGGTCATCATCGCCCGCTGGCTCGCGGCCGATCCCTCCATCCTGCTGCTGAACGACCCCACCCGGGGCATCGACGTCAACGCCAAGCGCGACCTCTACCGGCTGCTGGGCGAGCTGGCCGGGCAGGGACTCACCGTCGTCATGCTCTCCACCGAGGTGGATGAGCACGTGGAGCTGATGGACCGGGTGCTGGTGTTCCGCGAGAACGAGCTGTTCACCGAGATCCGCAGCGACCGGCTCTCGCCCGAAACCCTGGTAGGAGCATTTTTCGGCGCGAAAGTGGAGGAAGACATTGACAACTAGCGCAACGACCCTGAAGGCCCCGCCGCAGCCGGCACGGCGGTGGCAGGGGGTGGGAAGCTTCTTCCGCAGGTACAGCTACGCCTTCTCCCTGCTCCTGGCGGCGCTGTTCCTGGCGATCAACCTGGCGATCCAGCCGAACTTCGGGCTCACGGACCAGCTGGCGTCCTTCGCGCCGCTGGCGATCGCCGCGATGGCCAGCGTCCCCTCGATCGTCAGCGGCCGCGGCGGGCTGGACATGTCCATCAGCCCGGTCATGACCCTGTGCAGCATCCTTTTCGCCGTCTGGCTCACCCCGCTTGGCCTGGGCGGCGTGGCCGCCCTGCCCATCCTCATCGTTGTGGGTGCGGCGGTCGGCGTGGTCAACGGGCTCCTGATCGTGCTGCTGCGGCTCCAGCCGATCGTGGTGACGCTGTCCATGTTCTTCGTCATCAGCGGCGTGAACCTCAAGCTCGCCCCCATGCCGGTCAGCACCGGACCCACCTGGCTGGGGAACCTGGCCGGCAGCGTCGGCTTCATCCCCGGCGGCCTGATCAGCATCCTGATCCCCGTGGCGATCTGGGTGGCCCTGACCCGCACCGCCTACGGCAGGACCCTGTACGCGGTGGGCGGCAACGACACCACCGCCTTCACCGCCGGAGTCAACGTCAACACCATCCGGGTCAGCGCCTACGCCCTCGGCGGTGCCTTCGCCGCCGTCGGCGGCCTGGCCCTGACCGGGCTGGTCAGCTCGGCCGTGGCCAGCACCAGCACCTCCTACACCCTGATCGCCATCGCGGCGGTGGCGCTCGGCGGCACCGCGCTGGGCGGCGGACGGGGCGGCCTGCTGGGAGCCCTGATCGGGGCGGCAGCCATCTACCTCCTGCAGAGCCTTCTGGGCGTGCTGCAGGTGTCCCAGATCTGGCTCCAGGTGATCTACGGAATCCTGCTCCTGGTCGCCGTCGTCTTCGGAGCCGTGCTGGCTTCGGCTCCAAAGGAGAAGCAATGACCACCACCATCTCGCCCTCACGCAAAACCAACGAGGCCGTCCGGCCCGCCAAGCAGCCCCTGCGGGACCGCTTGGTCCGGCTCCAGCGGCGGATCCCGATCGTGCAGCTGGCCCTGCTGGTCCTGGTCTGCGCCTATGGCCTGGCCACCCTGCCGGGATTCGGCAGCTGGATGAGCATCAAGTCCATCCTGATCCTGGGCGCACTGGTCGGCATGGCGGCCCTGGGCCAATCGATCGTGGTCCTGATCGGGGGCATCGACCTCGGCGTCGCCGGCTACATCGTGGCCGGCGCCCTGATGGTCACCCAGTTCGCCACCCTGAACAACGTGCCTTTCGGCGTGGCCTTCCTGCTGGCCACGGCCGGCGCGGCCGTGCTCGGCGGAACCGTCGGCTACCTGTGCCACCGCTTCAGGATCCACTCGATCATCGTCACCTTTGCGATGGGCTCGGTGGCCCTCGGCCTGGCGCAGCTGCAGGTGGCCGGCGCCTACGGCGGCGGCGCGCCGGTCTGGCTGACCCAGATGACCTCTCCCGTCATGGGCACCCTGGGCCTGCCCATCCCGCCCCTGGTGCTCGTGTGGGCCGTCGTCATCGTCCTGGCGGCGCTGTTCCTGCACCGGACCGCCGCCGGGCGGCGCCTGCTGGCGACCGGCGCCAATCCCCGGGCGGCGGAACTGGTGCACATCAGGACGCGTCGGGTCTGGGTCCTCGCCTTCGCCTTCAGCGCCGTCGCCTCCGTCGTCGCCGGCGTCTTCCTGGCCGGGTTTGCGGGCAACGTGGACGTCACGATGGGCAACCCGTACCTCTTCGAGAGCCTCGCCGCGGTGATCATCGGCGGCACCGTCTTCGGCGGACCCGGCGACTACTCGCGCACCGTGGTCGGGGTCCTGCTGCTGACCGTCCTGACCACCGTCCTCGTGGGGCAGGGCCTGACCGGGGCGGACAAGCAGATCCTCTACGGACTGATCATCCTGGCCGCCATGGCCGTGTACGGCCGGGAGCGCCGGCTGCGCGACCAGGTCTGACCCCGCGGTCCCCATATTCCAGCACTTCTCACCACTCGCCCGGCACCGCATCGCGGCCGCGCCGGTCAACACCACAAAGAAAGAAGGGCACCATGCCTGAAGCCAGCAACACCGCCAGCCCCGCGCGCCGCCATGGCCGCCTGGCCGTCACCGCGCTGTCCCTGCCGCTGGTCCTGATGTTCAGCGCCTGCACCCCGCCCCCCGCCACCTCCGCCGGGCAGTCCGCCGCGGCCGCCCCCGCGGCGGACCTGGGCAGCTGCGGCACCGTCCCCGAGTTCGACGTCAAGGACGTGGACGGGGCGGTGGCGGCCCTCCCCGCGGAGATCCGGGCCGGCTACGCCAGCTACCCCGAGGAGGTCTACGCCAGCCCGTGGAAGGACCTGCCCAAGGCCGACGGCCCGATCAAGGTGGGCCTGTCCTACCTGCCTATCGCCAACCCCTTCGGCAAGTCGGTGCTGGACCAGCTCGAGGCCAGCTTCGCCGAAGCCAAGGCCCAAGGACTGGTGGAAGGCGAGCTGGTCAAGCGGATCATGCCCGATCCGGCCACCATGACGCCCGCCGAGCAGATCCGCGGCTACCAGGAGCTGGTCCGCGAGGGCGTGGACGTCATCCTGACCACCCCGCTCTCCGGCGCGGCCATGGTGGACGCCGTCAACGAGGCCGGCGAACAGGGCATCGTCACCGTCTCCCTGTCGGGCACCATTCCCTCCAAGTACGCCGTCAACATCCTGGACAACACCTACCTCAACGTCGCCAAGCCCACCGCCGAGGTCGCCAAGCAGCTGGGCGGCACGGGCGACGTCCTGGTGGTCCGCGGAGTGCCGGGACTGACCACCGACGAGTACGGATACAACGCCCAAAAGGCGGTCCTCGAGCAGTGCCCCAACATCAACGTGGTCGGCGAGGTGGTCGGCAACTACATTCCCGCGGTGGCCAAGTCCGCCGTGCTGCAGTTCCTGACCAGCCACCCCGCCGACGTCGACGCCGTCCTGCAGATCGGCGTCATGGGCTCCGGGGCCTTCGCGGCCTTCGAACAGACCGGGCGCCAGGTCCCGAAGATCACCGACAGCGGGGCCTCGGCCGGCTCGCTGGCCTACTGGAAGAAGTACATGGCGGAGCAGGGCTACGAATCCGCCGGCACCGGCGGAAACGGCACCCAGCAGGCCAAGGCGATGTTCGAGGTCGCGATGCGCACGCTGCAGGGTCAGGGGCTCACCGTCGGCACCATCACGCGCACGCCGTCGATGATCAGCAACGAAAACATCGACCAGTACCTGCCGGCGGGGTCCGACGCCACCTCCCCGGAGGAGGTCCTGGACGGCGAGTCGTGGATGGAGTCCGCGTACCTGGACAACTTCTTCACCGCCACCCAGAAGTAGCGGCGGACCAAGCAGCAGCGGACACGGCGGCGGTGGGACCCTTGGGGGCGCCACCGCCGCCTGATCCTTCACCCAACGACGACGGCTGGGGCGCAGCGTGCAACGGCACGCCGCGCCCGGTCCTGAAAGGCGAGGACAGATGCGTTTGGAAAACAAGATTGCGCTGGTCACCGGGGCGGCCTCCGGGATCGGCAACGCCACCGTCCGCCGGTTCGTGGCCGAGGGCGCCCGGGTCATCGCCGTGGACCTGGACCGGGAGCGGACCGCGGAGGCGCTGGCGGACGTGGAGAACGCCACCGTAGCCGCCGCCGACGTCACCCGCAGCGCCGAGGTGGACCTGGCCTTCAAGGCGGCGGAGCACCTCCATGGGCGGGTGGACGTGCTGGTCAATGCCGCCGGCATCCCGGGAACCGCCGCGGACATCGAGGACATCACCGACGCCGACTTCGCCCGGGTGGTCGAGGTGAACCTCTACGGCAGCTTCTACGCCCTGCGTGCGGCGGCCCGGCTGATGCGCCGCACCGGCGGCGGATCGATCATCAACATCTCCAGCGTCGGGGCACTGGCCAACTTCCCGCTGCCGGCTCCCTATCCGGCCTCCAAGGCGGCGGTGCTGGGCATGACCCGTGCGACGGCGTCGCTGCTGGCCAAGGACAACATCCGCGTCAACGCCGTCGCCCCCGGCGCCACCGACACCCCGATGCTGCCGCAGGAGCCGGCGCTGCGCGCCGCCGTCGTCGGTCTCGGCGTGCTGGGCCGGGCGGCCTCGGCCGAGGAGATGGCCAACACCGTCCTGTTCCTGGCCAGCGACGAGGCGGCGTTCTTCACCGGACAGACCCTCTCGCCAAACGGAGGCTACGTGATGTGAGCAGGGGCCGAGGAGCGGAGTCTCTGGTAGCGGGGCCTAGCTGGCGATTCCCTCCAGCCGCCGGCTCAGGTCCGCGGTGCTCAGGAGGGTCTCCTTGACCGGACGGAAGGCATCGCGCAGGATCCGGGAGGCCGCGCGCCGGTCCATTCTGCGGGGATGGGATGCGGGCCGGGTGGCGGCCACGGCGGCGATGGCCTCCGCCGCATGCCACTTCCCAAGCCCGAGCTGGGTGAAGGAGTGCGGTGCCCCAATGTCTTCGTAGAGCCGGTTCAGGCTGGCCACGGCGAAGCCGGACTCCAGCGCCGCAGGCCAGGCATCGTCCGGCATCCCGAGCGCCACCGCAATCCGCTCCGCCGCGGACGGCGCGGCAGGGGTGCTGAAGCCGAGCACGTGGGGCAGCATGACCGCGTGGACCTGGTCAAGCGGCAGGTCGAACCGGCTGCTGAGGGTGGTGCAGACGCCGTGCAGCAGGCCCGTTCCCGCGGTCGCCCGCACGGTGCCTGCCAGATGCGCACCGTAGAGCAGCTTCTCGCGGCTGGAGATACGCAGGTCCCGGAGGCCGGCGGCGATGCTGCGGATCCCTTCCTCCGCGAGCAGCGTGGTGACAGGGTTGGCTCCCGGGGCCCAGAAGGCCTCGATGCACTGTGACAGGTTCCGGAGCCCGGCATGGAGCACCTGCTCCCGCGGCAGGTCCCCGACCAGGTGCGCGTCGTAGACCACGGCCTTCGGCAGGGCGCCCGGTCCGGCTGCCCCGTCCATGCCCTCGCCGGCGGGGACCGGGACCATTTCCGTTCCCGAGTAGTCCGTGGGCACGGCGACCAGGGGGAGGCCGGCCGCCTGCGCGGCGAGCCTGGCCAGCTGGATGACCTCGCCGGAGCCGACCGCCACCAGCGAATCGGCGCCGAGCCCGATCGCGGCCCCACGGGCCGTCGCGGACGCGTCCGCGGCGAAGCGTTGCCGCTCCACGGGGTGGATCCCGGCTACCACGCTGCCGAGACCCGCCGTCAGGTGGCGGGCCAGATGCACATCCCCGTGTTCCGTGATGACCATCATGCGTTGAAGTCCCAGAGAACCAGCCGTCTGCTGCAGCGCTCCGCCCGCATTGCCGGTGGCGAAGGTCGTGCGGAGAGACGGTGGCTGGTAGCTGAACATCATGGTGTGGGTTTCCTCCATTGGGCCCGCGAGATGCTGCATGTTGTCCCCAAAATTCGTTCACTGCCGCCCCTGTGGCGCCTTAACAAACGGTAGTGGTGATGGCCGTCACACGCATTGCGGTAATGTGCCGATCGGTATCGGATTTATGCAGCACTGTCCGGGTTGCGCTGCCACACCACGGGGGAACTTGACATGCAGAATGAGATGGAAGCCGATAACCCGGCCGCCGTCGTCCACCACTCGGCCAGCAGTTCCGGCGCGTGGCGCAGCCTGGTCACCGGAATCGTTGGCGGTTTTGCGGTGGACGCCGTCCGGCCCGGGAAGTTCCGCGGGGAACTGCGACGGTTCACCCATGAAGGGGTGGACTTCCTTCACATTGCCACCGGTTCCCACCTGGCGCGGAGGGACGAGGCCCAGGTGGCCGCCGAGCCGCGGTCGGACCTGTTCCTCAACCTGCAACTGGAGGGCAGTTGCAGGATGACCCAGAACGGCCGGACCGAGGAGCTCCAGGCCGGGGACTTCATGCTGTGCGACGCCGCCCGGCCGGGCGAAGTGCTCGCGGAGGCCAACCACCGCAGCCTGAGCCTGCGCTTCCCCCGCGAACTGCTCGGCATTCCCCAGGGCTACCTGGAGCAGATCACGGCGGTGCGCATCCAAGCGGACACGGGGCTGGCCCCTGCCGTGGGTGCCTTCCTGCTCAACCTCCACCGCACCATCCCTGACATTGGGCTGCAGGGCCGCCGGGCGGCGGTGCGCCATCTCCTGGGCCTGGCGGGCGCCATGGTGCAAACCCAGCTGGAAACCACGGGAACCAGGCCACAGCTGGATCCGCAGCAGGCGCTGCTGGAGCGGATCGACGGCTACATCGAGAAGCATCTGTCCGACCCGGCGCTGGATGCCAGCTCGATTGCTGCCGCCCATTTCATTTCCTACCGCCGGTTGCATTCCCTCTACGAAGGGACGGGGAACACGGTTGCCGCATCGATCCGTGCCCGCAGGCTGGAACGGTGCCGGCAGGACCTGGCGGACCCCTTCCTGGCGGCGATCCCGGTGGCCGCCATCGCCGGCCGGTGGGGCTTCGGCAGTGCCTCGCACTTCAGCCAGGTTTTCCGCGGTGCCACCGGGCAGACGCCGGCCGAGTACCGGCAGCTCCAGTTGGGGACGCGGATGAGCGCCTGAGGTTGACGGCGGCGGCCGGCCGCCGCCGCCGTCAACCGAGTGCGGCCGAAGCGGTCAGGAACCCGTGTTCGCGGGGGCGAGGACGATGTCGAAGCGGGTGCGGGCCCAGTCTTGGCCGGCGAGGTCGCGTCCGTCCGGGGTGGGGGTGCCGGCGGGCTGGGGGTGGAAGTCCTTGATGAGGGAGTCCTTGACCCCGAACACGGAATCGCCGATTTCCAGCTGCGGGTCGCCGGTGACGAAGATGTGGGTGACCAGGGTGCGCAGTCCCGGTGCGGTGACCATGAAGTGAAGGTGCGAGGCCCGGACCGGGGAGCGTCCGACGGAGGCGAGCATCGCGCCGACGGGACCGTCGTGCGGGATCGGGTACGGGGTCGGGGTCAGGCCCCAGAAGCTGTAGGTGCCCTGGGCGTCGGCGAACAGGTGGGCACGTCCCGCGACGCGCCCGTCGGTGTACTGGGCGTCGTAGAAGCCGTCGTCGTCGGCCTCCCAGACCTCGATCCGGGCGTTCGGCACGGGGCGGCCGTCGATGTCGGTGACGGTGCCCTCGACCCAGCAGGGCTGGCCGGTGGCGCTGCCGGCGATGTCCCCGCCGATCGGGATCTCGGGGGCGTCCTCGGCGAAGAAGGGCCCGAACACGGTGGCCTCGGTCGCGTCGGCGTGGGCCTCGTTGTTCACGGCCACGGTCATCATGGAGGCTCCGAGCACGTCCGAGAGCAGGATGAACTCCTGGCGCTTGTCGTCGGTGAGGTGCCCGGCGGCGGTGAGGAACCCGATCGCGGTCTCCCATTCGGCCTCGGTCAGGCGGACCTCGCGGATGAACGCGTGCAGGTGCCGGGTCAGGGCCTGCATGAGCTGCTTCAGGCGCGGGTCGGCGCAGTTGTCGAAGGAGGCCAGCACGGTGGCGGTGAGGGTTTCCTCGACGGTGCGCTGCTGCGGGCTGACGCCGTTGATGGTGGTGCCGGCGGGGGTGGTCTCGTTCATCGCTGGGCTCCTTGAAGGGCCGTTTCGGTCAGGGTGGCGGGGTCCGCGCCGGTGAGCGCGGCGGCAAGCAGGGCGGTCAGGTTGTCCGCCGTGACCGGGCGGGGGTTGGTGGCGGGGATGGCGGGCAGGGCGACGGCGACGGCCTCGGCGATGTTCTCTTCGGTGAACCCGTAGTCGGCCAGTGCGCGCGGGGCGTCGAGCGTGGCGCGCAGGTCCTGGAGTCCCTGCAGGGCGGTGCCGCTGCCGAACGCGGCGGCGATGCGGGCCTCGGCCTGGGGGGCGTGCGGGGCGTTGAAGGCGAGCACGTAGGGCAGGACGGTGGCGTGGGTTTGGGCGTGGGGCAGGTTGAAGGTGCCTCCGAGCACGTGGCAGATCTTGTGGTGCATCCCGGACCCGGCGGAGGCGAAGGCGACGGCGGCCAGGTACGCCCCGTAGAGCGCCTGTTCCCGGCCCTCCGGCCCGGCCGGGTCCTGCTTGACCAGCGGCAGGCCCTGGGCCAGGGCCCGGATGCCCTCGGCGGCCAGGGCGGCGTTGATGGGGTCCGTGCGCGGTCCCCAGAGGGAGTCGACGCAGTGGGCCAGCCCGTTCAGCCCGGAGGCGACGGACAGCTCCACGGGCAGGGTGAGGGTCAGCTCGGCGTCGTAGATGACGGTGGCGGGCAGGACCTTGTCGTCGATCCCGGTGGTTTTGCGGGCGGCCTCGGTCAGGCCCCAGACGTTGGTGGCCTCGGACCCCGCGTAGGTGGTGGGCACGGCGAGGATCGGGGTTCCGGTGGTCATCGCCACCGCCTTCGCCAGCCCCGTCGTCGAGCCCCCGCCCACGCAGACGATCAGGTCGATCCCGGCGTCGGTGGCCGCGGTCCGGGCGCGCTCGGCGACCTCGACCGGCACGTGCATGACGACGTCGTGGTGCTCCAGCGCGACCTCGATCCGGGAGGCGACCTGCCGGGCCATGGGGAGTTCGAACTCGGAGGCGATCAGCATCACCTTCCAGGCGCCGAGCCGGGAGACTTCCGCGGCCAGGTGCTCCGCGGCCCTCCCGCTGCCGAACAGCACCCGCTGCCCCAACGTCACATGCTCAAAAGCCAGGCTCATGCGTGGTCCTCCCGGTTCAGGATGGCGGAGACGGCCCCGCGCAGCGCGGCCTCGGGGTCGGCGGGCAGGCTGTGGGAGCGCCAGCCGACGTGCTTGTCGGGACGGACCAGGACGGCGCCGTCCTCGGCCACTTCGCGCAGGCGTTCCCAGTCGAAGTAGAGGTCGGTGACGTCTCGGCCGGGGCCGATGACCACGGCGGCGACCTCCACGCCGAGCTGGTCGGAGACCTTGCGGGCCGCGGTGTCCCAGTCCTCGCCGGTGGACCCGGTCAGCAGGGTGAAGCGGCCGTACGGGGCCAGGTCGTGGGTGGAAACCTTGGAGCGGGCGTTTCCGACCCACGCGTGCGGCAGCCGGCCGCCGGGGTGCGTGGTGGGCTCGTAGTACAGGTCGGTATCCCGCGCCGGGGCCGGGCGGGAGGTGCCGTCGCCGGCGACCGCCGAGGACTCGTAGTGCTGTCCCAGTTCGACGCCGTGCGCATTGAACTCGTAGTTCTTCAGTTCCATGGCTTCCTTGATCGCGGCACGCTTGGCCGCGCCCTCCGGGGTCGCGTCCTTCCGGGACTCGATGAGGGCGTGCATTTCCTCGGCGCTCTTCGCCTTGTCGATGCCCAGGGCCTCGAACAGCTTTCCGAATTCGCGGCCTGACCGGTTGGCGCGGGTGACGATCTGCCTGGCCACCGGCGCCCGCTCGGCGGAGTAGGTCTCCAGCAGCTGCTCCCCGGCCTGCCCGTTGAGGACCGCCGCGATCTTCCAGGCCAGGTTGTAGGAGTCCTGGATGGAGGTGTTGGAGCCGAGCCCGTTCGACGGCGGATGCTTGTGGGTGGCGTCGCCGGCACAGAAGACCCGCCCGGACTGCATCCGGGTGGCGAACTGCTCGTTGTTGCCCCACAGGGAGGTGCCGGTGATCTCCACCTCGAGGTCCGGGACGCCGATCAGGTTCCGGACGATCTGCGTGGCGGATTCCTCGGTGACGGTCGGCGGTTCGTCGTTGATGTCGAAGCCCCAGACGATCAGCCATTCGTTCCACGGGCGGACCATGCGCACCAGGCCGGCCCCGATGCCGCCGATGTTCGAGCCCGGCTGCACCACCCAGTAGAGGACGGACGGGCGGTGCCCCACGAGTTCGGCGATGTCCGCCTTGAAGGTGATGTTCATCGAGCCGGCGATGTCCATCCGGCCCTCGTAGGGCAGGTCGATGTCGGCAGCGACCTTTGAGCGGGCTCCGTCGGCGCCGATGAGGTACTTGGCCCGGATCGTGTATTCGGTGCCGGTCAGCCGGTTCAGGACCCGGACGTCCACGCCCTGGGCGTCCTGGGTGTGGGAGAGGTACTCGGTGGAGAACTGGGTCTGGGTGCCGCGCTGGGTGGCGTTGCGGACCAGGATCGGTTCCAGGTAGGTCTGCGGGATGTCGCAGTTCATCGATGGCGAGGCGAGTTCGTAGTCGGCGTGGCGGGCCGGGTGGTTGCCCCAGCTCAGGATCCGGCCGATCTCGTCACCGGCGATCGAGGTGCAGAACACGGTGTCGCCGATCAGCTCGTGCGGGGTGGCCTCGGCCAGCACCTGGTCCTCGATGCCCAGGTCGCGGAAGATCTCCATGGTCCGCTGGTTGGTGATGTGGGCCCGGGGCGTGTTCGCGGTCCAGCGGTACTTCGTGATCATGATGTTCGGCACTCCCAGCGAGGACAGGAAGAGGGCCGCCGAGGACCCGGCGGGGCCGGAACCGACGATCAGGACATCCGTCTCGACGACGGCCGAGTCCGGGGTGCGGGTCTCCGCGACCCCGTCATTGAAAACCACCATGTTTGTACTCCGTATCTTGCAGCCGGGCGGTGCCGGACGACTTGCCTCGAGTGTGGCAAGTCACAGTGGTGGCCGGTGGCTGCTGTGCGGATTGCGGCGGAAAGGGGCAAGGCGGTGGCGCTTTCAGGCAAGCGGGCCGTGTGGCCGGCCTCGTGCCCGGTTTGTCCGCTGGAGTCCGGAAAGGGTGGCGTGAGGCGCGGGGGTGCCGGCGCGGACGGTTCGATCAGCGTGAGGTGTTGGTGCGCCGGTCTTCGGCCGGGGAGATCCCGAAGCGTTCCTTGTAGGTGCGGGAGAAGTGCGGTGGCGAAGCGAAGCCGAGCCGGCCGGCGATCTCCGCCAAGGGAGAAGCCGCGGCCGGATCGGTGATCCGGCGGCGCGCCTCGTCCAGGCGGGCCGCCAGGATGGCCTGCGGGACGCTGGTTCCGGACGCGGAGAAGATCCGGGAGAGCTGGCGTTCGGAGACGCCGACGGCCGCGGCGATGCGACGCGCCGCCAGTTGCGGGTCGCCGAGGTTGCGGTCAATGAAGGCGCGCGCGGCGGCGAGGTGGCCCGCCGGACCGGAATCCTCGCCCAGCAACTGCCTTACCAACGCCAGGCCGGACTCCTCCAGGGCATCCCAGTCGGTCGCTTGGCCGGCCATGGCCCTGCCCAGGAAGCCGACCAGTGCCCCGGCAGGCGCGCTGCCGGATTGGTGGTCGGCAAAGGAAAAGGTCAGGGGTTTGGAGAGGCCGGAGCGACCGGTGACCTCGCTCAACGTGCGGCGCGGAACCTTGAGCGCCAGTTCGCGCAGGCCGTGGGAGAAGCCGCGCAGGAACGGCTGGTCGGCGTCGACCAGGATCGCCTGGCCGGGCCGCAGCGTTTCGCAGCCGCCACGGTGGTAGAAGAAGCACTCGCCCTCCAGGGCGAAATAGGCGACCACGGCCTCGGCTGGGCTCTCGGCGATGTTCCGGGCGGTGCGTTCAACCAGGTGCGGGTTGCCCGCAACCTGGGCGAGCTGCAGGCGCGGCAGGTGCAGGTTCAGCTCGGTGGCTTCCAGCGGGTCGCCGGTGAGCGTGCGGGCCTCCAGCCCCACCAGGGCACGGGCGTTGTGCTCCTCCCAGAGTTGGATCCGGTGGGCGCCGGGCAGTCCGGCGGTGGAGAACCGCGTGAGCGCGTGCGGGCGCATACCGGCTGTGGCCTGCGTCATAGTTTTCCAGTGTACGTCTCCCGGGTGACGGCGAGAAACCGTTCCAGGACCGGCGAGGGCGGCATGTGGCGGGACCAGACCATGGCCGCATGCAGCGGCGGGACCTGCTGCACGGGCCTGCGGACCTGCACCCTGGGGCCGGCGACGTCGGCGACGGAGCGCGGCATCAGGCTCAGGCCCATGTCCGCGGCGATCAGCGGTACGGCCGTCTGCAGTGTCGAGACGTACCGCACGGATCCCGGACGCGTCCCGGTTTCCCGCCAGACGGCCTCGGCGATCTCGACCAGCCCGGGAAATCCGGGGGCGGGCAGGGGCAGTAGCCATGTCTGCCCGGCCAACGCCGAGAGATCCAGGGGATCCGGAAGGTCAGGCAGGCTCGGCGGCAGGACCGCCAGCAGTGGCATTTCCGCAACGAGCTCGATGGCGAGCCCAGGGTGTGCGGCGGCCAGCAGTCCCGTGTCGGACGTGGCAACGAAGCCAACATCGGCGCTGCCATCAGCCACCTGGGCGAGCACCTCGGACGGTACCGGATCGGACAGCTCCACCTCCACCCCGGGCGCCGTATCTGCGAACGCCTGAAGCAGCGGCGGTAGGTGCGACCAGCCGAAGGTCGGCACCGAGGCGATGTGGAGGCTCCCGGCCAGGCCTTGGCCCATGGCCGAGAGCCGCTCCTCCAGCCGTCGGCTCCATTGGAGCAGGTGCTCGCCCTGTTCCATCAGCAGGCGGCCGGCCTCCGTCGGCGACACCCCTTGCGCGTGCCGGACCAGCAGCTGGACGCCGAGCTGTTTCTCCAGTTGCAGCACCGACTGGCTCAGCGGCGGCTGGGTCATGTGCAGGACGCCGGCGGCTCGGGAGAACGAGCCCTCGGCCGCCACGGTCAGGAAGTACTCAAGCTGGCGAAGATTCATAGTCGCAAATTATATGGGGTGGGGAGGAAATTGATATTTGTCCTCTGGCTTGCCCTGTCCGAGGCTTGTGGGAGTGATCGACGACACAGAGGAGGGACCGTGAAGTCCGTAGTGATGATGCTGCCGGCACCCGAAGCGGGCCGGAAATGACGACGGCCCAACTGGACGCCCGCAACGGTAGCGGCCGCAGGTCCGTGCCGCGGCGCGGCCTTGCCGCCGGGCGGACCGGCAGGGCGGTCCTTGGCGCCTCGGCGGTCGCCGCGGTCCTGCTGGTCTGGGAGGCGCTCTCCCGCACCGGAGCGGTTCCGTCCGGCTCCATTCCGCCGGCCACCGCGGTCCTGGCCGAATTGGGACGCCAGCTGGGCTTGGCCGAATTCTGGCTGGCTGTCTGGAACACGATGTCGGTGGCGATGATCGGCCTGCTCCTGATCGTGCTGATCGCTTCACCGCTGGCCCTGCTGATCGGGCTGGTGCGCCCGGCGCAGGAATCCACCTGGTTCGTGATGGAGTTCCTCAAACCCATCCCGCCGGTGGCCCTGATCCCGCTCGGGCTGCTGCTGTGGGGCCCGTCGCCGGGCATGAAACTGTTCCTGATCGTGATGGGGGCCATCTGGCCGCTGCTGACCCAGCTCATTTACGGGCTCAAGGAAGTCAACGGCGTCAGCGCGGACATGGCCCGCAGCTACCGACTGGGCTGGTGGCTGACCACCAGCCGGCTGCTGGTTCCCTCCATCCTGCCGTTCGCGCTGACCGGAATGCGCATCTCGGCCTCCATCGCCCTCGTCATCGCCGTGGTGGCAGAGATGGTCGGAGGTGCCGCCGGCCTGGGCCAGAGCATCGTAGTGGCACAGTCCGCCGGAGCGCTTGCCGAGATGTATGCCCTGATTCTTGCGGCAGGCCTGCTGGGCCTGCTCGTCAATGCCGGGTTCCGCGGCGCGCAGCAGCCGCTGCTGTTCTGGCACCCGTCCATCCGCCAGAAAGGAAACCTGTGAGCTCCATCCGAGCCTCCCGACGGCGCGGCGCAGCCAAGCTCTTCCTGCTGCGTGCCTGGCTGCCCGTCAGCCTGGTAGCCCTGTGGTGGATTGCTTCGGCGTCCAGCACCTCGCTGTACTTCCCGCCGCTGCAGACCATCGTCGAAACACTCCGGCAGGACTGGCTCGGCCCGGGATTCCTCCAGCACATGGTGCCCAGCATGGGCAAGTTCCTGGCCGGATTCCTCATTGCCTCGGCCCTGGGTGTGGGACTGGGAGTGTGCATCGGCATGTACCCAGCCCTGCGGGCGGGCGCCGAGCCCATCATCCAGTTCCTGCGCTCGCTGCCACCGCCGGTGCTGCTGCCGATCGGGCTGCTGCTCTTCGGCATCGGCCCGTCCATGAATATTGCGATCATCGCCTTCGGTGCCATCTGGCCGACGCTGCTGAACACCATCGACGGCGTGCGCTCACTGGATCCGCAGCTGACCGAGATGACCCGTTCCTACCGGCTCACCCGGGCCCAGAAGGTTCGCTGCGTCATCCTGCCCAACGCCGGGCCGCAGATCTTCGCCGGACTCCGCACCACCTTGCAGCTGTCCATCATCCTGATCGTCGTCTCGGAGATGGTCGCCTCCACCCACGGCATCGGCTACTACGTGCTGAATTCCCAGCAGACCTTCGCCGTGCCCCAGACCTGGGCCGGGACCCTGCTGCTGGGGATGCTCGGCTACCTCGCCAACCTACTTTTCATCCGTCTGGAGCGGTACGTCCTGCGTTGGCAGACCGGCCTGCTCGCCACCACAGGAAGCGGTGCATGAGAATGACCGAGACCCATTCCCCGAATCCATTGCACGCCGGGCGATCGGCGAGCGCCGACGTCGTCCCCGCGGAAGTCCTGTTGCAGCTGCAGGACCTGCGGAAGAGCTACGGTGCCGCGCAGATCCTGGCCGGCGTCGACTTCGAGATCCGCAGGGGCGAGTTCGTCTGCGTGGTCGGGCCTTCCGGGTCGGGCAAGACCACGCTGCTCAAGTGCATGGCCGGGCTGCTGGAGCCCTCCGGCGGGCAGACCGTCTTCGAGGGCGCGCCGGTGACCGAACCGCCGGCGAGGCTCGCCGTCGTTTTCCAGGACTACAGCCGCTCACTGCTGCCGTGGATGACCATCCGGGGCAACGTGGAGCTGCCCATGAGAAACAAGTTCCCCAAGCCGGAGCGCCCGGCCCGCATCGAGTCGGTGCTCGAGGCGGTGGGGCTGGCGGGCAAGGGAAACCTCTACCCCTGGCAGATGTCGGGCGGCATGCAGCAGCGCGCCGCCATCGCCCGCGGCCTGGCCTATCAGCCGGACGTGCTGCTGATGGACGAGCCGTTCGCCGCCGTCGATGCCCAAACCCGGATCGAGCTGGAGGACCTGGTCCTGCGTGTCCGCCAGGAGTTCGACACCACCGTCGTGTTCGTCACCCACGACATAGACGAGGCGGTCTACCTGGGCGACCGGGTCGTCGTGCTCTCCGGGGCACCCACAACGGTCACCCGCAACATCGCAGTCGACCTTCCCCATCCCCGCAACCAGCGCGACACCAAGCTGCTGCCGGAGTACGCGCGACTGCGCGCCGAGGTGTTCGAGCTGATCCAGTCCGCCAAGTCCCACGCCACCATCCGCTAAGCCCCACTCGAAAAGGACCAGAGCATGACTAGCAAATACCTGCCGCTGGACGCGGCCGAAGCCGCCACGTACCGGACCCGCGTGACCCTCCTGGGCACGGCCGGAGGTCCGCCGTGGTGGGACGACTCGAACCGGGCCGGAATCTCCACCGCGATCACGGTCAACGACGCCGTCTACCTGATCGACTGCGGCGAGGGCTGGGGTCCGCAGTTCCGCAAGTCCGGCCTCGGCCCGGCAGGCTTCCAGAAGGGCCTGGACAACATGCGGGCGGTGTTCATCACCCACCACCATTCGGACCACATGGTGGACTACCCGAACCTCTTGCTGTTGGCCTGGCACAACGGCTCGGACGGGCTGCGGCAGCCGATCCAAATCCACGGCCCCGGCGACCGGGGCGCGCTGCCGCCGATCTTCGCCGAGGAGAATCGCGAGGACCTGCCGGAGGTGTTCCATCCCGAATCGCCGACCCCCGGCCTGGTGGAGTCCTCCCAGAAGCTGCTGCAGGCCTACGCCCTGGACATCAACGACCGGATGCGCGACAACGCCAAGCAGGACCCGCGCGAGATCTTCGAATTCCACGACATCGAGTTGCCCGCCGGCACCGGGGACGATCCGAACGGGAACCCCACCCCGACGATGGACCCCTTCGAGATCTACCGGGACGAGAACGTCCGCGTTACTGCCATCCTGGTGGACCACCGTCCGGTCTTCCCGGCCTTCGCGTTCCGCTTCGAGACGCCCGACGGCAGCATCGTGGTCTCCGGCGACACGGGGGTCTGCCAGAACCTCGTCACGATCTCGCAGGGCGCCGACATCCTGCTGCACGAGTGCATCGACATGGACTGGGTAAACGGGCTCCTGGGCCCGGACTCGCCCAAACCGGATCCCAACCTGATGCAGCACATGCTCGCCGCACACACGGCCATCGAGGAAGTCGGACCCCAGGCGGAAAGGGCCGGGGTCAACACCCTGGTGCTGACCCACCTCGTGCCGGGCTACACCCCGGAGGAGAAGTGGCGCAAGGCGCAGGTCGGCTTCTCCGGGAACCTCGTGATCGGCGAAGACCTCATGCACTTCGGCCTGGGGAACCCCGGGGCCCGATGAACACCTGGAAGCACGAAATGAAAGAGGCACATGAGATGGCAATCCAGACCGATGTCCTTGTGGTCGGTGCGGGCCCGGCGGGCCTGACCCTGTCCGCTTTGCTGGCCACGTACGGGGTGGACGCCGTGACGGTGTCTCGGCACTCCGGAACGGCCAATTCGCCGCGGGCGCACATCACCAACCAGCGCACGGTCGAGGTGTTCCGCGACCTGGGAATCGAAGACCGGATCCGCGAGCTGGCCACCCCCAACAGCTACATGACCAACAACGTGTGGGCCACCAGCTTCGCCGGACAGGAAATCGCCCGGCTGCAAACCTGGGGCACCGGAGTCGAACGCAAGGCCGACTACGAGGCGGCGAGCCCGTCGAGCATGTGCAACGCGCCGCAGCACCTGCTCGAGCCGGCGATCCTGGCGGCGGCCAGCGATCGCGGGGCCGATATCCGGTTCAGCACCGAGCTGGTTTCCATTGCCCAGGACGACGACGGCGTCACCGCCGTCGTGCGCCACCGCGACACCGGTGCCGAAGAGACGATCCGGGCCAGGTACGCCGTCGGCGCCGACGGAGCCCGCAGCACCGTGGCCGAACAGCTCGGCTTTGCCATGGAAGGCGAAACCGGCTTGGGATCGGCGCTGAACATCTGGCTGGAAGCGGACCTGACCAAATACTGCGCCCACCGGCCTGGCGTGCTGTATTGGATGGCCCAGCCGGGCAATGACTTCTGGGTCGGGTCCGGGACCTGGATCAACGTCAAGCCCTTCACCGAGTGGGTGCTGCTGTGCATGTACGACCCGGCAGAGGGCGAGCCGGACCTGGACGAGGAATCCCTGATTGCGCGGGCCCGGATGACCATCGGCGATCCCGACATCGAGGTGAGGATCAAGGCCGTCTCTAAGTGGCAGATCAACCACATGGTCGCGCAGTCCTACCAGCAGGGCAGGGTCTTCCTGGCCGGCGATGCCGCGCACCGGCACCCGCCGGCCAACGGCCTGGGTTCGAACACCTCGGTCCAGGACTCCTTCAACCTGGCCTGGAAGCTGGCCATGGTCGTCAAGGGCGAGGCGGGGGAGGGGCTGCTGGACACCTACACGGCCGAGCGCCAGCCGGTCGGCCGCCGGGTCGTGGATAGGGCGCTCAAGAGCGTGCAGGACATGGCCCCGATCTCCCAGGCGCTGGGGTTCGCCCCGGGCCAGTCCAGCGAGGATGGCTGGGCGAGCCTGAAGGAACTCTTCGCTTCGTCCGCGGAGTCGGCCCGGCGCCGGGAGCAGCTCGCCGCGGCCGTCCAGCTGCAGAACTACCAGTTCAACGCCCACGGCATGGATCTGGGCCAGCGCTACGCGTCGGTGGCCGTCATCGAGGACGGCACCGCCTGGCCGCAGACCGGTCGGGATCCGGACCTTTACCACCAGGCGAGCACCAGGCCCGGGGCCTCGATCCCGCACGCCTGGCTCCAGCGCGGCACGGAAACGATTTCCACCCTGGACGTCGTCGGCAAGGGCCGCTTCACCCTGGTCACCGGCCTCGACGACCAAGCCTGGCGCGAGGCCGCGGCGGCCGTCTCCGCGGAGCTGGGCGTCGAACTGGCCGTGGCCCAGATCGGCGTCCGCGGCGACAACGACGACGTGCTGGGCACCTGGAGCGGCCTGCGGGAAATTGCCGACGACGGCTGCCTGCTGGTCCGGCCGGACCGGTTCATCGCCTGGCGGCAGAAGTCCGCGACCCTCCAGCCGGCCGCCGCCCTCAAGGCGGCGCTGTCCGCGGCGCTGGGCCGGTAACCCCCGTACCCAAAAATCCATCCGTTCCCCACTTCCACGAGTTTCCCTAGGAGCAGTTATGCGTATCGCCAACCTGGACGGCCGGGCCGTCCTCCTGACATCCGACGAGGCCGGTCTGGACGTCCATGCCGCCAGTGCGGGCCGTTTCGGTCCGGACCTGCCGTCCGTCTACAAGGACTGGGCCGCGTTCATGGCCTGGGCCGAAGCCCTGCCGCAGGCGGCCGGGGACGTCGCCATCGAGCGCGCGCGGCTGGGTTCGCCGTCGCCGGAGCCCCGGCAGGTGCTGGCCATCGGGCTGAACTATTCCGAGCATGCCAAGGAGTCCGGCTTCGAGCAGCCGGAGACGTTGCCGCCGGTCTTCACCAAGTTCGTGACCAGCATCAGCGGGCCGGACACCACGGTCACCCTGCCGGCGGGCGGGAACACGGACTGGGAGGTCGAGCTGGTCGCGGTGATCGGCAAGACGGCGTCCAACGTCCCGGCCGCGCAGGCCTGGGAGCACGTGGCGGGCCTGTCCGTGGGCCAGGACCTTTCCGAGCGCGTGTCCCAGCTGGCCGGTCCGGCGCCGCAGTTCGGGCTGGGCAAGTCCTTCGCCGGTTTCGCCCCGATCGGTCCCTGGCTGGTCACCGTTGACGAGTTCGCGGACCCGGACGACCTGGAACTGGGGTGCAGCATCGACGGCGAACAGGTCCAGAAGGCCCGCACCTCCGAGCTGATCTTCTCCGTCCCGCAGCTGATCGAGGCCCTGTCGAAGACCGTCACGCTGCTGCCCGGGGACGTGATCTTCACCGGCACGCCGGCCGGGGTGGGCCTGGGCCGGAGCCCGCAAAGGTTCCTGCGCGCAGGGGAGAACCTGGTGTCCTGGGTCGAGGGCATCGGCGACCTGAACCAGAGCTTCGTCATGGGCGATCGGTGAGGGGGCCGTCATGGGACTGCACCGGCTGACCCGGGTCACCATCGGGGTGCCCAACGTCGAAGAGACCATCCGGTACTACACCGACTTCGGGCTCGAGCCCCTCGGCAACGGCTCGTTCGGCACCCGCGACGGCGGCGAACAGCTCAAGATCGTCCACGCTCCTGTCCGCCGGCTTCTCGAGTTGGGCATCGGCGTCGATGACCAGGACGACGTCGCCCGCATTACGCTGCAGCTGCAGCGCCTGGGCGTTCCCGTGGACCACAACGGCACCGAGCTGAGCGCGCAGGAACCGATCTCGGGGTTCGTGGCCCGGATCCAGGTGGCTCCGCGGATCGTGCAGGAGATGACCCCTGCCACCCCGTACAACGGCCCCGGTCGGACCGACCGGCGGGGCCGCGCGCCCGGGGTGGTGCGCACCGAACCGATCAAACCGCGCAAGCTCGGGCACACCGTCATCGGCACCACCGACCTGGCTGCGACCATGCGCTTCTTCACCGAGGGCCTGGGCTTCAAGGTCTCCGACTACATCGGTGAGAAGGGCGCCTTCATGCGCTGCTCGGTGGACCACCACAACGTCCTGGCGATGGCCGCGCCGGTGAACTTCCTGCACCACACCTCCTGGCAGGTCGACGACATCGACGACGTCGGCCGCGGCGCCAAGGCCATGCTCGAGGGGAACCCCGAGCGCCACATCTGGGGACTGGGCCGCCACCACGCCGGCTCGAACTTCTTCTGGTACCTGAAGGACCCGGCCGGGAACTTCTCCGAGTACTACTCGGACATGGACTGCATCCCCGAGGACGAGATCTGGACGCCCGAAACCTTCCACGGCGCCCAGGGCCTCTTCAACTGGGGCCCGCCCCCGCCGCCGTCGTTCCTTGAACCGGACGACCTGGCGGCCATGATGACGGGCCAGCACTCGACCGTCTAGCCGGGCCTCCCCGGACATCGCCGGGGCCGCACAGCGGTCCCGGCGACCTCCCCACAACGCGTTAGAACCACGGACGGAAGCGAGCACCCATGTCTGTCTCCCATTCAGTCAACAGAGCCGGAAAGCACCCCGGACAACACCGTCGGAGCCATCGGTCCAGGATGGTGGCAGGCGTCGCTGCGGCCGTCGCCCTGCTGATGGCGCTTGCGGGCTGCGGTGTCGGCCAAGGCAGCGCCGTGACGGTCGGCGAGCACGACGTCATTCGGGTCGGGGTCATTCCCGTCGCCGACTTTGCGCCCGTATATATCGCCATCGACACCGGGTTGTTCGCCGAGGAAGGCCTGACGGTCAAGGCCCAGGTCATGCAGAACGCGGCGGCCATCGCACCCGCCGTAATCAACGGCCAACTCCACTTCGGCACCTCGGCGCAGACTCCGTTCCTGACGGCCACCCAGAAGGGCCTGCCGCTCAAGGCCGTCGCCAACTCGGCCGATACGGGTACGGGACCGGCCGACGATGCCTCGGCGCTGATGGTGGCGGCCGGCAGCAGCATCAACCGTCCGCGTGACCTGGAAGGTAAGGTCGTCGCCGTCAACGCACTGAACTCGATCATCCATGTCGCGGCCGCGGCCTCCGTCCGCGAAGACGGCGGGGATCCGGCCAAAGTCAGCTTCGTGGCCATGCCGCTGCCGGAGATGGCCCAGGCGGTGGCTGGCGGCCGAGTCGATGCGGCATCGCTGGTTGAACCCTTCGTCGCGGCCGGTGCCAGCCTGGGAAACAGGACGATCGCCTACCCGTATACGACAGCCTTCAAGCACGAGGCCACCTATGGGCTCGTCTTCGCCGCAGGGCCGTTCATTGACAAGAATCCGGCCATCGTGAGGAAATTCGTTTCCGCCCTCGGCAAGGCCAGCGACATTGCCGCCAATGATCCCGACGAGGTCCGGAGGGTCCTGGTCAAATACGGCAAGCTCAAGCCGGAGACGGCCGAAGCCATGCGCCTGCCGCACTTCAGCAACCGGCTTGACGCCACGGCCCTGACCGAGGCTGCAGACCTGATGGCGGACCTCGGCTTCCTGCCGGAACCGGTGGCCACCGAGGGGCTGGTTTGGAAATGACCACCATTGCGCGCACCGCCGGCGAACGACGGCGGCGACCGGCCGCCGTCGTTCGCCGGGATCCTCAGTTCGGGGCGAACGAGCCGTCCCGGATCTTCCCCGCAACCAGTTCCAGGGCCTCCGCACTCGCGGGCAACACGTTCACCAGCGAGAAGAACGCGTGCATCTGCCCGGCCCAGCGGTGGTGCTCCACGGCGACGTGTTCCGCGCGCAGGCGCTCCGCATAGGCCTCGCCCTCGTCGCGCAGTACGTCGTGCTCGCCGGTGATGACCAGCGCCGGCGGCAGGCCCGCCAGCGACTCGGCGCGCAGCGGGGAGGCGTCCGGGGCGCTCCGCTTGGCTGGATCCGGGAGGTAGTGGTCCCAGAACCACTGCATGAACTCGGTGGTCAGGAAGGTCTGGTTCTCCGGCTCGGAGTAGGAGGGACGCCCGAGGTCGGCGTCGGTGGCAGGGTAGACGAGGATCTGGCCCGCCAGCTCCGGGCCGTCGGCATCACGGGCGCGCCGGGCCACGACGGCGGCCAGGGTTCCGCCCGCCGAATCGCCGGCCACGAACAGGGGCGCCGTCCCGCCGGCAAGTTTCGTGGCGTGCGCCGCGGTCCATTCCAGCGCGGTCCAGGCATCCTCCACGGGGACCGGGAACGGATGCTCGGGCGCCTTGCGGTATTCGGCCAGCACGACGGCGGCTCCGGACTTTTGCGCGAGCTGCCGGCCCAGCGTGTCGTATCCGTCAAGGTCCTCCAGGACCCAGCCGCCGCCGTGCAGGTACAGGACCACCGCTGTGGGCTCCTCGGTGGGCAGCAGGACGCGCACACGGAACGTCCCGCCATCGTGCCCCGTCAGGACGTGGTCGGTGGAGCTGCGGACTTCGGGTCCGGGGCCGTAGAGCTCCTTGAGCCCGCCGCTGGCGATGCGGGCCTCGGCGGGACTGAGTTCCCAGAGCGGCTTCGCCGCGGGACCTCCGGCTTCCGCCATGCCGGCGAGGAATTTCAGCGTTGCCTGATCGAGTGCCATAGGTTGTTCTCCTTCGATGGTGGGGGCCGGGCTGCCGATTCGATGCAGAAGCCGGTCCGGTGCGGTTGCCGGTCCGGCCTAGCCGATGGCGGAGTGGTTGCCGAGCCGGTGCCAGGTGCGGTTGTGGTAGACGAGCGGATCCGGGATCCGTTCCGGCACCTGGACCTGCAGGACCTGGGCGGCGACGACGATCGAGTCCCCGGCCTCCATGCGGTTGACGATCCGGCCCCGCAGCCACGTGGGGGCAGAGGTGAGCACCGGTTCGCCGGTGGTCAGGCGGGTCCAGCTGCCCGGGTCCGCGAAGCGGTCGATCCCGCCGGTGGCGAACCGCTTGGCGGTTCCCAGCTGGCCGGTGTCGATCAGGTGCACCACCACGGTGTCCGCTTTCGCCAAGGCCTCCGCCGCCGAGGAGAACGCCGAGAGCGAGAAACACAGCAGCGGGGGATTCGCGGAGACCGAGATGACGGAACTGGCGGTCAGGCCGACCGGGCCGTTGCCGGCGTCGGCCGTGATGACGGCGACGCCGCCCGGATGGTTGCGGAAGGCCGCCTTGAACTCGTTCGCGGGAAGCATGTCCGCGGCGGCCCCGTCGACCGGCGCGACGCGGTGGACCCGCTCGGGGGCGCTCATTCCTGGCCCACCAGGGAGAAGAAGACCCACTGGGAGTCCTTCGCCAGGCCGGAAAGCACGCGGCCGCAGCCCTGCAGGACAACGGGTCCGCTGGTCATATGCTGGGTTCCGGCATGCATGTCGCGGAAGAAGCGCTGCAGGTCGCCCTCGCGCAGGGCCGCGGTGGCGGCCCACTTGTAGACCACCATGCAGACCTCGTGCGCCGACCAGGTGGCGTTGTTCAGGGCCAGCCGGGTCAGGGTCTCCTGCTCCGTGGAGAGCAGTCCGCCAGCGTCGAGGGTGGCCTCGTTGCCGGCCCAGACGTCCAAGACGAACGCGCGGGCCGAGCGCAGCGTGGCCTCCGCCTTGGCGTATTCGGCGGCAAACTGGTCCGTGTCGACGCTGGCGCCGGGGGTGCCGGACTTCTTCCGGGCCAGCGTGCGCAGTTCGTCCAGCATGCGGCGTCCGACGCCGAGGGCCCATCCGGCGTGGTTGATCCCGGACATGTTGGCCAGGCCCATGCGGTAGAGGGCGCCGCCATGGACGGACTCCTTGGTGGCGACGTCGTAGGTGTAGGCCTCGGGGACAAAGAGGTCCTGGGTGCTGTAGTCGATGCTGCCGGTGGCCTTCAGGCCCATGACGTCCCAGTTGTCGACGATCGTCGCCTGCTCCTTGGGGAACGTGAAGATCAGCGCCTGCCCGGTCTCCTGGACCAGCCCCGCGGTGTGGATGTGGCTGGCATGGGGCAGGCCGGAGGCGAAGCTCCACGTGCCGGTCAGCAGGTAGCCGCCGTCGACCTTCTTGGCGGTGCCCAAGCGGGTGCCCTGGCCGGCCATCAGGTGGTAGTTGCCGTCCGCGAAGAGCTCGGCCGTGGCCTCGGCGCCCTGGTAGGCGGCGGTGGTGCCGGTGATCATCTGCAGGGCCATGACGGCCCAGCCGGTGGAGGCGTCCGCGTAGGACAGCTTCTCGATGACCTCGATCACCTGTCGAGGGGAGGCCTCGTAGCCTCCCAGCTCGCGGGGGATGCCCAGGAGGAAGACGCCGGCCTCATGCAGGGCCCGGGCCGACACGTCGGTGAGGTGGCCGAGCTCCTCGTTGAGTGCGGCCTGGGAGGAGAGCAGCGGGGTGATCTCCGCGAGGCGCTCCAGCAGGGCCGGGACTTCGCCGCTGACGTGCAGCCGGCCGGCGGTTTCGGTGAGGGTTTGGGACATGGTGCGCTCCTGGGGTTGCAGCCGTTGAGTCGATGTGACGTGCATCTCATCTTGGCTGCGGGTGCGGTCGGTGGAGCGCGGTGGCGGAAACGGGCAAGCGGGACGTCCGCCGGGAGCAAAGCTGTAACCGGCAAACCGGCAAACCGGTAACCGGCGAATCCGCGATCGGGCAGTCAGGCGCTGGCGCTCAGCCGGCGCCGGCGGCGCGCACATCCCGCGGGCTCATCCCGAAGGCCGCCTTGAAGGTTCGCGAGAAATGCGCGGCCGACGCGAAACCGGTGGTGCGCGCAATGTCCCCGATCGGCGTCGCGGCCTCGGCTGGGTCCTTGAGGCGTGCGCGGGCGTGGGCCAATCGGGCCGAGAGCATGTATTCGGCGACCGTTGTGCCGTCGGCCGCGAACAACCGGGACAGGTGCCGTTCGCTGAGGCCGACGGCGCGGGCAATGCTTCCCGGGCCGAGCTCCGGATCCGCCAGATGGGTACGGACGTGCTCGCGCGCAGCCAGCATGTGTCCTGCCGTGCTGGCCGGTTGGGCGCCCGCCAGAAGGGCGAACAGGTCCAGGGTGGTGTCCTCCAGTCGGCGCACGTCGTGCGGCGGTGCCGACAGGGCGTCCTGGATGGTGCGGACCAGGGTGTGGGCGATGGCGTTGCCGGTCGGTTGTGCCTTGCGGGACCGCGCCCCGCCTGAGGCCGCGCCGGCACGCAGGACCCGGGCCTGCGGCGGGCGCCCGCGGCGCAGTTCCGTTGCCAGCGGGTCCGGGCCGCCGCCTGGCCTCGCGTTGTCCATCAGGTCGGCGAAGAGCGTTCGGGGCACCTCGGCGATCACCTGCCGCATATTGGTGCCGAACCCGTAGAGGAAGGGTTGGTCCGACGCGTAGAGCAGTACGTCCCCGGCCTCCAGGGCAAGGGTCTGTTCGGGGGCGTGGTGGAACGCCCGGCCTTCCAGCAGCAGGCACAGCAGGACGGTGTCCGTCGGGGCGGTGCGGATGTCGCGCGCGGAGCGCTCCACCACGTGGTCGTTCGCCCGGATTTCGGTCAGGTTCAGTCGCGGCAGGTGCAGATTCTGCTGGGCCGCCAGCAGTGAGCCGCTGGCCAGGGTGTTGCAGGAGATTTGCAGCAGCGACCTGCTGTTGTAGTCCTCCCACAGCGGCAGGCGGTCGGCCCGCGGGACGCGGGCCGTGGAGAAGCGCGTCGTGGTGGCGGGGGGAAGGTCGCCGGCCGGGCGGCCAGGGGTGACTGTGACCTGGGTCATGGGAACGGAGTATAGCCGTACTCGGCCAAGGCGCTGATTGCGATGGGGGTGAAGGCCAATAGGCCGCCACTCTCCTTTTTCCGTGAGGGGCACGGGATGATGGGTGTGCGGAGGCGGCGCAAACGGCCGCCCTCCTCGACCGTCTGGCAACCGCGCATGAGCAACCCGTCCCCCCAACCCACGCAGGACCGCGGAGACCCCCGCCGCTGGTCCGCCGCGCGGCGGAACCGCTACGGGTGGTTCATCACCGTGGCCCTGCTGTTCCTGATGATGCTCAGTTGGGCGGACAAGGCGGTCCTGGGCATTGCTGCGGTGCCCCTGATGGAGGACCTGGGCATGAGTCCGGAGCAGTTCGGCCTGGTGAGCAGCGCAATGTTCCTCACCTTCGGCATTGCGCAGCTTGCGGCCGCGCCCATCGTGAACAGGGTGCCCAGCAAGTGGATCCTGCTGGTTCTGTGCCTGCTCTGGTCCGTTGCCCAGGTGCCGATGCTGCTGTTCGCCTCGCTTCCGGCGCTCTGGGCCAGCCGCCTGCTGCTGGGCGCGGGCGAAGGACCCCTGGCTCCGGTGATGGTGCACGGACTCTACAAATGGTTCCCGCAGAAGAAGGTCGCCACCCCTGCCGCGCTGGCCGCGTCGGGAGTGACCCTGGGAATCCTGGTCTTTGCGCCGATCCTTGCCTGGGTCATAGGCCAGTTCGGGTGGCGCATGGCCTTCGCGCTCCTCGCGGTGATTGGCATTTTGTGGGCCCTCTTTTGGGCCGTGGCGGGAAAGGAGGGACCGTATGCCAGCGCCGGGGACGAACGCGAGCTCGACGGCGGAGGCGATCCCTCCGCGGATCTCGCGGCGGCGCCGATCGCCCGGGAACGGAATGTCAGCTACCTCCGGACCATCCTGACGCCGAGCTGGATCTTCGCCGTGCTGGCCTCGTTCTTCGCCTACTGGACCTTCACCCTGGCCATGTCCTGGGGGCCGGCCTACTTCCAGGACGTCCTGGGGTTCAGCGCGCAGGAATCCGGAAGCCTGATCGCGCTGCCGGCGGCCTGGGGCGCCGTCGCCACGGTCGGCCTGAGCGCCCTGACGCAGCACCTGCACCTCAGGGGCCTGCCCACCCGCAAGGCCAGGACCTATGTCCTCGGAGGTGCTGCCGTCTTTGCCGGGGCGATGCTGCTGGCCGCGACCATGACCGCCTCACCGGCAGCGTCCATTGCGCTGATGGTCTTTGGATTTGGGACTGCCCCGGCCCTATTCGCCATCACCCTGCTCATTGTCGCCGAGCTGACCACGGTGGCCCGGCGCGGAGCAAACCTCGCCATCGCCAACGCAGTGCTGACCAGTGCCGGCATTTTCGCCCCTGCCGTATCCGGCTTCCTGATCGGCGGCGCCGCGACTGCCGCCGCAGGTTACACCCTGGCCTTCGGGCTGGCCGGGGGCCTGATGCTCGGGTTCGGCGTGCTGGCCCTGGCCTTCGTCAACCAGCAGCGCGACCGCCGGCGGCTGGGACTCGATGAGGCGCAGTCGCCGGCGGGATCGGGGCGGAACGGGGTGCGGGGAGTCTGACGGGAGGCCCTTAGCCCCCCACCGGCACCCGCCGTCCGCCCAGCCACGTTTCCAGCACGGCGATGCTGCCGACCTTTTCCGGAGACAGTTGCAGCGGATCCGAGTCCAGGACGACGAGGTCCGCCAGTTTCCCGGGCTCCAGCGAACCGACTTCGTGGTCCGAGAAGAGTTGCCAGGCCGCGTCGATGGTCTGCGCCCTGATCGCCGCCTCGATCCCGACGCGGAATTCGGGACCTAGGGGAATTTCCATCCGCCGGTCCTGCCGGATGCGCGGTCCGCGCGGCCGCCGTCGCACTCCAGTAGGCTGAAAGGCCGTTCCCCGGCGCGACCCTGCCGGCGGGACCCACGCGTGCCGCAACCCGGCCCACCCGGAAGGACCTCCATGCCCACGACCCCCGCACCCGCCGAACGCTATGCCGCCCTGCCCAAGGCCGAGCTGCACCTGCACATCGAGGGCACGCTCGAACCGGAGGCGGCCTTCCGGATGGCTGCCCGCAACGGGGTCAAGCTGCCGTACGCGGACGTCGAGGAACTGCGGGCCCGCTACGCGTTCACAGACCTGGTGTCCTTCCTGAACGTCTACTACGAGTGCATGGCCGCGCTGCGCACCGAGGAGGACTTCGCCGAGCTGTGTGAGACGTACCTGCGCACCGCCGTCGGCCAGGGCGTGCGGCACGTGGAGATGTTCTTCGACCCGCAGGCCCACACCTCCCGCGGGGTGCCCGTGGACACCGTGATCGACGGACTGCTCGCCGGGTTCGCCCGCGTGGCCGCCGGGGAGGACCTGACCGGCGGGCTGATCCTGTGTTTCCTGCGCGACCGCCCGGTCGCCGAGGCGGCCGAGACGCTGGAGTCGGTGCGGCACCGCGCCAGCGACCTGATCGGCGTCGGGCTGGATTCGGCGGAGGTGGGCTTCCCGCCCTCCCTCTTCGAGGGCGTCTTCGCCGCGGCCCGCGCCCTGGGGCTGCACGTGGTGGCGCACGCCGGGGAGGAGGGCCCCGTCGAGTACATCGAACAGGCCCTTGACCTGCTGCACGTCGAGCGCATCGACCACGGGGTGCGCTGCATGGAAAGCGCCGAAATGGTGGCGCGGCTGCGCGCCGAACGGATCCCGCTGACCGTGTGCCCGCTGTCCAACCTGCGCCTGGGCGTCGTGTCCGACCTCGCCGACCATCCGCTCCCGGCCATGCTGCGCGAGGACCTGATGGTCACCGTGAACTCCGACGACCCCGCCTACTTCGGCGGCTACGTGGCGGACAACTTCACCGCCGTCGCCGACGCGCTGGGCCTGGGCGAGGAACAGCTGGAACTGGTCGCCCGGAACTCGATCAGCGGCTCCTTCGCCCCGGCCGGGCGGAAGGCGCAGCTGCTGGCGGAGATCGACGCCTGGGCCGCAGCCCGCGCCTGACGCACGGGCCTAACCCCGGCCGCGCGACGGCGGGTGCCGGCTCTGTCAGTCGGCCCGGACCGCCTCGTCGACGACCCCCACCAGGCGGGTGCCGATCTGCTCGTACTCGCACCGGACCCGGCCCTCCGGGACAGGCGGCAGGTCGCCGGCGGTGTGGTGCTCGCAATGGACGAAGTCGAACTCCGGCCACCACTTCTTCGGCCGGGCCGCCTCGGCGAAGCCGCAGACGGCGCAGGTCAGGTGGACCCACACCGGGCGCTTGCCCTCGCGGTTGGCGCGGGACTGGACCAGCCAGGCCGGGGGATCGGCCTGCAGCGCGGCAAGCTCCGCTTCGCTCATGCGCGGGGGGATGCCATGGCGCTTGGCCATCTCCAGCGGGATATCCAGGGCGATGGCTGCGTCTCGTCTGTTCATGGCCTTTAACACTAGGCCATGTCACACAAGGCTCTGCCCGTCCGCCCGTCCGCCCGTCCGCCCGTCCGCCCGTCCGCCCGTCCGCCCGTCTGCCCGTCCGCCCGAATGCGGGTGGACGGGTCAGGCGTCCGCGTGCAGGGCCGCCAGGCGCGCATCCAAGGCGTCCGCGACGTCGTCGTGCACGGCGCCCGCGACCAGGTCCATCACGTCCGCGCTCGCCGGCAGCAGGTTGACCATCGAGAAGAAGCCGTGCATCTGCCCGGGCCAGCGGTGGAACTCGACGTCGTTTCCGGCCCGGAGCAGGCGTTCGGCGTAGTCCTCGCCCTCGTCGCGCAGCACATCGTGTTCGGCGGTCACCACGAACGCCGGCGCCAGGCCGGTCAGGTCCGCCGCGCGCAGCGGCGAGGCCTCGGGGTGGGTGCGGTGCTGGGAGTCCGGGACGTAATGGTTCCAGAACCACTCCATGAACTCGCCGGTCAGGAGCGCCTGGTTCGCCGGGTCCGCGTAGCTGCCGCGGCTGAAATCGGCGTCCGTGACCGGGTGGATCAGGAACTGGCGTGCGATCGCTGGACCGCCGCGCTCCTTGGCCCGCAGCGCCATGACGGCGCTGAGGTTCCCGCCGGCGCTGTCCCCGCCGACAAACAGCGGGGCCCCCGGGCCCGCCAGGCGCTTGGCATTGTCAGCCGCCCACTGCAGGGCGGTCCAAGCATCCTCCACCGCGGCCGGAAAGCGGTGCTCCGGCGCCTTGCGGTACTCGACCAGCACGACGGCGGCCCCGGACTTGTCCGCCAGCTGGCGCCCGAGCGTGTCGTAGCCCTCCAGATCGCCGAGCACCCAGCCGCCGCCGTGCAGGTAGACGAAGACCGAGTGCGGCGCGGGGGTGGGAACGTGGACGCGGATGCGGAACGTGCCTCCGTCCCAGCCGGTGAGCCGGTGCTCCTCGGTGGCGTGCATCGCCGGGCCGCTGCCGAAGCCGGCGTTCAGGGCCGCGGCCGCGGCGCGCGCGTCGGCGGGGGTCATCTTCCACATCGGAAGGGCGTTGGGGCCGGCGGCTTCCGCGCCGGCCTGGAGGAATGCGAGGGTTGCCTGATCAAGTGCCAATTCAATCTCCTCATCGTTGAGTGCAGTGCTGCGTGGACTGCCGAGTGAACTGCTGAGTGCATAAGTGAGTGAACCGTTGCCGAGCCCGTGGTGCGAGGGGGCCGCCATCACGCCGTTGTGACGCGACCCACAGGAAACATACAATTTTGATTGCAGCGTGACTAGACCTGTGCATAAACGCATTTGCCCAATTCAGCCCGCAGGCGGCGGCTGGCGCAGCACCTGCAAGGGGCGGACGTGTGCCCGGCGGCAGCTAGGGGGCCACCTCGGACCACGCCGCGACGATCCCCGGAACCGCCCGTTCCAGCTCCGCCGGCGGCAGCGCGAACGGGGTGCGGATCCAATGCTCCAGGCCGTGGTCCTCGACGGCGAACGCGGAACCGGGTGCCAGCAGCACCCCGTGGCGCCCGGCCGCCGTGGCCAGCGCGGTCGAGCGCGGGGCGGGCAGGTTCCACCACAGCGACAACCCGCCGGCGGGCACCTCGGCCCGCCATCCCGGCAAGGCCGCAGCCAGCGTGGAATGCAGCCAGTCGCGGTTGGCGCGTCCGGCGGCCCGCGCCTGCGGATGCAGTCCCGGACGCTCGCGCAAGAGGTCCTCCAGCACCAGTTGTTCCAGCACCGGGGCGCCCAGGTCCAGGGTCATCCGCACCCGGGCCAGTCCGTTCACCAGCGCGTGCGGGGCGCGGATCCACCCCAGCCGCAGCCCGCCCCAGTGGGACTTGCTGGCCGACCCCACGCTGACGACGGTGTCGGAGAACGCCGCCATCGGCCATGTTTCGGGGGCGCGGTCCCACCACAGTTCCGCGGAGGTCTCGTCCACGATCCCGATGCTCCCGCGCTCGGCGAGTTCGCGCGCCCAGCGTTCGCGGCCGGCGTCGTCCACCAGCGTTCCCGTGGGGTTGTGGAAGTCGGGAAGGCACAGCATGGCGGCGGGGCGGACGGCGTCCAGTGCGCGGGTGACCGCGTCCAGGTCCGTCCCCTCGGTGCCGATCGGCACCGGCGCCACGCGTGCCCCGTGGTGGCGCAGCGAGACCACCGAGTTCGGGTAGGTCGGGCTTTCGGCGAGCACCCGGGCCCCGGGCGGGAGTACGGCGCGGATGATCGCCGCGATGCCGGCCAGCGCGCCGCTGGTGACGATGATCTGGTCGGGGGAGGTGGCGGCGCCGCGCTGGGTGTAGCGCTCGGCGATCGCCTCGCGCAGCCCGGGCAGGCCCAGCGGGAAGTAGCCCATTCCGCCGATGTAGGCCGGCAGGCGGTCCAGCGCCGCCTGGAACACGTCGGCCAGGCCTTCCGGAGCGGCGGGCGCGGCGCAGGTGAGGTCGACGGCGGTGCTGCCCTCGGCCGGTCCGAAGCCTCCCAGCGGCAGTGGTTCGGAGCCTCCGGCCGCGGGGCCGCCGGGGATCTGGACCACCGTGCCCGAACCCTGCCGGGCGGCGGCGAAGCCGCGGTCGCGCAGCTCGGCGTAGGCCCGCGAGACGGTGGTGCGGCTCAGGCCAAGGGCCGTGGTGAGCTCGCGCTCGCTGGGCAGCGTGGTGCCGTGCAGGACCCGCCCGTTGGCGACCAGGTTCCTGATTCCGGAGGCCAGCCAGGCGTAGGCGGGGCCATCCCCGTGCGGGGAGCCGAGCATGCGGCGCAGTCCTGAGGCGGAGAGGGTTCGGGTAGGGGCCATGAGGCCAGTCTCTCCGAATTGGCTATTTTTTCAAAGGCCAATCCGGCGGAGGATGGCCGTATGGTTCCCTCGACTTCCGCTTCCCCCGCCCTGGCCAACCTCACCTCCTGGGGGCAGGTGCGCGCCGGGCGCCTGCCGCTGCGCCTGGTCCGCCTCTTCATCGGACTGACCCTCTACGGCGCCGCAGCGGCCTGCTTCGTGCGGGCCGGGGTGGGGCTGGAGCCGTGGGGCGTGTTCCACTACGGACTGGCCCTGCACACCGGCCTGAGCCTGGGGACCCTGGTGGTCCTGGTGGGTGCCGTCGTGCTCCTGCTCTGGATCCCGCTGCGCCAGTGGCCCGGTCTCGGAACGGTGGCGAACGTCCTCTGGCTCGGGATCGCAATGGACCTCACGCTGGCGGTGCTCCCCGCATTCGAGGGTCTCCCGGCGCGGACGGGCCTCTTCGCGGTGGCGCTGGTGGCCAACGGGCTCGGCGGCGCGCTCTACATCGGCAGCCAGTTGGGCGCGGGTCCGCGCGACGGCCTCATGACGGGGCTCCACCTGCGCACCGGCGTGAGCCTGAGGCTGATCCGCACCGGACTGGAGGCCACCGTCCTGCTCGCCGGATGGCTGCTGGGCGGGCCGGTGGGGGTCGGAACGGTGGCGTACGCGCTGCTGATCGGCCCGCTGACGCAGTTCTTCATGCGCTGGACGGTTGTGGCGCTGCCCGTCCGTCCCGCGGTTCCGGTGCCTGCCTGAACCGCACGCCTCAACCACGGGTCCGGAGCCGGCAGGGCGTGTACCGGCCGGTGGGCGACGGCACGTCCGCCAGCCGGCCCCGGGCCCCAGGGGCGGCTACTCGAGCATCCGGCGCAACCGGGCGACGATGGCCCGGTCCACATGCCCGGCCAACTCGCCCGCGGCCAGCCAGGCACGGATCGCCGCCACCGATTCGCCGGCCCCACCGACGTGCACGCCGCCGGGGGAGACCTCCTCGCCCGGGGTGAACTCGACGGTCCCAGAGGATTCCGGCCACACCGCGATCTGCACGCGGAGTTCCTTGCACAGCTTCGCCACGGTCCGGTTCCCGTGCAGGTCGGCCACGCGGACCGGCCGGACGTTGGTCCTCCGGGACGAGGCCTGGCCCATCTCACGGTCATTGACCCAGCGGTACTTGCCGGGCGGCCAGACCACCGACTCGACCAGGACCAGCCTCCCGCCGTTGAGGACCGCGTGGTCCACGTGGATGTCCGGTTCTCCGGGGATGCGCAGCCCGTGGAAGATGCGCGTTCCCGGCACGGCCACCAGCGATTCCAGCGCCGCGGCGGTGCCCGCGGCGCCCGTGCGTTTGGCCGCCGGTCCGGCGCCCGAAGGGCTGCGGCGGTGTCCGTGGACGGGACGCAAGGCCACGCGCCGCGAAACGGAACGGACCGGCAGGGCCAGGGCCGCGCCCGTCGCCAGCAGACCGGTGGCCAGCGCCACGGCCAAGGGCAGCAGCCAAGGCTCGGCGCGCTCCGGCAGGCCCAGGCTCGACCGGAAGCCGAGCCATGCCGGCGGCCCTTGCGTGGAGGCGCTCCACGGATCGGGCATCAGGCCGGCCAGGGCGAAGCCGGCAAGCGCCAGCAGGGCGGCGGCCGCTCCGGCCACGAACCGCAGCCACCTCAGGTCCGGACCGAGGCTTTCCACGAGCCCGCCGGGCAGGGGGTTCGCGATCGCTGCGGCGCGGACGGCGGGTGAACCGGTGTCAGTGCGCATCGCCGGCCTCCAGTGTCGGAGGGGCGAAGTCCGTGATTCCGGCGTCGTAGTCGCGCCGGCGGGCCGGATCGCGCAACGCGAACCAGGCCCGGCTGATCCTGGCCGCCTCCTCGCGCGTCAGGGCCGGCCGCCACAAGGCATGGCGGGCCGCTTGGTCGATTTCATCCGCCTGGGCATCGGGTTCCACCCCGAGCAGGGCATAGTGGTCCATCAGAATTCCCCCAGTAATTGTCCCCAAACAATTGCTCGGAATGTACACCGCGGGACCGGGTCGGCAACAGGTTTGTGGGTGCCCGAATTAAGCCTCAAGGCCCCGCGGCGGACGGATTCGACCGCTGCGGGGCCCTGGAGGACCGGCGTTTTGGGAACTGAGGGGGACTACTGGGCGCCGGAGGTCCGGGCGGGCGCGGTGGCCTGCTTGCGGGAGCGCGCCTGCGGGATCATCATGACCGCCAGCGCGCCGAGCACGGCAACGATGGAGAAGAAGTAGAAGCCCCAGGGGTAGGCGATGCCGGCGCTGACCAGTGCGCCGGTGGCCATCGGGCCCACGATGGCTCCGAGGCGGCCCACGCCGGCAACCAGGCCCATGCCGGTGCCCACCACGTTGCTCGGGTAGAGGTAACCGACGAAGCCGTAGACCAGCACCTGGGCGCTGAACACGAAGACGCCCGTGAACAGCACGGCCACGTTCAGGACCAGTTGGCTCTCCATGCGGATGCTCAGCGTGGCGAGCATAACGGCGGCGATCAGGAACCAGATGGTGGCGATCTTCTTCACGCCCACGCGGTCGGCGACGCGGCCGCCCACCAGCAGGCCGGCGATGGCGCCGACGTTCAGGATCAGCAACATGACCAGGGAATCGGAGACGTTGTAGCCCGCCTCGCCCATGAGCTTGGGCAGCCAGGTGTTCAGGCCGTAGACCAGCAGCAGGCCCATGAACGCGGCCACCCACAGCCCCAGCGTGACCGGAAGGTACGGCTTGCGCAGCAGGTCGCGCCCGCGGACCACCGGGGCGGCGGACGGCGCGGCGCCGGCGGGCTTGGCGGCGACGGTTCGGTGCGTCTCCGGAAGCTTGGCCCACATGATCGGAATCATGATCAGGCCTAGGATGCCGCCGCCGTAGAAGAGCCATTGCCAGTGCGCCCCGGCCAGCAGGGCCACCAGTGCGGCGGTGACCGCGCCGGCGTGGTAGCCGGTCATGGTCAGCGTGCTGGAGTGGGCCTTGCCGCTGGAGGGGGCGGCCTCCTGCATCATGGTCAGCGAAACGGGCATGCATGCGCCCAGTCCGAGCCCGGCAGCGAACCGCACCAGCGCCAGCAGGGCGACGGTGGGCATCAGCGGGAACAGGAACGTGAAGACGGAGAAGACCAGCACGCAGGCCATCAGCGGCACGCGTCGGCCGAAGCGGTCGGAGATCGGCCCGATCAGGGCGGCCCCCAGGCCCACGCCGACCAAGGAGAGCGTGGCGATGAACGTCGCGTCGAGAGCGGTCATGCCCGCATGGGCGGTGTTGAGCAGCGTGGGGATGGAAGCGCCGAGGGCAACGATGTCGAAGCCTTCGAAAACGACCGTCAGCCAGCACAGGGCGACGATCCAAGCGCGATTGGGTTGCATGGGTAGAGCGGTCCTAGCTTGTGGCCGGGGATACCAAGGGGAGTGTCAGGCATCACCGGTATGGCGGGTGTTACCCGCTAGTGTGCGGGCGATCACGGGCCGAGTCCAATAGATGGGAGGTTGCCAAACCATAGACTTGATCTATGGGTAGCGTGGAAAGTCGACGACGAAACGGCATGAAGCGCGGGGCCGGGGACGAGTCGGCGCCCGAGGACGGCGCCGCTGCCGGGGCGCTGGATCCGGGATTCGACCTCAACCTGGTCCGCACTTTTGTGCTGCTTCACGAAACCCTCAGCGTCACCCGCACCGCCGAGTACCTGGGCGTCAGGCAACCGACGGTCAGCCACTCGCTGGGCAGGCTGCGGCGCCTGTTCGATGATCCGCTCTTCACCCGCGAGGGCCGCACGCTGGTCCCCACCCGCGCCGCGCGCCGCCTCTACGCGCCACTGCGCGATGCGCTGCAGAACGTGGACCAGGCCCTGTCCCGGACCCGCCACTTCGACGCGGCGACCTCGGACGCGACCTTCACTGTTGCCATGTCCTCCCTCGGCGAGGTCCGTTTCCTGCCCAGCGTCCTTGAGCTGTTGGCCACCGAGGCGCCGGGCGTGCGCGTGGAATCCGTGGGCCTTGACCGGGAGGCGGCCGTGGAGCAGTTGCTCTCCGGCAGCGTGGACGCCGCCTTCGGATCGGTCGAGCTGCCGTCCGCGGGGGTGTCCCGCATGCCGCTTTTCCGCAGCGGATACGCGCTGTTGGCCGACGCCGCGAACCCGATCGTCGGGGGCGAGCCGACCCTTGCCGATTTCGAGGCCGCCCGGCACGTGGTCGTGGCGACGGCCTCCGGGCACGGGGTGCCGGAGGCCGTCGTCGAACGGCTGGGCATCCGCCGCCGGGTCCTGGTGCGGGTCGGGCACTTCGCCGTGCTGCCGACGCTGGTGCGCGGATCGGATCTGGTGGCCGTGCTGCCCGAGGACATTGCGCGGATCTTCGCGGCGGACTTCGGTTTGGGCACCGCGGCCCTGCCGTTCGAGGTGCCGCCGGTGGAAGTGGCGCTGTACTGCCGTCCCGAGCACATGGCCACCGAGGAGCAGCGCTGGTTCGCGGACCTCATCCGGCGCGCCGTCGTGCTGGAGGGAACCCCGGGCCGCGGCGCCGGAGGGGCTCGCCACCCGGAACGGGAACCCTAGGCCGCGGCGCCCGCCAGGCTGCTCACCAGGCCGCCCAACCACGGCAGCTGTTCGGACAGCAGCACCGCGCCGAGGCCCACCATGATGATGCCGCTGGCCAGGGTGATGATCCGCGCCGCCGCCGGACGCGAGCGAAGCAGCCGCCGGGCACCCGCCGCCACTGCCGAATACACCACGGCGGACAGGGCCAGGTGCCCCAGCCCGTAGGCCGCGGTCTGCACGACCGGCGGGACCGCCGCCGCGGAGGAGACGAACTGCGGGATCAGCGCCAGGTACAGCAGCAGCGCCTTGGGGTTGGTGCCGCTGGTGCCCAGCCCGCGCAGGAAGGCGCGCCGGTCCTCGCTCCGGTTGCGGCCGCCCCGCGCGGGGGCCGGAGCCTCCACGGCGGGCGGGGCGAGCAGCGCCGTTGCGCCCCCCAAGGGCACGACGGCGTGCGCCGGCTCCGCGCGCACCGTCGCCGCCGGGGCAAGGGCCGCTACGGACGGACCGCCGGCGAAGTCCTCTGCGGCGTCCTCGGCATAGGCGCCTGCCGTGAAGCCGGCCTTCCGCCAGCCGCGGGCGGTGGTCACGCCGAGCCAGAGCAGGTAGCCGGCGCCGAAGACGGTCATCCACGCCAGGAGCCCGGGCAGGCTGGCCACCAGGGCCGCCATGCCGGCCACGAGCAGCAGCGTGTGGATCCCGTAGCCGGCGATCAGGCCCGCGATGGCGGGGAAGATCCGTGAGCGGCCGAGCCCGGCGGCGATGCAATAGGCCCAGTCCGCGCCGGGGGTCAAGGCGAGGGCGATCGAGACGGCGGCGAAGCCGGCGAGTGCCTGCGGATCCATGGGTCCTCCTGATGCTGCGCGGATGATGCCTCCAGCGTAGGAAAATGCCCGCGAAAAGTGCTGACCCGATTTGGCCGTAAAGCCCTCCAAGGCTGTATGTTTTTTGCGTGATTGATGCGATTGACAGGGAAATTTTGCGCCACGTCCAGAAGGATGGGCGAATCACTGCCACCGCCTTGGCCGCCGAGGTGGGCCTGACGGTGGCCCCGTGCCACCGCCGCCTCAAGGAACTGGAGTCCTCCGGAGTGATCCAGGGCTACCGGGCGGTGGTGGATGCGGCGAAGGTGGGACTGGCGTTCGAGGCCATGGTGTTCGTGACGCTGCGGGACCGCCAGCACATGCTGCGGTTCGAGGAGGAGGTGGCCGTGATTCCGCAGGTGGTGGAGGCGGTGCGCCTGTTCGGCGAACCGGATTTCCTGCTGCGCGTGCGGGCCGCGGACCTGGCCGCGTACCAGCGCTTCTACGACGAGGTGCTGGTGGGTCTGCCGGGGGTGGAGAAGCTGACCTCCACCATCGTCATGAAAAACGTGAAGGACGGCGGGCAGCTGCCGGTGTGACCGGAGCTGCCCGCCGTCGGGGCGGTCCTGCCGGGGCGGCCTGCCCGCCAGCGCGGGGCGGCCGGGTCCCTGCGTGGCGACGAAGTCGACACGAAAGGGCCGTTCCCCCGCCAGCGCGGGGCGGCCGGGTCCCTGCGTGGCGACGAAGTCGACACGAAAGGGCCTGCCCCGCGCGCTACCGGACCGGAACCGCTGCCGCGCGTTCCGCCCGGGTGCGTCCCAGCTCCCCAAGCCGGGTGAACGCGGTCTCCCGGGCCGAGAACCCCGCCGCCCCGCACAGGGCCAGGCAGATCGAGGTCATGACGGCCACCGGCACCCAGCCGTCCGCCCCGGTGCCCTGGATCGCGTAGCCGATCGCCGGGGCGAACCCGGCCACCAGGAAACCCACCTGCGTACCGATGGCGAACCCGGTGTAGCGCACCGGTGCGGCGAACATCTCGGTGAAGAAGGACGGCCAGAGCCCGTTGAGCATGGAGTAGAAGAGCGTCATGTGCAGGATGGCTCCGACGAAGACCAGCGCGATGTTGGCCGTGGAGATCGCCCAGAAGTACAGGAACACCGTGCCCAGGCACCCCACTGCGCCGGTCACCCAGACGGGGCGGCGCCCCACCCGGTCCGAGAGCCGGGCCAGCAGCGGAATCGCGACGATCGACCCGCCGATCGCCACCGTCTGCACCCACAGCATGGTGGTGCGGTCGATGCCCACGTGCTCGCTGGTCGCATAGGCCAGGCCGAAGACGGTGAACACGGTCTGAGTCACCGCGAACAGGGCGCAGAACGCCACGCGCAGCAGGTCCAGCGGCTGGGTGCGCAGCACGCGCAGGGCCGGCACCTTGGAGACCTCGTCGGCCTCCTTCGCGTCGGCGAAGACCGGGGTCTCGTCCAGCTTGGAGCGCACCCAGTAGGCGACCACGAGCACCACGATCGAGAACCAGAACGGCACCCGCCAGCCCCACGAGTACAGGGCCTCGGCCGGCAGCGACGCCACCGGGATGAACACCAGGGTGGCCAGCACCATGCCGGCGGCGTAGCCGGTCATCGTGAAGGAGGTGAAGAAGCCGCGGCGGCCCTCGGGGGAGTGCTCCAGCGTCAGCGAGGACGCGCCCGCGGCCTCGCCGCCGGCGGAAAAGCCCTGCGCCAGCCGGCAGAGGACCAGCAGGGCCGGGGCCCAGTAGCCGATCTGACCGAACGTGGGCAGGAAGCCGATCGCCAGCGACGCCGTCCCCATGATGACCAGGGTGATCAGGAGGATCTTCTTGCGTCCCAGCTTGTCCCCGAAGTGGCCCAGCACGATCCCGCCCAGCGGCCGGGCCACGTAGCCGACGCCGAACGTGGCCAGTGCCCCGATGGTCGCCACCGCCGGGTCCCCCTGCGGGAAGAAGATGGTGCCGAAGACCAGTGCGGCGGCGGAGCCGTAGATGAAGAAATCGTAGTATTCGAGGGCGCTGCCGAGGAACGCGGCGAGGGCGGCCTTGCGCGGCATCTGCCGCGGGGTGTCATGCGCAACGACGGACATGACGTCTCCTTTAGGTGGAAGTGGTGGTGCTTGTGGATGGGCCGCTAAGCGCTCTGGGCCGGGGCCGCGACGGTGTAGTCGACGGAGGCGATGCTCTCCGCGTTGGGTCCGGAGATCCCGATCAGCGGCAGGTGCAGCGGATGGACCGCGTACGCCTGCACCGCCTCGAGGGATTCGAAGTCGGCGATCAGCGAGGCGTCGTGGGAGCGCGGAGTGCCAAGCTCGTCCCACGCCAGTTCCAGACCCAGCAGGCCCGGGACGCGGCCGGCCAGCCCGCGAACCCCCTCCTCCCACTCCGCTTTCAGAGCCGGATCGAAGTCCGGGCGGAACTTGAAGAGGACCACGTGCCGGATCATGCGCCGGCCTCCGCCCCGGTTCCGGCGAGTGCCGCGTCCCGGTACGACGCCGGCCGGCCGGCGATGGTGCGTCCGGCCAGGTAGCCCATGGTCATGATCGGGCCCAGGGTCGCCCCGGCGCCGGGGTAGCCGGCGGCAAAGGCGTTCTCGGTGGTGTTGCCGGCGGCGAACAGGCCCGGGATCGGTTCCCCGTCGGTGTCCAGGACGCGGCCCAGGCCGTCGGTGGACACGCCTCCGCTGGTCCCGAACGCCCCGTTGACCACGGGCAGCGCGTAGTACGGGCCTTGGGTGAGCGGGGCCAGGCTCGGGTTCGGGTAGGGGTTGGACGCATCGCCCCAGTACTTGTCGTAGGCCGATTCCCCGCGGTGGAAGTCCGCGTCGACGCCGTTCTCGGCGAACCCGTTGAAGCGGGCCACGGTGGCCTCGAGCGCCCCGGCCGGAACGCCGATCGCGGCGGCGAGGTCGGCAAGGGTCGCGCCCTCGGCGAGCCAGGCCGGCGTCGGCTGCCCGGCGCGGTGGGCCAGCAGCCCGTACCGGGCCAGGTGGGCCTGGTCCACCACCACCCAGGCCGGGGTGTTCAGCGTCTGGTTGTTCGCCGGGTCCCACGAGTGCAGCGCGCGGGCCAGGTCGTTGTAGTTCTGGGACTCGTTGGCGAAGCGCTCGCCGTGGCGGTTGACCATGATCGAGCCCGGGCCCTGGCGTTCGAAGCGCAGCAGGGTGCCGACCTGTTCGCCGTCGCGGGTGTCGCCGGGGATGACAGACATCGGTGCCCACCAGGCCTCGCGGGTGGATCCCATGCGGGCGCCGACGCGCTGGGCCATGCGGTAGCCGTCGCCGGTGTTCGAGGGCGGGGAGCAGCGGGTGTAGAGGCGGGACTGGAGCAGCCCGTCGGAGAGTTCGCGGTCCCATTCGAAGCCGCCGCAGGCCAGCACCACGGCATCGGTGGCGGTGATCGCCTCCCCGTCCACGACGACGCCGGTGACGCGCCCGGCGTCGTGCACCAGTCGCTCTGCGCGGGCCTCGACGGCCAGTGCCACCCCGAACCTCAGCGCCGCCGCGAGCAGCCGGCTGACCAGGGCCTGGCCCTTGGCGACCAGGCCCGCGTCCTGGCGGGTCTGCAGGTCCTCCCACGGGAAGTTGGTGAAGGCGCCCCACTTCTCGTATTCCTGCATCGTGAAGGGCAGGCGGCCGTCGGTGCGCACGTGCGGGCGCAGGTCGCCCAGGGCCTGGGCCGCGTCGAAGAGTTGCGGTTCGACGGTCCGTCCGCCGGTGGCGGCGCCGGGGAGGTCCTGGCGGTAGTCCGGGAAGTCGTCGAGCATGATGAATTCGAGCCCTGCCGTTTCGCGGACGAAGTGCAGCATGTCGTCGCCGTGGCCGATCGCGGCGTCCAGCAGGTCGTCGCGGCCGCGGCCGCGGGCCACGGCCCGGACGTACTCGCCGGCGCGCTCCACGGAGTCCTCGATGCCTTCGGCGCGGGCCAGGTGGTTGTCGGCGATCCAGAGCATCCCGCCGGAGACCGCGGAGGTGCCGCCGAGCAGGGACGCCTTCTCGAGCACAACGACTGACTTGCCGGCCGCCGCGGCGGTCACGGCGGCGGTGAGGGCGCCGGCACCGGAGCCGACGACGACGACGTCGTAGCTGGCGGAGGGGGTTCCGTTGAGGAATTTCATGGTCTGTCCTTTTGAAGCTGGTGGGGTTTGTGTGTGGTGCGGCGTGTGGGCTCAGACGGCGGTGTAGCCGCCGTCGACGACGAACTCGGCCCCGGTGGTGAAGGCGGCCTCGTCGGAGGCGAGGTAGAGCACCGCGTAGGCGATCTCGAGCGGTTCGCCCTGGCGGGGCAGCGGGTTGCCGCCGACCAGCTGCCGGTAGTAGGCCTCGGCGCCGACCGCCGACTGCTCCGCGGCGCGGCGGCTCATCCGGGTGTTCATGGAGCCCGGGTGGATGGAGTTCACCCGGATGCCCTGGTCCCCGTAGGCGGCGGCATCGGACTTGGTCAGCAGCCGGACCGCTCCCTTGGTGGCGTGGTACAGCGGAACGCTCTTGCCGCCGGTGATGCCGTGGATCGAGGAGAAATTGATGATGCTGCCCGCGCATCGTTCGGCCATGGCCGGCACGGTGTGCTTGGTCATCAGCCACACGCCCTTGACGTTGACGTTGAAGAGCAGGTCGAAGTCCTCGACGGCGGCGGTGTGGGAGGGCCCGGCGGGGCCGATGATGCCGGCGGCGTTGACCAGCACGTCCGGTGCCCCCAGGTCGCCGCGGACCCGGGCGACGGTGGCGGCGACGCTGTCCTCGCTGGTGACGTCGACGTCGTACTCGGTGACGTTGGGGTGCTGGGCCGTGGCGGGCGTGCCGGCGACGTCCAGGCTGGCCACCCGGGCGCCGTGCTCGGCCAGCAGGCGCACGGTGGCGGTGCCCAGATCGCCGCGTCCGCCGGTGACGATGGCCGTCTTGCCGGCCACGCGGCCGGTTGCCTGGGTCTGGTTCATGTTCCTGCTCCTTGTGGTTCCGGGATGCCGCCGGGAGATGCCGGTGGCGCGTCGGTTGCGGTTGGGCGACGCGGCATCCGGGCAGCACGAATCAGGGCCGCTGGCGGTGGGATTCGGCGGGAGGCTCCGGCGGGGTGCCGGTGGCGGCCGGAGGGGCCGCCGTCGAAGGATGTGATCCGCGTCTCCCTCAAGGGTGGCGCGGGGTATTGCCGGCGTGGGCGGCGATTACCGTTGAACGGGAATCTTTTGGGTGCGGTGCACGGTGCCCGTCAGCTCCCCGCGCCAGCCGAGCGTGCGGGAGATGCCGCGGGCCGCGGCCTTCAGCAGCGGCACCGTGGCGGCGGTGTTCTCCTCGCGGGCCGGGACGATCACGTTCAGGGCGGCCACGGCCCGGTTTTCCGCGTTGAAGACCGGGACCGCGATGCCGCTGGATTCGGGCACGATGATGCCGCGCATCGCCGCGTAGCCGTGCTGGCGGATTTCGGCCAGGTGCTGGCGCATCAGCGCCGGGGTGGTGATGGTGCTGTCCGTGTACTTGGTCAGCGGCCGGGCCATGATTCGGTCCTGGTACTCCTTGGGGGAGTAGGCCAGCAGGACCAGCCCCGAGGAGCAGGCGTGGATGGGCAGGCGCCCGGCGATCTTGGCGATGTTCACGGCCGAGGACCGGGCGCTGAGGCGCTCGATGTAGAGCACCTCGTCCTGGTCCAGGATGCCCAGGGTGGTGTGGTGCTGGACGACGGCGTGCACGTCCTCGCAGAACGGGAAGGCCGCCTCCCGCAGGCCCAGCATCGAGGAACTGCGCGAGACCAGTTCCCACATCCGGACCCCGATCCGCACCTTGCCGCGGGGATCGCGCTCCAGCAGTCCTTCCTCCAGCATCTCGTCCACCAGCCGGTAGGTGGTGGTCGGCGGCAGGCCGGTGCGCCGGGCCAGCGTGGACACCGGCATGGCGGTGTGGGCGGCATCGAAGGCGCTGATGATCCGGACCAGCCGGTGGATGACTGATTCGCCCGTGGGGGAGTTGGCCACTGCGCCTCCATGCCTAGCCGGTTCCGGGACGGCTTCAGGATATCCCGTTCATCGGTAATGGGACTCACCCCGCGGGCCGGGGTCGGTTTGGCTGGAACGGTCAGAATTTTCCGCGTGGAAGCGGCCGGCGCGTCAGCCGGCGGGCTTTCCACCGTGATGGGAGTGCACAAGATGAACAGCAAGCCGGTGGAATGCGATGTCCTGGTGGTCGGCTCCGGCGTCGCCGGCCTGGCCGCGGCCATCAAGGCCGCCAAGCAGGGCCTGAGCGTGGTCGTGGCGGAGAAGGAACCGTACCTGGGCGGCACCACGGCGATCTCCGCCGGCTGGGCGTGGGTGCCCGGCAACCGGCAGGGCGCGGCCCAGGGCGACACCCGCGAGGAGGCCGAAACCTACCTGCGCAGCCTTGCTCCGGAGACCTTCAACGCGGAGGGCGTGGCGGCGTTCCTGGACACGGTGCCGGAGGCCATCGAGTTCTTCGAGCAGGAGACGGACGTCAAGTTCACCTACCCCGAGAAGGCCCCGGACTACCAGATGGACCTGCCCGGGGCGCGGATGTCCGGTCGGGCCATCCTGCCGCAGGACGTGGACGCCCGGATCCTGGGGGACAAGCGGCTGAAGATGCAGCCCTACCTGAGCTCCTACACCGTCTTTGGCTACATGCCGCAGGTGGGCCCGGACATCAACGAGTTCTTCCACGTGAACCAGTCGCTGAAGTCCTTCGCCTACGTGGCCAGGAAGCTGCTGCGCACCTGGATCGACGCGGCCCTGTATCGGCGTGCGGTGCAGCGGACCAACGGCAACGCCCTGATGACCAGGATGGTCAAGAGCGCCCTGGACTCGGGCGTGCGGCTGTGGACCTCGACCCCGGTGCTCTCGCTGGCCACTGACGATTCCGGCGCCGTCACGGGCGCGGTGCTTGGCGGCGAACAGGCCGGTACCGTCCGTGCGAAGCTCGGCGTGGTCCTGGCCGCCGGCGGGTTCTCCGGCAGCAAGGATTTGCGCCGGGAGTACTTCCCGCACGATCCCCACGGGGACAACCACTTCACCCCCACCGTCGGCCACGGCGGCGACGCGGTGACGCTGGCCCGGCAGGTCGGGGGATTCGTCGACGACGGCGTCCACTCGGTGGGCTCGTGGGCTCCCGTCACCGTCTTCCGGCACCTCAACGGCCGCCAGCGGCTCTTCCCGCACCTGCGCGCGATCGGACTGCCCGGCCTGATCGCGGTCGACGGCGAGGGCAGGCGCTTCGGCAACGAGGCCCTGAGCTACCACGACTTCGGCGGGCGGATGCTGGCGCACACCGCCGGCGCCCCCGAGACGTTCGGCTGGGTGATCGCCGACGCGAAGACCATGCACAAGTACGGCATCGGCTACGCCAAGCCCTGGCCCATGCCGCGCGGCTACTTCTACCGGACCGGCTACCTGGTCAAGGGCGATTCCCTGGCGGACCTCGCCGCGAAGATCGGCGTCGACGCGGCAAACCTGGCCGAAACCGTTGGCGAGTTCAACCAGGGCGCCGAGATCGGCGAAGACCCCGCGTTTGGGCGCGGTTCCACCCAGTACAACCACTTCCGCGGGGACCTGGAGCACAAGCCGAACCCGAACCTGGCCCCGCTGGACGAGGGCGCGTTCTACGCCGCGAAGATCCGCATGGGCGACCTGGGGACCTTTGCCGGCCTGGGCGTCAACGGGCATTCGGAGGTCATCACCGCCGACGGCGCCGCGGTTCCGGGCCTGTTCGCCGTGGGCGCGGCGGCCGTTTCCGTCTTTGGCGGCGGCTACCCCGGCTACGGCTCGCACATCGGTCCGGCCCTGGTCTTCGGCTACCGCGCCGGCCGCGACATCGCGGCTCGGGCCGGTGTGCGGAAGGACACCACCGCGTAGCATGGCCCCATGTCAGCCAAAACAGCGCAGGTACCTGTCAAGCAGCTCGCCAACGGCGCCACCCTTCCCGCGATCGGACTCGGCACCTGGCCGATGGACGACGCGGAGGCCGGCGCCGCCGTCGTCCACGCCCTTCACGCCGGCTACCGCCTGATCGACACGGCGGAGAACTACCACAACGAGGAGGGCGTGGGGGAGGGGATCCGCCGTGCGGGCATCCCGCGCGCCGAAGTCTTCGTGACCACCAAGTTCAACAAGGAATGGCACTCGGTCGAAGGGGTGCGCACGACCTGGGAGCACAGCGCCAGCCGGCTGGGCCTCGAATACATCGACATGATGCTTATCCACTGGCCCAATCCCGGGCAGGACCGCTACGTGGAGGCCTGGCAGGGGCTGGTGAAGCTGCTCGAGGCCGGCAAGGTCCGTGCCATCGGCACTTCCAACTTCACCGCCGAGCAGCTCCAACGCATCATCGACGTAACCGGGGTGGTGCCGGACGTGAACCAGATCCAGCACAGCCCCTTCTGGCTGCGCGACGACCTGCTGCCCTTCCACGCCGAGCACGGCATCGTCACCGAATCCTGGGGGCCGCTGGGGCGCGGACGCGGCATGCTGGGTGCCCCTCCGGTGGCGGACGCGGCACGGGCGCACGGGGTCACCCCGGCGCAGGCGGTGCTGCGCTGGCACGTCCAGCGCGGGGCCGTGCCGATCCCCAAGTCCGTCGACCCGGAACGGATGGCGCAGAACCTGGACGTGTTCGGCTTCGAGCTCACCGACGAGGAGGTCAGGGCGATCGACACGCTCAACGGGGCCGGGCCGGAACTGACGTCGCCCCTGGAATTCGGGCACTAGGGAGGGCGCCGGCGGCGGTTCCGCCGCCGGCGCCACTCCGCCGGGCCCGGTCCGTCAGGCCCACGGTTCGTCAGGCCGCGTCCGGACCCTTGCCCTCAGCCCCCTGCCCTCCGGACCTGCCGCCGCCGGGGCGGGCTTGGCCGCGGGTGGCGGCGGGGGTGACGGCCAGGGCGACGGCGAGGACGGCCACCACCAGATACAGCGCGCTCAGCAGCCCCCAGGCGTCGCCGAGCATGCCGAGCAACGGAGGGCCCACCAGGAAGGCCGAGTACCCGAAGATGGAAACCATGCTGACCCGGCGGGCCGCGAACTGCGGATCGGGGTGCTCGGCGGCCGCGGAGATGCCCACGGGGAAGCCGAGCGAGCCGCCCAGGCCCCACAGGGCGGCGGCCGCGTAGGCGATCCACGGGGTGTCGGTGGCGATGAACAGGAGCAGGCCGGCCAGGCCCAGGGCCATCATGGCGATCAGCACCGGCTGCCGGCCGTACCGGTCCAGCAAGGGGCCGCCGGTCGCCCGCCCGAGGGTCATCGCCGCGACGAAGGTGCCGTAGACCAGCGCACCCGCCGCCTCGTCGAATCCGTGCCCGTCGACGGCCGCCAGCGTGATCCAGTCGTTGGCCGACCCTTCCGCGAAGGCCATCCCGGCCACCAGCACGCCCAGCAGCACCAGCCGGGGATCGCGCGCGGGCCGCAGCGCCTCGTGCAGCCGCGGGCCCAGGCCGGCCGGGACCTGCTTCCGTGCCGGCGCCGGGGCGATGGGAGGCAGGAAGCGGACAGTGGAGGCCCCGATGCCGGCGACCAGCAGCCCGGCGACGGAGAAGTGCCAGCCCACGGGGATCCCGCCGTGGGCGGCGGCCGATCCGAGCACCGCCCCAACGATGGTTCCGATGCTGAAGAACGCATGCATCAGCGGCAGCAGCGTCCGCTCCGCCGCCTTCTCCACCTCCGCCCCGGCGACGTTCATCAGCACGTCGAGGGCGCTGAAGACGAACCCGAAGAGGACCAAAACGGCCAGGGTGAGGGGGAACGAGGCAACGACGCCGGCGCTGGCGCCCAGCGCGACGGCGCCGGCCCCGCTGCCCAGCAGGGTGGCGAGCAGGGCGCGCCGCGAGCCCAGCCGCGAGAGCAGGGCAGGGGCCCCGGCCAGGCCCGCGATGGACCCGGCGGCCAGCCCGAACAGCAGGATCCCCACCGTCGAAGTGGACAGGCCGAGGTCGTCGCGGACGGCCGGGATCCGCGACACCCAGGTGGCGAAGATGAAGCCTGACAGGGCGAACACGCCGAACACGGCATTGCGCCAGGCGGTGGGGCCGGGCGGGGCCGCGACCGACCCGGGGGATGCTGCCTTCATGGGGTTCTCCTCGGTCGGGTTCCGGTTCGGTGGGGTTCCTGTGCGGCCGTGATCCGTCAGGGCGAGGTCGTTGCGGCCCTGCTCCGTTGGGGCCAGACAGGGGCCGCGGTGCCGGCTACAGGCGGCCGACCAGGTCCTTCCAGACCGCCCGCCAGTGGTCGGCGGCGTCCTGGGATCCGAGTTGCCTGTGGTTGATGCCCAGGCCCGCCTTGTCGGAGGCCTTGGCGTGCACGTCGAGGCTGACGCGGCTGCCGTCGGCGAGCGGCACCCGCCAGTACCGCCATTTCTCCGTGGCGCTGCGCTCCGGCTCGCGTTCGGCGGGAACCCCACCAAAGGCGTCGGCGTCGGCGACCAGTGCGCACCACGCGTCCATGGCCTCGTCCATGGTGCCGGCAAGGGTCCGGGACACTCCGACCTGGAAGCTGCCGTCGCAGGCCTGTCCGGGCTGCCGGCGGCCGATGTGCTGCTCGTAGGCCACCGCGACCCCCTGGGCCCACCAGCCGGCGTTGCCGTCCACCGCGGCCAGCCGCTCGGCGGCCCGCACGGCCAGGTCGCGGTGGGGTGCCGCGCGCCCGCCGGCGCCGTCGAGGTAGGACACCCACTCCTCCCACCGGAGGCCGGTGGCCCGTTCGATGGCCTGCGTGTTTGACGACCTGGTCATGCTTCCATCCTAGTGTCGGGCCCTCGCATCGGGTGGGGACTTCCGGTCCGGCTGCCGCCCTAGGTGTATTGCTTAGGGCAGCTTGGCCGTGGCCGTGACCATGGTGTGGTCGGAGCCGTGGTTGGACACCACCTTGCCGCCCTTGACGGTGACCACATTCTTGTAGGAGACGGTGCCGGAGATGTTCTTGGTGAACAGGTAGTCGATCCGCCCGTAGGTCTGCTCCAGCTTCTTGCCGGTGCCGAAGTGGGTGGTCGGGTACAGGTAGTTGGTCCGCTTCGCGCTTGAGGCGGTGTCCGTCCAGCCGGCGTGCACGAACGTGGTGTGCGGGGCGTTGGGCTGCTGGTAGAAGCTGGAGTTCATGTCCCCGCCCAGCACCATCGGCAGGTTCTTCTTGTTGATGGCGGCCATCTTCTTCACGACCAGTTCGGCCGAGGACTTCTTGGACTTCGCCCCGGTCTGCGGCAGGTCCACTGAGACGTGGGTGGAGACGGCGTAGAACTGCTTGCCGGTCTTCCTCGACTTCAGCAGCGCCCAGGCGGCCGTGCGCTGGTTTTCGCCTTTCGCGGTGGGCAGCTTGAACGACCCCTTCGTCACCAGCTTGTACTTGGCGCTCTTGTAGGCCACCCGGTTCGGGATGGCCGTCTGGCCGGCCTTCTCCAGTTTGGTGTCCAGCGCGTAGCCCTGCTTCTTCAGGCCCGCGGAGAACCCGTCCATGCTCCGGGTCTTCTTGGTGCCGGGGATGGGCTGGTTCCAGGCCTCGTTGAGGATCAGCACGTCGGGGTTCTGGGCCTTGACGGTCGCCAGATGGATTTTCACGCGGGTGTTCCAGGATGCGAACTTCTTGCCCGGCACCGTGCAGGTGGAGCACAGCAGGTTCTGGGTGGCCATTTTCACCGTTTCGGTGCCGGCGATCTTCGGTGCGGAGGCGTAGGCGGTCAGTCGCTGCGAGGTGCGCTTCTTGAACGTCTTGTTGTGCGCCGAGACCTTCACGAACGTCGCGTACCCGGAGCGGGATCCCTGGGAGAGGTTCCGGATGGTCAGGGAGGTGCCGGTGACGTTGGTGAACGTCCGCTTGTTCCTGGTCATGTTGTGGTCATCGGCCACCACGACCGTGTAGTGCGTGGTGTAGGCGGTCTTGTTCCACCGGACGGTGACCGAGTCCTGCCCGCCGGTGTACTTCAGCGAGGTGAATTCCCCCGGGAAGCGGGCCTCGGTGGTGACCTTCAGCGTGTTGGACCAGTCGGTGGAGCGGTACGTATCGCGGCCGACCTGGATGAGGGCGCGGTACTGGACGTAGTAGGTGGTGGCGTTGTCCAGCCCCCCGACGTTTCGGCTGTCGTACTTTTTCTCGACGGCGGCGTTGGTGAATGCCGGGGAGGTCGAATGGCGGACCTCGTAGTGGTGCGCCCCCGCGTAGCCAGGCCAGGACAGGTTGACGCTGGTGGTGGTGACCGAGGCGGTCTTGGGCGCCGCGAGCGCGGCGGTCTGGGCCATCGCGGTGCTGGCGGCGGGGAGGGCGGACACCGGGGAGGCGAGTCCCAGGGCCAGGGCCGCCGCGGCGGCGCGGCGCAAGAGGGAGGTTTTCACGCGCCGGACTCCCGTCCGAGGACCACACCGGCCGGGCGGGGAGCTTTGCGGGGGAGTGCCGGTTGACGGGGATCCCTCGGAACCCCTCGATTTTACCGAATGTATAAAGTTGTCAACCCGCAATGTAAATTCCCCCGACGGCGCTGTTAAACACTTTTGCTGATCGAAGATTAGCGGACTTTTCTAGCAAAAGGGAGGGCGCGGAGGGAAGGGAAACGCAGGGAAGTGAGGAGGGGTATGTCCATCCTGAACCGGTCCCTCCGGGCGAGGGAATCTCCGCGCGCATCGCCACGGACCATACGAACCGGCGCGCGCGCCGCCGGGAACCGTTCGGCCAAGAGGTGCCCCCGGCGGGACTCGAACCCACAACCAACGGATTAGAAGGCCGTTGCTCTATCCATTGAGCTACGGAGGCTGGCGCCCTACGGGCGTCGCCCCCAGTCTATAGGGTGCCTCGCCGTCCGCCGCGCAGGCCGTACCCGGCGTTGCCCCCTCACAAGGTGCTTCGTGGGCGTGCGGGCCACCGGCCGTCCACATCCGGGCGGCCGGGGAGCCCGCGGACCCACCGGCCTTCCCAGAATGGGACCGGAAGCACACGGCTTCCGCCGAACCGAGGGAGGACACCATGGCCGAACACCTCACCGTTCGCGGCTTCGTCGCGAGCGACCCGAGCTTCTTCGAGACCGCAGACAAGCTGACCATCGTCAGCTTCCGCCTGGGCGCCCCGGACAGGCGCATCGACCGTGCCACCGGGGAATGGGGTGACGCGGACATGAACTGGTTTACGGTCAAGGTGTTCCGCGAGCTCGCGCGAAACGTCAGGGCCTCGCTCCGCAAGGGCGAGCGCGTGGTGGTCACGGGCCGCCTGAGGATCAGCCAGTACCGCCGGAGCGACGGCACCTACGGAACCGGCGCGGAAGTCCTGGCGGATACCGTGGGCCATGACCTGCTCTTCGGCATCAGCCGGTACCTGCGCACCCCTTCTCCGCGCCAGGAAGCCAGCGAGGCGTCGCACGCCGTGCCGGCCGAGGACGCCGAGGCCGTGCCTCCCGATGTGGATGCGGGAACCGGCGAGGTGCTCTCCGGAGCCTATGGGGAGCCCGGCTTCGATGGCGAGGACTGCGAGGAAAGTGGACAGGGCGACGCTGAAGACGGTGAGGAGGATGCCGGAGAAGACAGGCGCGAGGTGGGCGCCGGCGCCGCCTGACCCCCCTGGTCGCCGCTGCCCGGCGCCCCTTGGCTGGTGCCCCTTGGCCGATGCCTGCTCCGGACGGTGCGCCGGTCCGGATTCGGGCCCGGATCCGGACCGGGAATGGTGTTCGATCCGGCAGGCGTTCCGGGCCGCCGAGGCCGAACCGGCCGAAGACGTGACCGAATGTGAGGAATGGGGGCGCACCCACTAGCCTTGAAGGTATGGCGGAATTCATTTACACCATGACCAAGGCCCGCAAGGCCGTTGGCGACAAGGTCATCCTCGACGATGTCAGCATGTCCTTCTTCCCCGGCGCCAAGATCGGCGTCGTCGGCCCGAACGGTGCGGGCAAATCCACGATCCTGAAGATCATGGCCGGTTTGGACACCCCGTCCAACGGCGAGGCGCGCCTCAGCCCCGGCTACTCGGTCGGCATCCTGCTCCAGGAGCCGCCGCTGAACGAAGACAAGACGGTCCTGGGCAACGTCCAGGAGGGTGTCGGCGAGATCTACGAGAAGATCACGCGCTACAACCAGATCTCCGAAGAGATGTCCCAGCCCGACGCCGACTTCGACGCGCTGTTGGAGGAGATGGGCAAGCTCCAGGAGGCCATTGACGCCGCCGACGCATGGGACATCGACTCCCAGCTGGAGCAGGCCATGGACGCGCTGCGCTGCCCGCCAGGCGACGCCGACGTCTCCGTCCTCTCCGGTGGTGAGCGCCGCCGCGTCGCGCTCTGCAAGCTGCTGCTGCAGAAGCCGGACCTGCTGCTCCTTGACGAGCCCACCAACCACCTCGACGCCGAATCCGTGCTGTGGCTCGAGCAGCACCTGCAGGCCTACCCGGGTGCCGTGCTGGCCGTGACCCACGACCGCTACTTCCTGGACCACGTGGCCCAGTGGATCGCCGAGGTCGACCGCGGCAAGCTGCACCCGTACGAGGGCAACTACTCCACCTACCTGGAGAAGAAGCGCGAGCGCCTCGAGGTCCAGGGCAAGAAGGACGCCAAGCTGGCCAAGCGCCTGTCCGAGGAGCTGGACTGGGTCCGCTCCAACGCCAAGGGCCGCCAGGTCAAGTCCAAGGCCCGCCTGGCCCGCTACGAGGAGATGGCGGCCGAGGCCGAGCGCACGCGGAAGCTGGACTTCGAGGAGATCCAGATCCCGCCGGGCCCGCGCCTGGGCAGCGTGGTCATCGAAGCCAAGAACCTGGCCAAGGGCTTCGACGACCGCACCCTGATCGAGGGCCTGTCCTTCTCGCTGCCGCGCAACGGCATCGTCGGCGTGATCGGCCCCAACGGCGTCGGCAAGTCGACCCTGTTCAAGACCATCGTCGGCATGGAGCCGCTTGACGGGGGCGACCTGAAGGTCGGCGAGACCGTCAAGATCTCCTACGTCGACCAGAACCGTGCGGGCATCGACCCGAACAAGTCGCTCTGGGAGGTCGTCTCCGACGGGCTCGACTACATCCAGGTCGGCAACGTCGAGATGCCGTCTCGCGCCTACGTCTCCGCATTCGGATTCAAGGGCCCGGACCAGCAGAAGAAGGCCGGGGTGCTCTCCGGTGGCGAGCGCAACCGCCTGAACCTGGCCCTGACCCTCAAGCAGGGCGGCAACCTGCTGCTCCTTGACGAGCCCACCAACGACCTCGACGTCGAGACGCTCTCCTCGCTGGAGAACGCCCTGCTCGAGTTCCCCGGCTGCGCCGTGGTCATCTCCCACGACCGCTGGTTCCTGGACCGGGTCGCCACACACATCCTCTCCTACGAGGGCACCGAGGAGGACCCGGCGAGCTGGTACTGGTTCGAGGGCAACTTCGAGTCCTACGAGGAGAACAAGGTCCAGCGCCTGGGCCCGGACGCCGCGAAGCCGCACCGCGTCACGCACCGCAAGCTCACCCGAGACTAGCGCCCGAGGGGCGGGCCGGCGGCACCGCCTAAGCCCGCACTGCGCCGCAACTACGCCGGGGCGCCACCGATCGGTGGCGCCCCGGCGTCGTTGTGTTTGCAGGCCCGTCCGCGGACCGGCTGCGGACGAGGCGGGGATGGTGGCCGGTCCGGCCCTCCCCGCGTGCCCCGCCGGGCTGGCAAGCCGGCATGATTCCGGGAAACGGAGAGGGAACCAGCCACGTTTCACGGACGCGCGGCGGCGGTCACCTGGTTTGCCTTCCCGCCGATCTGACTGATCACCGTGGCGGCCTGGCGGTCGATCAGGCCTGTGACAAGTTGCTGCGCGGCTCCGAAGACCACTGCCCACGCAAGGATCTGGGCCGAACTGTCCAGATTGCTCAGGCCCGGCACGAATTCCCCACGCATCAGAATCAGGCCCAGAAACGCGGTCAGCGCTCCCGTGGGCAGCTTGAGCACGGCGAGTGCCACCGGCAGTCCCAACCGTGTCGAGGTGCCGCTGAGGTGACGGAGGGCGAGGGAGCCGGAAACGGCACCCGCAACCATGCCAATGAACTCCAGAAGGAAGATGTCGGTGGGAAGCGGCGTGTCTCCCGCGGGACAAACCTCGCCGGTGCCGCTGGGGACGTCCGGCGGGGCGGGGGCCGGGGCCTCGAAGCAGATTTGCAGGTCGTCCGGTCGCACGAAGCCCCATATTGCGACGGCCGCCGCAATCAAGGTCAGCAGAACTGCCGTGGCCAAAAGAGCGTTCCGGAAGCTTCGCACCCTGGTAAATTCCCTCCTTGCCTCGGAACTGGCGGCCCGCACCCCCTGAATAAGTAGCTCTTTGTGGTTTCCGTCCAGGGGGCCAGAGCCGGTTCCCTCGGCCAGCGGTTGGACTTGAAGCCGGCGGGGATCATCGGCGGGAAGGTGCTGACGGATGTGTGCCCAGAAGTGAGGTACCTGACCTGCCAGGTATTGGGCGGGCGCGCGCCGGAGAAGAAGGGCTTCGGCTGCGTCGAGGTTGCTCATGGCCCGCTCGATGATGGCGCCGTTCTTCATGTCCCACCAGCGGGAATTGGCTTGGGCGGCGGTGCCGGCCGCCGCTAGGTGTCCGCGTATGGCCTCGTCCAGTTGCTGATCGGTGTTGGCGGGGGCGGTTATTCCTTCTTCGGGCGGCTGGCTGTCGAACCAATCGGACAGTGTTTTCATTTCGGCGATCCGGGTGAGGGCCTGTTCACGCCACGCCCTATTGGTCTGCCCGCCAAGCGGAAAGGGAAGGGCATAAACCTTGCTTGAGTTTGAAGATCTAGTGTTCCCGACCATTCCAATTACCTCCGGCGCGTCACCCGCAGAGCCGATGCATGGCGGCAATGATTGGCGTGCAAGGCCAATCAACCAAAATGTAGGTCGATAACGTTACTTCCGCATTATCGTCGGTCATCACGGCAGCGCTGCGGGGACGATGCCGCTGACACCGGATCGAACCAAACCCCGCCCGAACGGGGTTGGGCAACACCTCCCTAGGCCGGAGGCTGCGGAAGGCGCACCATGCCCTCCTGGGCCACGCTGGCCACCAGGTCCCCGGAGCGGTTGTAGATGCGGCCCAACCCCAGCCCGCGCGCGCCCGAGGCGCTGGGGCTGGCCTGCACGTAGAGCAGCCACTCGTCCACGCGCACCGGCCGGTGCCACCACATGGCGTGGTCCAAACTGGCCACGCTCAGCCCCGGTGTGGTCCACGGGAGGCCGTGGCGGCGCAGGGCGGACTCGAGGATCGTGTAGTCGCTGGCGTAGGCGAGGGCCGCGCGGTGCAGGGCCTGGTCCTCCGGCATCGGCCCGGTGGTCTTGAGCCATACCGTGTTGTGGGCGGTGCGCTGCCTGGCCATCTCCGGGGTGGGGAAGTAGATGGGCGGCTCCACGTAGCGCACGTCGAAGGGCCGGTTGTAGGCCCAGTCCTGCGCCATCGGGTCGTCGATCCGGCCCAGGATGTCGGCCGAGCTGGGCAGGGTCTCGGGATCCGGGATGCCCTCGGGCATGGGCTCCTGGTGCTCGATCCCCTCCGACGGAACCTGGAAGGAGGCGATCAGGGACATGATCGGCTCGCCGTTCTGGTACGCGTGGACGCGGCGCGCGGAGAAGGAGCGGCCGTCGCGCAGCCGCTGGACGCCGAAGGTGATGGGCTTGAGCGCGTCGCCCGGGCGCAGGAAGTACCCGTGCAGCGAGTGGATGGGCCGGTCCCCGTCGACGGTGCGGCTGGCGGCCACCACCGACTGTCCCAGCACCTGGCCGCCGAACACCCGCTGGCGGGGCTGGACGGGGGAGCGGCCGGTGAAGATGTCCTCCTCGGTGCGCGCCTCCGGCTCGCCGTCCAAGTCCAGCAGGTCCAGCAGCATCTCCGTCGTGTCGCGCTCGCTCAATTACTACTCCTCGGTAAGGGTCTTCCGGCTTGAGGTTATCCGCCGCGCGCCCCGCCCATCAAGCGGGCCGGTCCGCCTGCGCAGCGCGCCGCGTGGCGCGCCCCCGCCCGGGAATGGAAACATGGAGGGATGCACCCCGACCAGTTGACCCTCGCCGATGCCGAATCCGTAACCGACCTGCACACTTTCCTGACCCGTGCGCGGGCGATCGAGGACGGGTCGGCACGGCTGGAGGCCGCCGGCACCGCGCTGGGCGTGTACGTGCCGGTCCTCTACCCCGAGGCGCTGGGCGCCCCCGTGCCCACCATCCTGGGCCTGCGCGTGGCGCGGCTGGCGGAGCCGGCCGACCTCGCCGCCGTCTACGGGCTCGGCGCCCTGACCGACCGGCTGGCACGGCTGGCCGGCGCGTCCACGGACCTGTCCCTGCCGCCGGCGGAGGCCTTCGCCCCGTGGGCCGGCGTGGCCCCGCCGCGGCGCGGCTGGGAACGGATCGCCGAGTACGACGACGCCACGTTGCGTTCCGTGGCCGAGGACGGCATGCGTGCCGTGGCCGGCGCGCTGCCGGAGAACGCCGGGAAGCCGGTGCTGGCCACCGTGCGCTCACGCATCTGGTCCACCCCCGCGGCCCTGGTGGCCGCTGCTGCCGACCCCGCCGGTCCCCGCTCCGGCCCGGCCGCGGAACTGCCCGGCTTGGCCGTGGAGCTGCCGGCCGGGGCGGCGTTCGCGGCACAGGCCCTGGGCTTCCTGGCGCCTCAGGGCACCTCGGCCCTGTTCCGGGCCGGCCGCTGGCTGCGGCTCAGCTCCGCGCACGGCCACGTCCTGGTCCGGCTGGCCCCTTCCACGGGTTCAAAGACGGCGGAGCCGGTGCTAGCTTTCAGCTAGGCGCGGGCCCGGCCCCGTGCCGGAACCTCCCGCGGCGCGGTCCGCCGTCCGGGAATCCCCGCGGTGACGAAGGAGCGCGCCATGCCCATCCGCAACGAACCCTGGCACACGGGCACCCCCTGTTGGGTGGACCTGGAGTCGGACGACATCCCCGCCGCCTGCGCCTTTTATGCGCGGCTGTTCGGCTGGTCCTACGAGGAGGCGCCGGGGGACTCCGGCGGCTACGCGTTCGCGCTGCTGGACGGGCGCCGGGCCGCGGGCATCGGGCCCCGCTCGGAGGATCCGCAGGGGCCCCCGGCCTGGATGACCTATCTGGCCGCGGACAATGCGGACCAGGTCGCGGGGTGGATCACGGCCGCCGGCGGCATCGTCATGGTGCCCGCCTTCGATGTCATGGAGGCCGGCCGGATGCTGGTGGCCGCCGACGGCGCCGGGGCGGTCTTCGGCGTCTGGCAGGCACGGAGCTCCATCGGTGCGCAGGTCCGCGGCGAACACGGCGCCCTGTGCTGGAGCGAACTGCACACCCGGGACTACGCCGGGTCCAAGGACTTCTACGCGCGGGTCTTCGGCTACGCCTACCAGGCGATTTCGGACACGGACGACTTCCGGTACGCGGGGTTCCGCCCGGTCGGCGCCGATATGGACTTCGGGGCGGTCTTCGAGGACAACCGTTCCCCGGCCGAGGTCCCGAACTACTGGCTGCCGTGGTTCGCGGTCGGGGACGTGGACGGGGTTTCGGGCACCGCCGCGGAACTCGGCGCGCGAACCCTGATGCCGCCCGCTGACAGCGACTACGGGCGCATGGCGGTGCTGGCCGGACCGGAGGGCGAGCCGTTCGGCATCATCGACCCGCGCATGCCGGAGGGATCCGCGTAGGCGGCGTGCGGCCTCAGCCGGGGCGGTTCTGCAGGGAGTGGGCGGCCCGGTCGAAGTAGTCCCAGAGGGTTTCGGCCTGCAGCGGCGGAAGGTCCAGCGCCTCCACGGCGGCGCGCATGTGGCGCAGCCAGGTGTCGCGGGCGCCCGAGTCCACGGGGTAGGGCATGTGGCGCATGCGCAGCCGCGGATGTCCGCGCCGCTGGCTGTAGGTGCCCGGTCCGCCCCAGTACTGCTCCAGGAACATCTGCAGGCGCATCTGCGCCGGATAGAGGTCCTCCTCCGGGTACATCGCCCGGAAGCCGGGGTCGGCGGCGACGCCCTCGTAGAACTTCTCGGCCAGCCGGCGGAACGTCTCGCGTCCGCCGACCTGGTGGTAGAAGGTCCCCTCGAACGCGGACTGGTCCTCGTCGTAGCCGTCGCCCACCCAGCCCGGAATCCGGCCCAGCGGCGGCGCTGCCTCCTCGCCAGCCGTGCCGTCATCAGCGGTGCCGGTCTCCGGAGCGGCGCCGATCCGCACCGCGCGGCCCGGCAGGGTGCTGCCCGGGCGGACCATGCTGGAGGGGGCGCCGCCGGCGGGCACGCCGGTCTGGGGCATGCCCAGGTTGGTGCGCGGGGGAAGCGGGGCCGTGGCGGGATCGGAGGCGGGGCCGGACGGGGAAGTCATGCGTTAAAGCCTACCGCCGGGCTCGGCACCACCGGGATTGGTACCGCCGGCTCGGGTGTCGGCAGGCGGCGCAGCGCCTCCCGGCGCGAGAGCGGGCTGAGCCCCGGGTGCCCGGCCACGAAGCCGCGCACCCAGTCCGGATCGGTCTTGGCGTACTCGCGCAGCGCCCAGCCGATTCCCTTGCGCAGGAAAAACCCCGGCTGGTCCTGGTTGGCCTCGATGGTTTCGGCCAGCAGCACGACGTCGGTGCGCGCCTTGCGCGAGAGCTGGCAGACCAGCGCGGCGCGCCGCTTCCACGGATCCGCGTCCGTCGCCCAGGCCCGTACCCGCGGCAGCATCGTCTCCGGGTGCGCGTCCAGAAGGTCGGCGAGGTTCCGGTGGATCCCGTCGACCAGGTCCCACCAGGCGCCCTCGGACACCATCCGCTCGTACAGCGGCAGGAACTCCAGTTGGCCCCGGCAGGCCGCCACCTCGGTCAGCCGCTGCGCCGCGTACCGGTGCTCGCGGTGCGCGGCGGTGTCCCACAGCAGGGTGGCGGCCTCCAGCCGGGCCGGCGCCGACCTCAGCCGGTGCGCGGAGGCGGCCTCCGCCGTCGTGCGCCGCAGCAGCGGGGCCGGGACGCCGAGGAACGGCTCTGCGGACTTCATGTAGGACTGCATCGCGGGTGCCCGCCCGGGGTCCGCGACGGCGCGCAGCCGCCGGTCCAGGTCGGCCGCGAAGGCCGCGGCGGACGCGGAGTCCGCCCCCGGCGCCGGTCCGATCGGGTTCACCTGATCAGCCGGAGACATCTGGTCAGCCGGGGGCAACGGGGGAGTGGCGCACCGGGAAGTTGACGCTGCGGGCGATGAAGCAGACGTCGTGCGCCTGCTGGTGCAGGGAGTCGGCCAGGGCGCGCTGGGACTCGTCGGCGAGCTCCACCCGGGGGTGCAGCACGGCCTCGGTGAACTGCCCGCTGCCGTCGCGGTTCAGCTTCATCGTGCCCTCGGCGGCGTCCGAGTAGCCGGTCACCACCACGCCGTTCTTCACCGCCACGTGCAGGTAGGAGAGCATGTGGCACTGGGACAGCGCGGCCAGCAGCAGTTGCTCCGGGTTCCAGCGGTCGCGGTCGCCGTGGAAGGTGGGGTCGGCGGTGCCGGGCAGGTCCGGCAGGCCGGCGGCGGAGACCACATGGTCGCGCCCGTAGGCGCGGTAGGTGGAAGTGCCGGAGCCGCGGTTGCCCGTCCAGTCCAGGGCCACGGCGTAGCGGTGAAGATCCAGGTTCATGGCCCCAGACTATGGGAGCCCGGTCCGCAGGCCGTTGCGTTCGGTGCATGATGACGCGTCCGCATGTACCGAACGCAACACCATGCGAACAAGAGCGGTCGATGCCGGGGTTCGATCTTGATCCCGAGAAGGGCAAATCCAGGTCCTGATCCCGGCTGTCTCCGACGAGGGCGACCCCCGCTCCCCGTTCCGTCGCCGGAACAGCGGCCGAATGTAACGGACCAGCAGGCTCTTGACGGTGATCCGCGTCACTGCTTTACTAAACGAATCATATTCGTTTATGGATGCGGCAGATGGCATTGACTACGAGTCATGGTCACTTGCGGGGCAGGTGGCCGCTGACGGCGGTGCCACCAATGTGCCCGAGATCGTCCAAAATTTCCTCCCACGTATGTTTGCGCCGCCCGGCGTCGGCGGCCCAACCTCTTAGGAACCACCATGAGCTCCACTTCTGATACACAGACCCCTCTGGGGGAGAACCGTCCGAGTCCGGCAACCGATAGAACTGGGAGCGGTTGGCGCCGTGTGCTTGGGGTTCCTTCGTTGGTATTGCTGGGTCTCGTGTACATGGTGCCCCTGACCATTTTCAGCACCTACGGAATCGTCGTGGAACTGACCGGAGGGCGGCTCTCAGCGGCATACGCAGCCGCGTTGGTGGTCATGCTCTTCACCGCTCGTTCCTATGGACGGATGGCCAAGGCCTTTCCGGTCGCGGGCTCCGCCTACGCCTACGTCACAAGGTCCTTCAGCCCCGGCCTGGGGTTCATGGCCGGCTGGTCGCTGCTGATGGATTATCTGCTCCTGCCGATGATCAACTACCTGCTGATCGGCATCTACCTGAACGCTGCTTTCCCAGCCGTCCCGGCCTGGTTGTTCATCTGCGTGTCCATCGTGACCGTAACCGTGCTGAATATCATCGGAATCACTGCGGTGGCCAGGGCGAACTTCGTCGTCGTGGGACTCCAGGGCCTGTTCATCGTCTTGTTCGTCATCCTCGCCTGCGCCTCCATCACCGGATCGGGCAGGGTTGATCTTCTTGCCCCCTTTGCGGGAGTTGGCGGGGCGGAAGGGTTCTCGCCCATCCTGTCCGGCGCGGCCCTTCTCTGCCTCTCCTACCTTGGTTTTGACGCTGTCTCGACCTTTGCGGAAGAGTCCAAGAATCCGCAGCGGAGCATCCCGCGGGCCATCATGATAACCACCGTGCTTGCCGGCCTGATTTTTCTGGGGCTGGCATACATCAGCCATCTCCTGCTTCCGGTAGGCACCTTCTCCAACCCGGACTCCGCGGCGATCGATGTCGTTGCCACTGCCGGGGGAAACCTGCTGGTGGCATTTTTCACCGCCGCTTACATCGCAGGAAGCCTCGGATCTGCGCTGACCTCCCAGGCTTCGGTTTCGCGCATCATTTACTCCATGGGCCGCGGCGGCGTACTTCCCCCAATTCTTGGACGCCTCCACCCGCGTTTGCGAACACCGGTACTTCCGATCATCCTGACTTCGGCCGTAGCGCTTTTGGCCCTGGTCCTCGACCTGACCACCGTCTCCTCGCTCATCAGCTTCGGGGCCCTCGTGGCATTCTCGGCAGTCAATCTCTCCGTGATCAAGCACTACTTCATCAATGAAAAAGAGCGGGGACTGAAGGGGGCGATCAACAACCTGCTGCTGCCGGGAATCGGGCTGGCCTTGACGGTTTGGCTGTGGACAAGCCTGAGTGGATTGTCATTCTCGCTGGGTCTGTCTTGGGCCGGATTGGGCTTGGCATACCTGGTCTACCTCACGCACGGATTCCGCCGGCCAACACCCCACCTGCAACTCGAGGAGGCGTAGCGCCACAAAGAACGCAGGCGCCTAACCGCCATGGCGGTTTCCAGGGGTCGTTGCAACGCTTGGTCGTTGCAGTGCTTGGCCGTTGATTGGCCGGCAACAAATCACGCATGCGCTCGGCCGGGGTGTCCCGGCCGAGCGTTTCGCGTGGCGCCCCGCGGGCGTTCCCGCGCCGGGACGGCCGACCGCGCCCACCCCTGAACCCCGGTGCGACGGCGGACGGCCGGCTCCCGGTGGGGAAGCCGGCCGTCCGCCGTCGTGCTGGTGGCCGCGGGGCCCTTACTTGTCGGCGGCCTGCGCCTTCAGGGCGCGGGCGATGCCGTCGCGGCTTTCCACGACCAGCCGCTGCAGCGCCGGGATGTCGGTCCCGAGCCCGTCCAGGAACCTGTCCGTCAGGTCCAGCGTCGCCTGGCTGGTCTGCCGGGACGGGTAGAGTCCCACGACGATCTGCTGGGCGATTTCGTGGCTCTTCGTCTCCCACGCCCGGCGCGCCGTGGCGAAGTATTCCTGGGCGAAGGGCGCGATCAGGCTCGCGTCGTGCACGCGGTTGAACCCGGCGATCGCGCTGCGCTGCTGCAGGTTGGACAGGGTGCCGTCCTCGATGATCGCGTGCCAGGCCGCCTTCTTGGCCTCCAGGGTGGGGGTGGCGGCCTTGGCGGCCTCGGCTGCCAGCTGGCCGCTGGCGGTGTTGTCCCGCCGCAGCTCGGCATCGATCTCCGGCTGGCCGGCGCGGCCGCCGGTCACCAGCGAGGTGAGCAGCTCCCAGCGCAGGTCGGTGTCCACGGCCAGGCCCTCCAGCACGCGCGATCCGTCGTAGAGCCCGGCGATAACGTCCAGCTGTTCGGGCGACTGCGCGCGGGCGGCGAACGCCTTGGCCAGCTGCAGCTGCGCGTCGGAGGCCGGCGCGGCGGCCGAGGCCAACTCCCACAGGCTGTCCGCCGCGGCGACGGCGATCGCCTGGTGGTCCTCGGGGGCCACGTAGTAGTCCAGCGTGGTGGCCAGCTGGCGCAGCAGCACCTGGACCACGGAGGAGTCGGTCTCGTGCGCGATGTTGCGCAGCACCAGTTCCACGTAGTCCCGCGCGGCCGTCTCGCCGTCGCGCGCCGCGTCCCACGCCGCACCCCACACCAGGGTGCGCGGCAGGGAGTGGGCGAAGTCCTTCAGGTGCGCCCGGGCGGCCTTGAGGGAGACCGGGTCCAGCCGGATCTTCGCGTAGGCCAGGTCGTCGTCGTTCAGCAGCACCAGGGCCGGGCGCTGGTGCCCGGTGAGCCCGGGCACCTCCGTGCGTTCCCCGGCGACGTCCAGTTCCTCGCGGTGCGTGCGGACCAGCCGGCCGGCACCGTCCAGGTCGTAGAAGCCGACGGCGAGGCGGTGCGGGCGGATGGTCGGGTGCGCCGCCGGCGCCGACTGCAGGATCGCGAAGGAGGTGATGGTGCCGTCCCCGTCCAGGCCGATCTCCGGCTCCAGCTTGTTCACCCCGGCGGTCTCCAGCCACAGCCGGCCCCATTCGGAGAGGTCGCGCCCGCTGGAGGCCTCCAGCTCGGCCATCAGGTCCGGCAGCTCGGTGTTGGACCAGGCGTGCTTGCCGAAGTAGGAGCGCACGCCGGCCATGAACTGCTCCTGGCCCACCCAAGCGACCAGCTGGCGCAGCACCGAGGCGCCCTTGGCGTAGGTGATGCCGTCGAAGTTGACCTGCACGTCCTCGAGGTCGTTGATCTCGGCGACGATCGGGTGTGTTGAGGGCAGCTGGTCCTGGCGGTAGGCCCAGGACTTCTCCATGGAGGAGAAGGTGGTCCAGGAGTTGGTGAACTCGGTGTTCTCCGCCGCGGCCAGGGTGGACATGAACTCCGCGAAGGACTCGTTCAGCCACAGGTCGTTCCACCAGCGCATGGTCACCAGGTCGCCGAACCACATGTGGGCGAGTTCGTGCAGCACGGTGATGGCGCGGCGCTCGATGGTGGCCTCGGCGACCTTGGAGCGGAAGACGTAGGTCTCCAGGAACGTGACGGCGCCGGCGTTCTCCATGGCGCCGGCGTTGAACTCCGGCACGAAGAGCTGGTCGTACTTCGGGAACGGGTAGGGGGTGGCGAACTGCTTCTCGAAGAACTCGAAACCCTGGCGGGTGAGGCGGAAGATGTTCTCCGCGTCCAGGTGCTCCATCAGGGACTTGCGGGCGAACACGCCCAGCGGGATGGTGCGTCCGTCGGAGCTGGTGAGCTCGCTGCGCACGGCTTGGTAGGGGCCGGCGACCAGGGCGGTGACGTAGGAGGACATCGGCAGCGTCGGCTCGAACGCCCAGGTGGCGGAGCCGTCCGTGCCCGGCGTCGGCGCGGGGGTGGGGGAGTTGGAGATGACGTCCCAGTGCGCCGGGGCGGTGACGGTGAAGCGGAAGGCCGCCTTCAGGTCGGGCTGCTCGAAGACGGCGAACATGCGCCGGGAGTCCGGGACCTCGAACTGGGTATAGAGGTACACCTCGTTGTCGACAGGGTCCACGAAGCGGTGCAGGCCCTCGCCGGTGTTCATGTAGAGGGCGTCGGCGACGACGGTCAGCTCATTGGCCTCGGCCAGGTCCGGCAGTTGGATGCGGACCCCGTCGGAGACCTCCGCCGGGTCCAGGTCCCGGCCGTTGAGAACCACCGAGTGGACGGCGTCGGTGATGGCGTCGATGAAGGTGGAGGCACCGGCCGCCGCCCGGAAGCGGACGGTGGTGGTCGAGCCGAAGACGCGGTCCCCGCGGGTGAGGTCCAGGGCGACCTCGTAGGATTCAACGTCCAGCAGGGCGGCGCGGGCGCGTGCCTCGTCGCGGGTGAGATTCAAGCCTGGCAACTTCGTGGCCTCCTCCGTGGCGCGGCGGAAGGTGATCGGCCGCGAGTGATGTGAAACAGCTCTTGAACAATGAAACGGATTCTCTCACCCCGGCGGCCCCGGCAACAGCCCGCCATGCCGGGGCCGGGCCGAAACCTGCCGCCCGCCGGACCGGGGCCGCCTCCAGCGTGCGGGCCCCGAGATGGATCCAGGTGGTGCTGGCGCTGCCGATTGTCCTCGTCGCCGTGATGATGGTGGCCACCGGCGAATGGGGGGCCTTGGCCGTGCTGGTTCCGGTCGTGGCCAACGTGGCCGCGGCGGCACTGCTCCTGCGCGGCACCGTGGTGGCCGGCGACGACGGCGTCCGGGTCTGCGGCGGCGGCCCGGCGCTGGTGGTGCGCCGGCGCAGCGGATCCGACCGGATCTACAGCGTCGCCACCCGCGAGGACGCCCAGCGCATGGCCGCGCTGCTCAACCGCCGGGCGGGGAAGAACCAGTAGGCTGGTCAGCGACATTCACCCCCTTCCCCCGAGGATTCCCCATGCGCGTCCACATCGCCACCGACCACGCCGGGCTCGAGCTCAGCGCCCACCTTGTCCGGCACCTGACCGCCAACGGCCACGAGGTCATCGACCACGGCCCCACCGCCTACGACCCCGAGGACGACTACCCGGCGTTCTGCATCCGTGCCGCGCTCGCCGTCGTCGCCGACCAGGCCGCCGGCACCCAGGCGCTCGGCATCGTGCTCGGCGGTTCCGGCAACGGCGAACAGATCGCCGCCAACAAGGTCAAGGGCGTCCGCGCCGCGCTGGCCTGGAACCTGGACACCGCACGCCTGGCCCGCGAGCACAACGACGCGAACGTCGTCGCACTGGGCGGGCGCCAGCACAGCCTCGAGGAGGCCACGGAACTGGTGGACGCCTTCCTGGCCGAGCCGTTCAGCGACGCCGAGCGCCACGTGCGCCGCATCGGCAAGATCGCCACGTACGAAACCACCGGGGAGATCGTCGACTAGATGCCGGAAGGACACTCCGTCCACCGCCTGGCCCGGCAGTTCGCCGACGTCTTCGGGGGCCAGGCGCTGGCCGTCTCCAGCCCGCAGGGCCGTTTCGCGGCCGGCGCGGCCCTGATCGACGGCGCCCGCCTGGCTTCCTCCGAAGCCCACGGCAAGCAACTCTTCCTCGGCTTCGACAACGGGCTGCTGCTGCGCGTGCACCTGGGCCTGTACGGGGCGTGGGACTTCGGTGGCGACGGCACCTTCCGCGGCGCCTCCAGCATCGGCGCGCCGCGCAGGATCGGCGAACGCGAGGCGTACGACGGCGCCGCGCCGGCCCCGTACGGCGGCCCGCCCGCCCCGACGGGGCAGGTGCGCGCCCGGCTGGTGTCCGAGCACGGCTGGGCCGACCTGCGCGGGCCCACCGCCTGCGAGGTGCTCACGCCCGCCGAGGCGTCGGCGGTGCGCGCCAAGCTGGGGCCCGACCCCCTGCGCCCGGCGGATGCGGCGTGGGAGGACGGCGGGCCGGAGGAGTTCGTCCGGCGCCTGCGCAAGCGCTCGGTCATCCTCGGCACCCTGCTGATGGACCAGTCGGTGGTGGCCGGCGTCGGCAACATCTACCGCGCCGAGGCGCTGTTCCGCCAAGGCCTGGACCCGTGGGCGCGCGGCCGCGACTTGGGCCCCGGGCAGGCCCTGGAGCTGTGGGAGGACCTCGCCGCCACCATGGCCGACGGCGTGCGCCAGGGGCGGATCATCACTACCCGGCCCGCGGACCGCACGGATTCCTCGGCCCCGCTGTGGCCGGACAACGCCCACTACGTCTACCAGCGCCAGGGCCGGTCCTGCCGGGTGTGCGCCGTCCCGGTGGCCGTCACCGAACTGGCCGCGCGCAAGCTCTACTGGTGCCCCGGCTGCCAGGGGACCGGCCCGCGCTGAGCCGGCGGCCGGACGCACGGGACGCGCCGGCGTCGTGCCCTGCTGCGCATCTGGTGCATGCCCATGCGTCGGATGCGGTCGACGCGTCGGCATGCACGCGACGCAACGTCATGCACGGTACGGGACCGGCCGGCGCCGTGCCGTCCCGCAACGCGCGAAGGGCCCCGATCCTGGTGGATCGGGGCCCTTGGGTGCGGAGGGGATGACGGGAATCGAACCCGCGTAATCAGTTTGGAAGACTGAGGCTCTACCATTGAGCTACATCCCCGCAGCCGTTGGGAAACCCCCGCGGCGACGTTGAAAACTCTAGCAGTCACGCCGGAGGACGGGCAAATTGGGGCAGGTCCGGCCGGGGTTTGGCGGCCGCGGGCCGCCGCGCGGGGCGGACGTTGCGCGGATGATTAGTCGTTGGGGCAGGGTTTTGCATACACTGGCACCTGCACTAATTCGGGGTGTAGCTCAGCTTGGCTAGAGCGCGCGCTTTGGGAGCGTGAGGTCGCAGGTTCAAATCCTGTCACCCCGACTCTGAATGAAAACCCTTGCCACAGGTCGTTTCGGTTTTGGCGGGGTGCCGTCCAGACCGTCAACGATTCAGACAATCAGGAGAACTACGCCGTGAAGAGCGCCGTCGAAAACCTCACCCCGACCCGGGTCAAGCTCACTGTCGAGGTTCCCTTCGAGGAACTGAAGCCGGGTATCGATGCGGCCTACAAGACCATCGCCGGCCAGATCCAGGTCCCGGGCTTCCGCAAGGGCAAGATTCCGAACCGCCTGATCGACCAGCGCGTCGGCCGCGGCTACGTCCTGGAGACCGCCATCAACGAGGGCCTGAACGGCTTCTACCAGCAGGCCGTCACCGAAGCGGAGATCATCCCGCTGTCCCGCCCCGAGGTGGAAATCACCGAGGTTCCCGGCGCCGAGGCCCCCGAGGGCGAGGGCCAGCTGGCCTTCCAGGTCGAGATCGACATCCGTCCGTCCATCGAGCTGCCGGAGTACGCCGGCCTCGAGGTCACCGTTGACGCCGTCGAGGCCTCCGACGAGGACGTCGAGAAGGCCCTCGAGGACCTGCGCGGCCGCTTCGGCACGCTGAAGACCGCCGAGCGCCCGGCCGCCGACGGCGACTTCATCACCCTCGACCTGGCCGCCTCCGTCGACGGCGAAGAGATCGACGCCGCCCAGGGCCTGTCCTACCAGGTCGGCTCCGGCACCATGCTCGAGGGCCTGGACGAGGCCGTGACCGGCCTGTCCGCCGGCGAGGACGCCACGTTCGAGACCAAGCTGGCCGGCGGCGAGCACGCCGGACAGGACGCCCAGGTCAAGGTCGCCGTCTCCGCCGTCAAGGAGCGTGAGCTTCCGGAAGCCAACGACGACTTCGCCCAGCTGGCCTCCGAGTTCGACACCATCGCCGAGCTGCGCGAGGACCTGGCCAAGCAGGCCGCCGAGGGCAAGCTGATGGAGCAGGGCGTCCAGGCCCGCGAAAAGGTCCTGGAGAAGCTCGTCGAGCTGATCGAGGTTCCGGTTCCGGAATCGATCGTCACCGAGCAGGTCGAACAGCACTTCGAGCAGGGCGGCCACGGCGAGGGCGAGCACGACACCGAGGAGCACCGCGCCGAGGTCAAGGAAAACACCGCGAACGCCTTCCGCAACGAGGTCATCCTCGACGCCGTTGCCGAGAAGGAAGAGATCGGCGTCGCCCAGTCCGAGCTCATCGACTACATCGTCCAGACCGCCGGCCAGTACGGCATGGACCCGAACCAGTTCGCGCAGATGCTCGACGGCGCCGGCCAGGTCCCGATGATCGTCGGCGAGGTGCGCCGCCGCAAGGCGCTGGCCAAGGTCCTCGAGCTGGCCAAGGTCACCGACACCGAGGGCAAGGAGATCGACCTGAGCACCTTCGTGCGCCCGGCCGGCGAGTCCGCCGCCTCGGGTACCTCCGCCTCCTCGGCTTCTTCGGCCTCCTCCGCCTCCGCGGCGTCGGCCGAGTAGCCAAGCGTTGCCGCGCGGCCCACGCCGCGCAACTGCGGGGCCGTCCTTCGGGGCGGCCCCGCAGCCGTTTAAGCGCACGGCGGACGCGGCGGGGCGGGGGTATGCGCCGTCAGCGAACAGCCCGACGTCGCGCCCCCGGCGGTGCGTGTCAGGCAGTAGTCTCATCAGCAGAAAGAGCGCTTGAAAGCCGCAGGCCGACGGTCCGCGGAACAAGGCACCACGGAGAGGTATTCGAAGCATGTCCCATGAATCCCGCACCCCCACGATGGCGTCGGTCGACCCGGCCAGCCGCGAGGACTACATCTACAACCGGCTCCTGAAAGAGCGCATCATCTGGTTGGGTTCCGAGGTTGCCGATTCGAACGCCAACGCGATCTGCTCCCAGCTGCTCCTGCTCTCCGCGGAGGACCCGGAGAAGGACATCTACCTCTACATCAACTCCCCGGGCGGCTCCATCACCGCCGGCATGGCCATCTACGACACCATTCAGTACATCCCGAACGACGTCGTGACCGTTGCGACCGGCCTGGCCGCCTCGATGGGCCAGTTCCTGCTCTCCTCCGGCACCAAGGGCAAGCGCTACGCGACCCCGAACGCGCGCATCCTCATGCACCAGCCCTCCGGCGGCATCGGTGGCACCGCCTCCGACATCCGCATCCAGGCTGAGCTGATCCTGCACATGAAGAAGGTCATGTCCGAACTGACGGCCGAGCAGACCGGCCAGACCGTGGACGCCATCCTTCGCGACAACGAGCGCGACAAGTGGTTCACCGCCGAGGAAGGCCTGGACTACGGCTTCTTCGACCACATCGCCCAGAACTCGGGCGCCGTGTCCGGCGGCGGCGGCGTCGCCCAGTAGCCCACGGTCCAGAGCACAGATTTCCCAGGAGACACGATGAACTTCACCCCCTCCGGCACCGCCGGACAGATGCCCAGCTCCCGCTACGTGCTGCCGCAGTTCGAGGAGCGCACCCCCTACGGCTTCAAGCGCCAGGACCCGTACGCCAAGCTCTTCGAGGACCGCATCGTTTTCCTCGGCGCCCAGGTCGACGACGCCTCCGCGGACGATGTCATGGCGCAGCTGCTGGTCCTGGAGTCGATGGACCCGGAGCGCGACATCACGCTCTACATCAACTCCCCGGGCGGCTCCTTCACGGCCATGACCGCCATCTACGACACCATGCTGTTCATCCGCCCCGAGGTGCAGACGGTGTGCCTGGGCCAGGCCGCCAGCGCCGCCGCGGTGCTGCTTGCCGCGGGCGCCCCCGGCAAGCGCCTGGCGCTGCCGAACGCGCGCGTGCTGATCCACCAGCCGGCCATGGGCGGCGGAGAGCGTGGCACGGCCACCGACCTGCAGATCCAGGCCGAGGAAGTCATGCGCATGCGCACCTGGCTCGAGACCACGATCGCGGGCCACAGCAACCGGCCCCCGGAGCAGGTCGGCCAGGACATCGAGCGTGACCTGTACATGACGGCCGAAGACGCGAAGGCCTACGGGCTGATCGACGAGGTCCTTGTGCCGCGCAAGATGAAGACGCAGGCCATCTCCGGCTAGCTCGGCCCGCACCCGGGCCTCGGGGCGGGCGGCCGGCGGACACGAAACGTGCCGCGGGCCGCCCGACCCGGGAAACTGTCAGCCATCTGGCCTACAGTGGGAAGAAGTCATGTGGCGCGAACCCGCACCGGGGCCGCGCACCAAGCACCAGATAAAGGGGTCGGACACGATGGCACGCATGGGTGAAAGCTCGGATCTGCTCAAGTGTTCCTTTTGCGGCAAAAGCCAGAAGCAGGTCCGCAAGCTGATCGCCGGCCCCGGGGTCTACATCTGCACCGAATGCATCGAGCTGTGCAACGAGATCATCGACGAGGAGCTCGCCGAGGTCGAGGAGGGCGCGGAGTTCGAGCTGCCCAAGCCCCGCGAGATCTTCGACTTCCTGCAGGAGTACGTGATCGGGCAGGAGGGCGCCAAGCGCTCGCTAGCCGTCGCCGTGTACAACCACTACAAGCGCATCCAGGCCGGGAACGGGCCGAAGACCTCCGGCAGCCTCGGCGACTCGCACCCGCTCGACGAGGTCGAGGTCGCCAAGTCCAACATCATGCTCATCGGTCCCACCGGCTGCGGCAAGACCTACCTTGCCCAGACCCTGGCCCGGCGCCTGAACGTCCCCTTCGCCGTTGCCGACGCCACCGCGCTGACCGAGGCCGGGTACGTCGGCGAGGATGTCGAGAACATCCTCCTCAAACTCATCCAGGCCGCCGACTACGACGTCAAGAAGGCCGAACAGGGCATCATCTACATCGACGAGATCGACAAGATCTCGCGCAAGAGCGAGAACCCCTCGATCACCCGCGACGTTTCCGGCGAGGGCGTCCAGCAGGCGCTGCTGAAGATCCTCGAGGGCACTGTCGCCTCGGTTCCTCCGCAGGGCGGACGCAAGCATCCGCACCAGGAGTTCATCCAGATCGACACCACGAACGTGCTGTTCATCGTGGCCGGCGCGTTCGCGGGCCTGGAGGAGATCATCGGATCCCGGGCAGGGCGCAAGGGCATCGGTTTCGGCGCCCCGTTGACCGCGCTGCGCAGCGATGCGGTCTCCTACGCGGACGTCCGCCCGGAGGACCTGCTCAAGTTCGGCCTGATCCCCGAATTCATCGGCCGCCTGCCGGTGATCACCACAGTCGAGAACCTCGACCGTCCGGCCCTGATCCAGATCCTGACCGAACCCCGCAACGCCCTGGTGAAGCAGTACCAGAAGATGTTCCGCATCGACGGGGTGGACCTGGCCTTCGAGTCCGACGCGCTGGAGGCGATCGCCGACCTTGCGCTGGACCGGGGCACCGGGGCCCGTGGCCTGCGGGCCATCCTCGAGGAGGTCCTGGGCCCGGTCATGTTCGAGCTGCCCGGCCGCGACGACGTCGCCGAGGTGGTCATCACCTCAGAGGTCGTCACCGGCGGCGCGACGCCCACCCTGATTTCCCACGAGGTCCGCGACAAGCGGCGGACCAAGTCGGCCTAGAACCCGTCGGCCTGGAACCCCTCGGTCCGCCACGCCCGATCCGTCCGGCACACCCCGTGCGGGGCGCTGCATCCGCAGCCTTTCGCCCGGTTCCACCACCACCAGCCCAGGAGGCCCCGTGTCCGATTCCACCCGCGTCGATTTCTGGTTCGATCCCGTCTGCCCGTTTGCCTGGGCGACTTCGCGTTGGATCCTCGAGGTGGAGAAGGTCCGCCCGATCGACGTGGACTGGCACGTCATGAGCCTGTCCGTGCTGAACGAGGGCCGGGACCTGCCGGAGGAATACCGCACGAAGATGGACCAGAGCTGGGGCCCGGTGCGCGTGATCATCGCGGCCGCCGAGGAGCACGGCGCCGAGGTCATCGGGCAGCTCTACACGGCCATGGGCACCCTCATCCACCAGGACGAGGTTGCCGACCGCGCCGAGGTCATCGCCCGCGCCCTTGAGACCGTTGGCTTGCCGGCCGAACTGGCGGCCGCGGCTGAGACGGACCTTCACGATGACGCGCTGCGCGCCAGCCACGAGAAGGGGATCTCCCAGGTCGGCGAGGACGTCGGCACGCCGATCGTTTCCCTCAACGGCACCGCCTTCTTCGGTCCGGTCATCACACGCGTCCCCAGCGGCGAGGAAGCCGGGAAGGTCTTCGATGGCGCCGTCGCACTGGCCGAATACCCGCACTTCTTCGAGATCAAGCGCACCCGCACCGAGCGCCCGGCCTTCGACCTGAGCTGACGCCCGCGGCCGGCCCGCTTCCCCGCGGCATCTTGGCGGGGAAGCGGGCCGCAGGGGGCAAGACGGCGGGTCAAGTAGGTTCCCCCACAAAGGCAGCGGCGCTCTGATGGTCCGCGGCACAGCATTGGCCCCAGGGCCTTGCGGCGCCCCTGCCCGGGGTGCACACTATCAATACGCATCCCCACAAGATGCGGGAACGAAAACCAAATCTCCAGTGACGGAAACGGGACTTCCTCCCCGGACCGGCCGCCCGCAACGAGACGGTAAGACCTGACAGAAATGGATTTCGTTCGGTTGGAAGTCATCGTTGCCAACTGACCAAGATGAGTCGAAGCCCCTCCGACGGCAAAACGCCGAAGGGGCTTCCCCTCGTTAACGCCCCTTTTCCGGGAAAAGTGGCGCCCAACGAAAAGTGACGCGTTAGTGCGGGTGTTCCCGAGAATCCTGACGCGTAGGTGCGGGTCCACCACGGAATTTTGCTACCTCGCAGGCAGTCCCCGCTGGATTTTGCTATCTCCGAGGCAGTGTGTGCGAAATTCTGTGCAGGGCAGACAACGCGGGATCCTTGCCGGCGGGCCCGCCGGCGCAAAATCCCGTGGGAACTGCCTCGGTGATAGCAAAATCCTGGGACGGGCGGCTTGGGACAGACGAAGGAGGCCGCCACACCCGGACGGGTGTGGCGGCCTCCTCGCATCGGCGCCTACGCCTGGGGTGCCGGCTCCTCGGCCGGGGCCAACTCGATTTCGGCCACCGTGAGCTCGCCCTCCCCGGCCACCAGGACCAGGTCGCGGGCGTTGCCGGCGGCGAGCAGGTCGCCGAGGCCCTCGCGGAGCCGGGCCAGCTGCGCCTCCGGCGCGGTCACGACGCCGGTGAGCACCTCGGTGCGCTGCTTCACCTTGGCCTCGGATTTGGCCTTGCGGATGCCGCCCAGGGCCAGGCCGACCGCCGGGAGCACCTCGACGTCGGCGCCCTCGACGGCGTCGGCCAGGTTCTCCGCCGTCGGCCAGGCCGCGCGGTGCACGGACCCGGAACGCCACCAGCCCCAGACCTCTTCGGTGGCGAAGGGCAGGAACGGGGCGAACAGGCGCAGCACGGAGTCCAGCGTGGTGGCAAGGGCCGCGAGCACGGAAGCCTGCTCGGCCTCGCCGCGCGCGCCGTAGGCGCGGTCCTTGATCAGCTCCACGTAGTCGTCGGTGAAGGACCAGAAGAACGACTCCGCGATGGAGAGGGCGCGGGCGTAGTCGTAGGCCTCGAAGGCGCGGCTCGCCTCCCCGATGACCTGCTCCAGGCGGGCCAGCAGGGACTTGTCCAGGCCGTTGGTGACCACGGAGGCGTCACCGGCCAGCACGTTGTCCTCGGTGGCTCCGAGGTTGAGCACGAACTTGGACGCGTTGAGCAGCTTGATCGCCAGGCGGCGGCCGATCTTCATCTGCGCGATCTCGTAGGCCGTGTCCGCGCCCAGCTTGGCCGAGGCGGCCCAGTAGCGCACCGCGTCCGCGCCGAACTCGTTGAGCACGTCGGTGGGAACCACCACGTTGCCCTTGGACTTGGACATCTTCTTGCGGTCCGGGTCCAGGATCCAGCCGGAGATCGCCGCGTGCTTCCACGGCGCGGTGGCGTGCAGCGCGTCGGCGCGCACGGCGGTGGAGAAGAGCCAGGTGCGGATGATGTCGTGGCCCTGCGGGCGCAGGTCGAACGGGAACACCTTCGCGTAGAAGTCCTCGTCACGGCTCCAGCGGCCCACGATCTGCGGGGTCAGCGAGGAGGTGGCCCAGGTGTCCAGCACGTCGGCGTCACCGGTGAAGCCGCCGGGCACGTCGCGCCGGGACTCGTCGTACCCGGCCGGCGCATCGGCGGCCGGGTCCACCGGCAGCTGCTCGTCGGAGGGCAGCAGCGGGTTGTCGTAGTCCGGCTCGCCGGAAGCGTCCAGCGGGTACCAGACCGGGATCGGCACGCCGAAGAAGCGCTGGCGGGACACCAGCCAGTCGCCGTTGAGGCCGGAGATCCAGTTCTCGTAGCGGCTGCGCATGAACGCCGGGTGGAAGTCGATCTCCTGGCCGCGGCCGATCAGGCGGGCGCGGCGCTCCTCGTCGCGGCCACCGTTGCGGATGTACCACTGGCGGGAGGTGACCACCTCGAGGGGCTTGTCACCCTTCTCGAAGAAGTTGACCGGGTGCGTGATCTTCTTCGGCTCGCCGTCGAGCAGGTCCGCCTCGATGAGCAGCTTCACCACGGCCTCCTTGGCGGAGAACGCGGTCTTGCCCGCCACCTCGGCGTACGCGGCGGCACCCTCGGCGGTGGTGATCCACTCCGGGGTTTCGCCGAGCAGGCGGCCGTCGCGGCCGATGATCGCGCGGGTCGGCAGCTGCAGCTCGCGCCACCAGGTGACGTCGGTCAGGTCGCCGAAGGTGCAGACCATCGCGACGCCGGAACCCTTGTCGGGCTTGGCCAGCGGGTGCGGGTACACCTCGACCTCGACGCCGAACAGCGGGGAGGTCACCTTCTTGCCGAACAACGGCTGGTAGCGCTCGTCGTCGGGGTTCGCGACCAGGCCGGCGCAGGCGGCCAGCAGCTCGGGACGGGTGGTCTCGATGAAGACCTTGGTGCCGTCCTCGGCGAAGAACGGGTAACGGTAGTAGGCGCCGGGCATCTCCCGGTCCTCCAGCTCGGCCTGGGCCACCGCGGTGCGGAACGTGACGTCCCAAAGCGTCGGGGCCTCGGCCATGTAGGCGTCGCCCGCGGCCAGGTTGGCCAGGAAGGCGCGCTGGGAGACCGCGCGGGAGGTGTCGTCGATGGTTCGGTAGGTCATGTCCCAGTCGACGGACAGGCCCAGGGTGCTGAACAGGTGCTCGAAGACCTTCTCATCCTCGACCGCGAGCTGCTCGCACAGTTCGATGAAGTTGCGGCGGGAGACCGCGTCCCAGTCCCGCTGGTTCTTCGCCGGGGCGGCCGGGGGCTGGTAGCCGGGGTCGTAGGCGATCTTCGGATCGCACCGCACGCCGTAGAAGTTCTGCACGCGCCGCTCGGTCGGCAGGCCGTTGTCGTCCCACCCCATGGGGTAGAAGACGTTCTTGCCGATCATGCGCTGGTAGCGGGCCAGCACGTCGGTCTGCGTGTAGGAGAACATGTGCCCCACATGCAGGGAGCCGGAGGCGGTCGGCGGGGGAGTGTCGATGGAGTAGACCTGCTCGCGCGTGGTGTCCGCGTTGAACTTGTAGGTCCCCTCGGTGCGCCAGCGCGCGCTCAGGGTCTCCTCCAGACCCTCCAGCGCCGGCTTGTCGGGAACGTTGACGGTTGCGGGCGTGTCTGTGCCCGGGATCTGTTCAGCCATGGGTTCCATTCTTCCATGGGGGCGCACCTACCATGGGCGCATGGGGAACATACGGCTCCGGCGCGCCTACGAGGCGCCCGACGGCGGGTACCGGGTCCTGGTGGACAGGCTCTGGCCGCGCGGGCTGGCCAAGGCGGACGCGGAGTTCGACGACTGGGCCAAGGACGCCGCCCCCTCGACCGAACTGCGCGTCTGGCACAACCGCCAGGCCGGGCGCTTCGACGAGTTCCGCCAGCGCTACCTGCACGAACTGGAGGACGGTCCGGCCGCGGCCGGCGGCGAACGGCTGCGGGCGCTGGTGGCCGAACACCCCGACGTCGTCCTCGTCTACGCCTCCCGCGACACCGAGCACAACCACGCCCTGGTCCTGCGCGACTTCCTCACCGGCCCCTGACCGGGTCCAACCCGGACCAGCTTCGACCAGGTCCGACTCGGACTAGGGTTGATCCATGACTTCCGCACTTTCCGAAACCACCCATGCCGCCGTCGTCACCGGAGCCTCCACCGGCATCGGCGAAGCCACCGTCCGGGCCCTGACCGCCCGCGGCTGGACCGTCTACGCCGTCGCCCGCCGCGCCGACCGCCTGGACGCGCTCGCCGCCGAGACCGGAGCGGTTGCGGTCGCGGCCGACATCACCGAGGACGACGACGTCGCGCGCCTGCTCGAGCACGTCGCCGCCGGCGGGGGGATCGACACGCTGGTGAACATCGCCGGCGGGGCCCGCGGCGCGGACTACGTGGGCAACGCGAAGACCGAGGACTGGGAGTGGATGTACCGGGTCAACGTGATCGGCACCATGAAGGTCACCCGCGCCTTCCTGCCGATGCTGCGCGCGCACGGGGAAGGCACGGTGCTGAACCTGACCTCGACGGCGGGGATCGTCAGCTACGAGGGCGGTGGCGGCTACAACGCCGCCAAGTTCGCCGAGCGCGGCATGACCCAGGCGCTGCGCCTGGAGGAGGTGGGCCACAACCTGCGCGTCGTCGAGGTCCTGCCCGGCCTGGTGCAGACCGAGGAGTTCGCCCTCAACCGGCTCGGCGGCGATGCCAACGCCGCGGACAAGGTCTACGCCGGAGTCGCCAAGCCGCTGACCGCCGGGGACGTGGCCGACGTCGTCGCCTACGCGGTCACGCTGCCGCACCACGTGAACCTGGACGAGATCGTGATGCGCCCGGTGGCGCAGGCCGCCGCGCACAAGGTGATCCGGGACGCCTGATGGCCGTGCTGCACGTCGTCGCGACGGCCCACGGCACCGACAACCCGCGCGGGCGCGAACTGGTCAACGGGCTGCGCGCGCAGGTGGCCGCGCTGCTGGCCCCCGGCATCGGGGACTTTGCGCAGGTGGTGGTGCACGAGGCCTACGTGGACGTCCAGGAGCCCGCGCTGGAATCCGTGCTGGCGGCGCTGCCCGCCGGCGAGGCGGCGGTGGTGGCCCCGCTGCTGCTCTCCCACGGGTTCCACACCGGCGTCGACATCGCCGACGCCGTGGCCGCCCGGGAACACACGCTGGCCGCCGCCCCGCTGGGACCGCACCCGCTGCTGATCGCGCAGCTGGCCGACCGCCTCGGCGCGGCCGGGCTGGAAGCAGGGGACGCCGTCGTGCTGGCCGCCGCCGGGACCCGCATCGAGGCCGGGCAGCAGCAGGCCCGCGAGGCCGCCGCCGCGCTCGCGGAGCGGCTGGGACGCCCGGTGGGCACCGCGTTCTGCTCGGCCGCGCAGCCCTCGGTCGCCGACGCCGTCGCCGCGGCGCGCCGCGACCACCCTCACGCCCGCGTCGCCGTGGCCTCCTACCTGCTGGCCCCCGGATTCTTCCAAAACCGCGTAGCGCAAGCGGGAGCGGACTTTGTGACGGAACCACTGCTTCCGGGCGTCACAATCGCCGAATGTGTCGTTGCGAGACTTGCCGAAGTGCTCACACATTTCGCCACATGACGCGTACTGACCGGTAACGGAGGGGGGTCGCTGCACATCCCGAAACGTTCGTGAGACCGCCGGGTCCGGTGCCTACCGTTGAATGCATGACGCAGGCACCCAGCACCGACACCGTGGATTCCGGGACCCCCGCCCGGCCCGCACGATCCCGCCCCGCGGCCAAGCCGCACGGGCAGTGGAAGATCGACGGCACCACCCCCCTGAACGCGAACGAGGAGTTCAAGCAGGCCGACAACGGCCTGAATGTGCGCGAGCGCATCGAGACGATCTACTCCAAGCAGGGCTTCGACTCCATCCCGGGCGAGGACCTCCACGGACGCTTCCGCTGGTGGGGTCTCTACACCCAGCGCAAGCCCGGCATCGACGGCGGCAAGACCGCCACGCTCGAGCCCCACGAGCTCGAGGACCGGTACTTCATGCTGCGCGTGCGGCTGGACGGCGGCGCGCTGAGCACCGAACAGCTGCGTGTCATCGCCGGCATCTCCATCGAGTTCGCCCGCGACAGCGCCGACATCACCGACCGCCAGAACATCCAGCTGCACTGGATCGACGTCGTCGACGTGCCCGAGATCTGGCGCCGCCTGGAGGCCGTGGGCCTGGGCACCACCGAGGCCTGCGGCGACGTGCCGCGCGTCATCCTCGGATCCCCGGTCGCCGGCATCGCCCGCGACGAGATCCTGGACCCGACCCCCGCCATCCGCGAGATCGCCGAGCGCTACATCGGCGACCCGGAGCTGGCGAACCTGCCGCGCAAGTTCAAGAGCGCGATCACCGGCCACCCCTCCCAGGACGTGGTGCACGAGATCAACGACATCGCGCTCGTGGGCGTCGTGCACCCGGAGCTGGGCGCCGGCTACGACCTGTGGGTCGGCGGGGGACTGTCCACCTACGCCAAGCTCGGCGAGCGCCTCGGCGCGTTCGTCTCCCCGGAGCGCGCCGCCGAGGTGTGGCTCGGGGTGGTGAGCATCTTCCGCGACTACGGCTACCGCCGGCTGCGGAACAAGGCCCGCCTGAAGTACCTGCTTGAGGACTGGGGCGCGGCGAAGTTCCGCGAGATCCTGGAGACCGAGTACCTGGACGCCCCGCTGCCGGACGGCCCGCCCCCGGCCCCGCCGACCGAGCCGGGCGACCACGTGGGCGTGCACGAGCAGCGCGACGGCCGCTTCTACATCGGGGCCACCCCCACCGTGGGGCGCGTCTCCGGCACCACGCTGCTGGCGCTGGCCGAGCTGGCCGAGGCCCACGGGTCCTACCGGCTGCGCACCACCCCGCACCAGAAGATCCTGGTGCTCGACGTGGCGGGCGAGCACCTCGACGCCGTCCAGGACGGGCTGCGCGCGCTGGGGCTGGACCCGGCCCCCTCGGTGTTCCGCCGCTCCACCATCGCCTGCACCGGCATCGAGTACTGCAAGCTCGCGATCGTGGACACCAAGGACACGGCCGCCGCGGCCATCGACACGCTGGAGGAACGGCTCGGGGACATCTCCCACCGGCTGCCGCGCCGCCTGACGCTGCACGTCAACGGCTGCCCCAACTCCTGCGCCCGCATCCAGACCGCCGACATCGGGCTCAAGGGCCAGATCCTGCCCGACGGCGAGGGCGGCACCCGCCCCGGCTTCCAGGTGCACCTCGGCGGCGGGCTCGCCTCCGAGGACCGCGCCACCGCCGGCACCGGGCGCACCGTGCGCGGGCTGAAGGTGTTCGCCGACGAGTTGCCCGGCTACGTCGAGCGCGTGGTGCGCAGCTACGACGCCGGCCACGAGCCCGGCGAGTCCTTCGCCGCCTGGGCACAGCGTGCCGACGAGGAGGACCTGGTATGAGCGCGCGCCCCACCGACCTGCACATCCACAGCGAGCGCCGGCTCGGACGCCTGCGCGCCGCCGTGGAGGCCGGCGCCGCGGAGCTGGGCCACGACGCCGACGCGGCCGCCGTCATCGACTGGGCGGCGCGCACCGTGCCCACCGCGCTGGCCGCCGTCGCCTGCTCCATGGCCGACGCCGTGCTTCCGCACCTGGTCGCGGCCCGGATGCCCGGGGTCGACGTCCTGTTCCTGGAGACCGGCTACCACTTTCCCGAGACGGTGGCGACCCGCAACGAGGTGGCCCGCGTCCTGGACGTGCGCATCGTCGACGTGCTGCCCGAGCGCACCGTCGCCGAACAGGACGCCGCGCTGGGGGAGAAGCTCTACGAGCGCGATCCGGCCGCCTGCTGCCAGCTGCGCAAGATGGACCCGCTGAAGAAGGCGCTGGCCGGCTACGACCTCTGGTTCACCGGCGTGCGGCGCGACGAGGCCCCCACCCGCACGAACACGCCGCTGGTCACCTTCGACGAGCAGCACGGGCTGATCAAGGTCAACCCCGTCGCGACCTGGAGCTTCGATGACCTGCTGGACTACTCCCAACGCCACGCCGTGCCGCTGAACCTGCTGCTGCAGCACGGCTACCCGTCCATCGGCTGTGCCCCCTGCACCCGCCCCGTGGCCCCCGGCGAGGATCCCCGCGCCGGCCGCTGGGCCGGACTGGCCAAGACCGAATGCGGCATCCACACCCCGGCCGAAAGGAGCCAGCGATGACCTCCGTCGCTTCCCCCGTCGCCCCCGCGACCGCCCACACCCGGCCCGGCGCCGGGGACGCACCCGACGTGCTCTCCACGCTCGAGTCCGAATCGATCCACATCCTGCGGGAGGTGGTCGCCGAGTTCGAGCGCCCCGCGATGCTGTTCTCCGGCGGCAAGGACTCGGTGGTGATGCTGCACCTGGCCGCGAAGGCGTTCTGGCCGGCGCGCATCCCCTTCCCGGTGCTGCACGTGGACACCGGACACAACTTCGGCGAGGTCATCGACTTCCGCGACCGCACCGTGGCGCGGCTGGGGCTGCGCCTGGAGGTGGCCAGCGTGCAGGACTACATCGACCGCGGCGAGCTGCGCGAACGCGCCGACGGCACCCGCAACCCGCTCCAGACCACCCCGCTGCTGGATGCGATCGCCACGCACCGCTTCGACGCGGTCTTCGGCGGCGGCCGCCGCGACGAGGACAAGGCGCGCGCCAAGGAGCGCATCCTGTCCCTGCGCGACGAGTTCGGCGCCTGGGATCCGCGCAACCAGCGCCCCGAGCTGTGGAACCTCTACAACGGCCGCCACCAGCCGGGTCAGCATGTGCGCGCGTTCCCGATCAGCAACTGGACCGAGCTGGACATCTGGCGCTACATCGAACGCGAAAACATCGAACTGCCCTCCATCTACTACGCCCACGAGCGGGAGGTCTACCGCCGCGACGGGATGTGGCGGGCCGTCGGCCCGGTCTCCGCCCCGCGCGAGGACGAGCCCGTCGAGGTGCGCACCGTGCGCTACCGCACGGTGGGGGACATGTCCTGCACCGGCGCGGTGCTCTCGGACGCCGCCACCGTCGCCGACGTCGTCCGCGAGGTCGCCGCCAGCTCCCTGACCGAGCGCGGCGCCACCCGCGCCGACGACCGCATTTCCGAGGCAGCCATGGAAGACCGCAAGAAGGACGGGTATTTCTGATGACCACCCCCACCGTGCCGCACGGCACCCTGTTCCGTTTCGCGACCGCCGGCTCCGTCGACGACGGCAAGTCCACGCTCGTGGGCCGGCTGCTGCACGACTCCAAGGCGATCCTGGCCGACACGCTCGACGCCGTGGCGCGCACCAGCGCCGACCGCGGCTTCGGCGGCGAGGCCGGCGGGCTGGACCTGGCGCTGCTGACCGACGGGCTGCGTGCCGAACGCGAGCAAGGCATCACCATCGACGTCGCCTACCGCTACTTCGCCACCGACAAGCGCACGTTCATCCTGGCCGACTGCCCCGGACACGTGCAGTACACCAAGAACACCGTCACCGGCGCGTCCACGGCCGACGCCGTCGTGCTGCTCGTCGACGCCCGCCACGGGGTGCTCGAACAGACCCGGCGCCACCTGAGCGTGGCCGCGCTGCTGCGGGTGCCGCACGTGGTCGTCGCGGTGAACAAGATCGACCTCATCGGCTACGCGCAGGATCGTTTCGCCGAGATCTCCGGCGCCATCGAGGCGATCGCCGCCGAACTGGGACTGGAGTCGGTGGCCAGCATCCCGGTCTCGGCGCTGGAGGGCGACAACGTCGTCCACCGTTCGGAGCACACGCCCTGGTACGCGGGGCCGACGCTCGTGCAGATCCTCGAGACGCTGCCCGGGCTCGACGCCGCCGAGGCGGCCGAGCACGCCACGGAGGCCGGCGGCTCGCTGCGCTTCCCGGTGCAGTACGTGATCCGCCCGCAGGGCGCGCTCGCTGCCGGGCTGGACGAGGAGGAGTACCGCGACTACCGCGGGTACGCCGGACAGCTGGCCTCCGGCCACGTCGGCGTCGGGGACACGGTGAGCATCATCGCCCCCGGCCAGGGACGGCGCACCACCACGGTCGCGGGCATCGACACGGCGGACGGTCCGCTGCAGCGGGCCATCGCCCCGGCCTCGGTCACCCTGCGGCTGGCCGAGGACATCGACATCGCCCGCGGAGACCTGATCGCCTCCGGCTTCCTGCCCACCAGCACCGACGCGTTCACCGCGCGCCTGGCCTGGCTCGGGGCCCACGCGCTGCGGCCCGGGGCCCGGGTGCTCATCAAGCACGGCGCCGCCACCGTCAAGGGGCTGGTCACCGCGATCAACGGCCGGCTGGACCTGGACAGCCTGGAGATCGGGGAGGCGGAGACGCTCGAGCTCAACGACATCGGCGAGGTGGGCCTGAAGCTCGCCGCCCCGCTGCCCCTGGAACCCTACGCCGCGCACCGGCGCACCGGAGCGTTCCTGGTCATCGACCCGCAGGACGGCAACACCCTGGCCGCCGGCCTCGTCGCCTAGTTGCCAAGTCGCCACCAAAACCGCCACCACCCCAGCAAGCACCCCCAGCACACAAGGAACCACCATGACCGACAAGCCCCAGAAGCCGGAGTCCATTCGCATCGACGCCGCGGCCCCGGCTCCGCACCGCCGCAAGGTGCCACGCCTGGCCGCGGCCCTCGTCGCGCTGCTGGCCGTGGCGGCACTGGCCACGGCCTGGCTGGCCACGACCGGGCTGCCCGCGCCCTCCGGCGCCCAAGCGGCGGCCGGGGCGGGGCCGGCGGATAAGCTGCGCCTGGGCTACTTCGCGAATGTCACCCACGCCCCGGCCGTGGTCGGCGTCGAGCAGGGGCGGCTGGCAGACGCCGTCGGGCGCCACGGCACCACGCTGGAGACCCAGGTCTTCAACGCCGGGCCGGCCGCCATCGAGGCGCTGAACGCCGGGGCGATCGATGCCGCGTTCCTGGGCCCGAGCCCGGCGATCAACTCCTACATCAAGTCCGGGGGCACGTCGCTGCGGGTCATTGCCGGTGCCGCGTCCGGCGGCGCCCAGTTCGTCGTCGATCCCTCGATCACCAAGCCCGCGGACCTCAACGGCGCCGTGCTGGCCAGCCCGCAGCTCGGCGGCACCCAGGACGTCGCCTTGCGCACCTGGCTCGCCGACCAGGGCCTGAAGACCACGCCGGACGGCGGCGGAGAGGTCGCGATCAACCCCACGGGCAACGCCGAAACGCTGGACCTGTTCCGTTCCGGCAAGCTCGACGGGGCATGGCTGCCCGAACCCTGGTCCTCCCGCCTGGTGCTGGAAGCCGACGCCAAGGTGCTCGTGGACGAGGCGGACCTGTGGGACGGCGGCGAGTTCCCGACCACGATCCTCGTCGTGGACCAGCGCTTCGCCGCGGCCCACCCCGAAACCGTCGCCGACCTGCTGGCCGGGCACCGGGACACCGTCGCCTGGCTGGACTCCGCTGACACGGCCACCCGCCTTGACGCGGTCGGGAAGGGGCTGACTTCCCTGGGCGCCGCGCTGCCGGAGGACGTGCTGGCCCGGGCGCTGGGCAACCTCACGTTCACCACCGACCCGCTCGCCGGCACCTACCCCACCCTGATGGAGCACGCGGTCGAGGCCGGCCTCACCGAATCGGGCCAGCTCGAGGGCCTGGTGGACACCACGGTGCTCGACGCGCTGCCGGCGGACGCCGCGGACGGAACGGGCAAATGAGCGTCACGCTGACCTCGCTCTCCAAGTCCTACGACGGGCGCGTGCAGGTGCTCGACGGGCTGAGCACCCACATCCGCACCGGCGAGTTCGTGGCGATCCTCGGGGCCTCCGGCTGCGGCAAGTCCACGCTGCTGAACCTGCTGGCCAGGCTCGAGGCCCCGACCGGCGGAAGCCTGGAGGTGCCCGCCGACGGTGCCGCGTTCATGTTCCAGGACGCCAGCCTGCTGCCGTGGCTCACCGCGCGCGGCAACGTGGAGCTGGCGCTGCGGCTGCGCGGGGTCCCGCGTGCCGAACGCCGGGCACGGGCCGAGGAACTGCTGGACCTCGTGCACCTGCGCGACGCGGCCGAGCGCCGCCCGCACCAGCTCTCCGGGGGCATGCGCCAGCGTGCCGCGCTCGCCCGGTCCCTGGGCCAGGAACGCCAGCTGCTGCTGATGGACGAGCCGTTCGCGGCGCTGGACGCGATCACCTGCGACCTGCTCCACGATGAGCTGGAACGGGTCTGGCGCGCCACCGGGCGCACGATCGTGTTCGTCACCCACAACGTGCGCGAGGCCGTACGGCTGGGCCAGCGCGTCATCCTGCTCTCCTCCCGCCCCGGCCGCATCGTGGCCGAGTGGGAGGTGCCGGAGGAGATCCGCCGGGATCCGGCCGCCGCGGCCACCCTGGCCGGCACCATCACCGAACGCCTGCGCGAGGAGATCCGCCACCATGGGCACTGAATCGACACTGTCCACCAAATCAGAGCCGTCCACCGAACCGACCGTGACGTCGCCGGCCCGCACCGCACCGGCGGCGCCGTCCGCCAGCGACCTCGGCCGGCTGGAGGCCGGCCTCGACCAGCTCCAGCGCGTCGACCCGGTCGCCAGGCGCGGCACGTTCGGCTCACGCCTGCTCTGGCCGCTCGGCGCCCTGGCCGCGGTGGTCAGCCTCTGGCAGATCCTGGCCTGGAGCGGCATCAAGCGCGACGACCTGCTGCCGGGCCCCGGCCAGGTGGCCGCGATCGTTGCCGAGCAGGCCGCCAGCGGCGCGCTCGCGGAGGCGGTGGGCACCTCGCTGGCCCGCGGCGGCCTCGGGTTCCTCATCGCGGTCGCGATCGGCACCCCGATCGCGCTGGTGCTGGCCCAGCTGCCGGCACTGCGCCGCGCCGTCGGGCCCCTGATCTCCGGGCTGCAGGTGCTGCCCTCCGTGGCCTGGGTGCCGGCGGCGATCATCTGGTTCGGGCTGACCGACGCCACCGTGTACTTCGTGGTGCTGATGGGTGCCACCCCGTCGATCATCAACGGGCTGCTCGCCGGCATCGACACCATCCCGCCCCACTACGCCCAGGTCGGCCACGTGCTCGGCGCCAGCCGCTGGCAGCACACGCTGCTGATCACGCTGCCGGCGGCGCTGCCCGGCTACCTCGGCGGACTCAAGCAGGGGTGGGCGTTCTCCTGGCGCTCCCTGATGGCCGCGGAAATCATCGCGGTCGGCGGCTCCATCGGCTTCGGGCTCGGCTCGCTGCTGCAGCAGGGCCGCGACCTCTCCGACATGGGCCTGGTGATCACCGCGATCCTGGCCATCCTGGTGGTCGGCATCCTCGTCGAACTGCTGCTCTTCGCCCCGGTTGAACGCGCCCTGCTGGCGCGCCGGGGCCTCGCGAAAGGACACTCCGCGTGAGCGACCTCTATCCCGCCAGCCTCCGCCTGCTCGGCCGCACCGTCGTGATGGTCGGCGCCGGCGCCGTGACGGCCCGCCGCATCGGCGCGCTGCTCGACGCCGGGGCCCGGGTGCGCCTGATCGCCCCCGCCGCGCACCCCGAGCTGCGCGACCTGGCAGAGAACGGACTGATCGACTGGCAGCGCCGCGACTACGCCGAGGGCGACCTCGACGAGGCGTGGCTGGTGCACACCGCCACCGGCTGCCCGGCCACGGACGCGCGCGTCGGAGCTGATGCCGAGGCCCGCCGGCTGTGGTGCGTCAACGCCACCGACCACGCCACCGCCTCGGCCTGGACGCCCGCCGTCGCCCGCTTCGACGACGTCGTGGTCGCCGTGAACACCGCGGCCGACCCGCGCCGTGCCGCCGCGATCCGCGACGCGATCCGGGTCAGCCACGCCACCGGCGCGCTCCCGCTGCGCCACCGCCGGCCTGCGGCTTCTTCCAAGACGGCGGCTTCTTCCGGCCCGGCGGCTTCCGCCACCACTGCTGAGGCCGGTCGCATCGCGCTGGTCGGCGGCGGACCGGGGGACATCGGGCTGATCACGGTGCGCGGACGCACCCTGCTCGCCGAGGCCGACGTCGTGGTGGCGGACCGGCTGGGCCCGCGCGGCCTGCTGGCCGAGCTGGACCCCGCCGTGCGCGTCATCGAGGTCGGCAAGGCCCCCGGCGCCCACCTGGCCACCCAGGAGGAGATCAACGAAATCCTCGTCGCCGAGGCGCGCGCCGGACACCTGGTGGTGCGGCTCAAGGGCGGGGACCCCTACGTCCTCGGCCGCGGCGGCGAGGAGGCGGCCTATGCCCGTGCCCGCGGCATCGACGTCGAGGTGGTCCCCGGGGTCACCAGCGCGGTCTCGGTGCCGGCGGCCGCCGGCATCCCGGTCACCCACCGCGGACTGGCCACCGGGTTCAGCGTCGTCACCGGGCACCAGGACCTCGGCGAGGTGCCGGTGCGCCAGGACCACACGCTGGTGCTGCTGATGGGCATCGCCCGGCTGGGGGAGTCCGTGGCCGGACTGCTGGCCCGCGGCATGGACCCGGCGACCCCGGTCGGCATCGTCGAACGCGGCTGGACCCCCGAACAGCGCGTGTGCATCGGCACCCTGGAGACGATCGCCGCCGACGCCGGGCGCGCCCGCATCGGCAACCCGGCCGTCATCGTGATCGGGCGCGTCGTCAGCCTGAGCCCGTACGCGGGCCCCGTCTCCGAAACTACGGCCCCAGAAGCCGCGCCCGAAGAAGCCGTCCCCGCAGCCACTCCTTCATCCGTCACCGCCGCAAACGTCCCCGCCCGAGGCCTCAGCCTCGCGGCCCGGTAACACCCCCAGGAGAAACCCCTTGAGCCAGACCACCATTCCCGACCACCTCACCAAGCGTCCGCTCCGCGTGGCCATCATCGGCGCCGGTCCGGCCGGCGTGTACGCCGCGGACCTGCTCACCAAGTCCGAACCCGTCGCCTCCGGGGCGCTCAGCCTGGCGATCGACCTGTTCGACCGCTACCCGGCCCCCTACGGGCTGATCCGCTACGGCGTGGCCCCGGACCACCCGCGCATCAAGGGCATCGTCAACGCCCTGCACAAGGTCCTGGACCGCGGGGACATCCGCTTCTTCGGCAACGTGGACTTCGGCACGGACGTGGACCTGCAGGCGCTGCGCGAGCACTACGACGCGCTGATCTTCGCCACCGGCGCGATCCGGGACGCCGACCTGAACATCCCCGGCATCGGCCTGGAGGGCTCCTTCGGCGGCGCGGACTTCGTCTCCTGGTACGACGGGCACCCGGACGTGCCGCGCGAATGGCCCTTGGAGGCGACGGAGATCGCGGTCATCGGCAACGGCAACGTGGCCCTGGACGTGGCCCGCGTGCTGTCCAAGCACCCGGCCGAGCTGCTGGTCACCGAGATTCCCGAGAACGTGCATGCCGGGCTCCTGGCCTCGCCGGTCACCGACGTGCACGTGTTCGGCCGCCGCGGCCCGGCGCAGGTGAAGTTCACCCCGCTGGAGCTGCGGGAACTGAGCCACAGCCACGACGTGGACATCGTGCTCTACCCGGAGGACTTCGAGTTCGACGAGGCCTCCGATGCCGCCATCAAGACCAACAACCAGACCAAGACCATGGTCTCCACCCTCACCAACTGGCTGATTGAGCAGGAGGAGCGGGAGGACCGCGCCCCGGCCAGCCGCCGCCTGCACCTGCACTTCCTGCACAACCCCGTGGAGGTCCTCGGCGAGGACGGCAAGGTCTCCGGGATCCGGTTCGAGCGCCAGGAACTGGACGGCACCGGCCAGGTGCGCGGCACCGGCGAGCTGCTCGACTACCCGGTGCAGGCCGTCTACCGCGCCATCGGCTACTTCGGCTCCCCGCTGCCGGGCCTCGAGTTCGACGCGAACACCGGGGTGGTCCCCAACGACGGCGGGCGGGTGCTCGACGGCGACGGAGCCCATGTGCCGGGGCTGTACACGACCGGCTGGATCAAGCGCGGCCCCGTGGGCCTGATCGGGCACACCAAGGGCGACGCGCTGGAGACCATCACCCACCTGCTGGCCGAGCTGGGACAGCTGCCGCCGGCCGCAACGGAGGCCTCCATCGAGGACCACCTCCAGGCCCGCGGCGTTGCGTACACCACCTGGGAAGGCTGGCTGAAGCTGGACGAGCACGAACGCGCGCTCGGTGCGGACGCCGCCCCGGTGCCGACCGCCGCCGGGCCCGTGCAGCGCGAACGCATCAAGGTCGTGGACCGCGAGCGCATGGTGGAGCTCTCCCGCCCGCTGGAGGCCCGCGCGTAGGCCGGGCCCCTCTGTCGAAGTCCTGAACCGACCCCTTGGACCGAACCCTTGGACCGGGGCATCCGGAAAACACCCGCCCGCACAACCCCGGGCAGGTGCCGGATGCTCCGGCGGGCCGGACAGCGGGAGCGCTCAGCCGAGCTGGGCCAGCCACCCGCCGACCAGGTCCTCGTGGATGTCCTCGGTCCGCTCGTACTTCACGGTGACCACGTTCTGGTTCCCTGCCGGCTGCAGGACTCCGGCCGGATCGTGGAACTCCGGCCCCACCCACAGCATCAGGGTCACGTACCGGGGGAACGCCTTGTAGCCGGCGACCGGGTGCTTGCCGTGCATCCACACCGGCTGGGCGTGCCACAAGGTCGCCTCCAGCTCCGGCAGGCCGTCGCCGAGCAGCTCCGCCAAACGGTCGGCGACGTCCCGCAGCGGGGGATCGAGGGCGGCGTTGTAGTCCGGGACAGTGTTCATCGACATCCCCTTCCAGCCCCTGGGCCGGGGCATCCGGAAAACACCTGCCCAATGTACCTCCGGTGGTTGCCGGATGCTCCGGTTGGGCGGCCGCGACCCGCACCCCCGAGCCCGTCCGGATCCCCGCCTCGACGACGCGCCGGCTCCCGTCCTGGTCGGTTAGACTTGAGGCATCGGCGTCGACCCGGCCATCACCGGCGAGCCTCCGGAAGAAAAGCCCCCACCGGCGGTGCGCAGGAACCCCTGCGGACCTGCACGAAGGGCCCAGTAGAACCGGACGGGTATGCCCGTCACAGCAGACAACGAGCGGCATGGCCGCCCGTCCAGGCCCTTTCGGGACCATGCTCCTTCCGGACACGGTCCCGCGGGACCATCGCAAGCCGGTTTCACGACCCGGTGCCGCGGAGGACGGGCCCATGCAAACGGGGTGGTACCGCGGTGCCCGGCGAAAGAGAGCCGGGATCTCCGTCCCCGTGCCAGGACCAGGCGCCCCCTTCGGACGCCGACCACGCCAGGACTGTGCCGCCGATGACCAGCTATCCCAAGGCCTCAACCGACCCGCAGGGCACCACGCCCGCCTCCCCCCGCTTCCCCGAGATCGAGGAACGCGTCCTGAAGTACTGGGACGCCGACGGTACCTTCCAGGCCTCCATCGACGGCCGCGACGCCGAGGGCGGCACCAACGAGTTCGTCTTCTACGACGGCCCGCCCTTCGCCAACGGCCTGCCGCACTACGGCCACCTGCTCACCGGCTACGTCAAGGACCTGGTCGCCCGCTACCAGACCCAGCGCGGCCACAAGGTGGAACGCCGCTTCGGCTGGGACACCCACGGGCTGCCCGCCGAGCTGGAGGCCATGAAGCAGCTGGGCATGACGGACAAGAACCAGATCATGGCCATGGGCATCGACAAGTTCAACGACGCCTGCCGCGAGTCCGTGCTCAAGTACACCCACGAATGGCAGACCTACGTCACCCGCCAGGCCCGCTGGGTGGACTTCGAGAACGACTACAAGACGCTCAACGTCGAGTACATGGAATCGGTCATCTGGGCCTTCAAGCAGCTGCACGAGAAGGGCCTGACCTACCAGGGCTTCCGCGTGCTCCCGTACTGCTGGCAGGACGAGACCCCGCTGTCCAACCACGAGCTGCGCATGGACGACGACGTCTACAAGAACCGCCAGGACCAGACCGTCACGGTCACCTTCCCGCTGCTCGCCGGGGAAACCGCGGCCTCCCGGGCGCTCGCCGGCGTGCAGGCGCTGGCCTGGACCACCACCCCCTGGACCCTGCCGACCAACCTGGCCCTCGCCGTCGGGCCCGAGGTGGCCTACGTCGTCGTGCCGGCCGGCCCCCACGGCGTCAAGGCGTCCGCGGCCTCCGGCCGCTTCCTGCTGGCCTCGGACCTGCTCGCCTCCTACGCGAAGGACCTCGGATACGACGACGCCGCCGCGGCGGCCGAGGCGGTCGAGGCCACCTTCCTGGGCTCCGAGCTGGAGGGCATCTCCTACGAACCGCTCTGGGACACGTTCGCGGACACCGAGAAGTGGGGCACGCAGAACGCCTGGCGGATCGTGGTGGCCGACTACGTCACCACCACCGACGGTACCGGCATCGTCCACCAGGCCCCGGCCTACGGCGAGGACGACCAGAAGGTCTGCGAGGCCAACGGCATCCCCGTGGTCCTCTCCATCGACGAAGGCGCGAAGTTCCTGCCGCTGTTCGCCGAGGGGCCGCTGGCGGAGATCGCCGGCGTGCAGGTCTTCGACGCGAACAAGACCATCACCAACGTCCTCAAGGCCGACGCCCGCCTGGTCCGCACGGCCAGCTACGAGCACTCCTACCCGCACTGCTGGCGCTGCCGCACCCCGCTGATCTACCGCGCGATCTCCTCCTGGTACGTCGAGGTCACCAAGATCAAGGACCGCATGCTGGAGCTGAACCAGGAGATCAACTGGATCCCGGGCAACGTCAAGGACGGCCAGTTCGGCAAGTGGCTGGAGAACGCGCGCGACTGGTCGATCAGCCGCAACCGCTTCTGGGGCTCCCCGATCCCGGTCTGGGAGTCGGACAACCCCGAGTACCCGCGCCGCGAGGTCTACGGCTCCCTGGAGGAGATCGAGGCCGCCTTCGGCACGCTGCCGCGCAACCACGCCGGCGAGGTGGACCTGCACCGCCCGTTCATCGACGAGCTGGTCCGCCCCAACCCGGAGGACCCCACGGGCCAGTCCATGATGCGCCGCGTCGAGGACGTGCTGGACGTCTGGTTCGACTCCGGCTCGATGCCGTACGCCCAGGTGCACTACCCGATGGAGAGCAAGGACTGGTTCGACGGGCACAACCCGGCGGACTTCATCGTCGAGTACATCGGCCAGACCCGCGGCTGGTTCTACACCATGCACGTCCTGGCCACCGCGCTCTTCGACCGCCCGGCGTTCCGCAACGTCATCAGCCACGGCATCGTGCTCGGCTCCGACGGGCAGAAGATGTCCAAGTCGCTGCGCAACTACCCGGACGTCAACGAGGTCCTGGACCGCGACGGCTCCGACGCCATGCGCTGGTTCCTGATGGCCTCCCCGATCCTGCGCGGCGGCAACCTGGTGGTCACCGAGCAGGGCATCCGCGAGGGCGTGCGCCAGGTGCTGCTGCCGATGTGGAACGTGTGGCACTTCTTCAGCCTCTACACCAACGCGGCCAACGGCGGCGCCGGCTACGACGCGAAGCTGGCCCACGACGCCGCCGACCCGCTGGACCGCTACATGCTTGCCGCCACCGGCGACCTGGTCCGTGAGGCCACCGCCGCGTTCGACGCCTACGAGATCTCCGACGCCTGCGAGGCGGTGCGCCAGTACATGGACACGCTGACCAACTGGTACGTGCGCCGGTCCCGCCAGCGCTTCTTCGACGAGAACACCGAGGCCTTCGACGTCCTCTACACCTGCCTCGAGGCGCTGTGCCGCGTGGCCGCCCCGCTGCTGCCGCTGGCGACCGAGGAGATCTGGCGCGGGCTGACCGGCGGGCGCTCGGTGCACCTGGCCGACTGGCCGGACGCCGAACTCTTCCCGCGCGACGCCGGCCTGGTGGCCCGCATGGACGCCACCCGCCGCATCTGCTCGGTCGGCTCCTCGCTGCGCAAGGGCGCCAACCTGCGCGTGCGCCTGCCGCTGAACGGGCTGACCGTGGCCACCGAGGGCGCCAGGGACCTGGACGGCACCTACGCCGCGATCATCGCCGACGAGCTGAACCTGCGCGGGGTGACCCTGCTGGACGCCTCCGAGGCCGACGCCGGCGAGTTCGGCATCAGCCAGAAGCTGGTGGTCAACGCCCGCGCCGCCGGACCGCGCCTGGGCAAGGGCGTCCAGCAGGCCATCAAGGGCTCCAAGTCCGGGGACTGGTCGGTGGAGGCCGACGGCACCGTGGTCTCCGGCGGCCTGCCGCTGGAGCCGCACGAGTACACGCTGGAAACCGTGGTGGAGGAGCACGACGGCGGAGCCTCCGTGGCCGCGGCCGTCCTGCCCGGCGGCGGGTTCGTGGTGCTGGACACCGAGGTCACCGCCGAGCTCGAGGCCGAGGGCACCGCCCGGGACATGGTCCGCGCCGTGCAGCAGGCCCGCAAGGACGCCGACCTCACCGTCGGCGACCGCATCCGCACCGTGATCGCGGCCGATGCGGCCACCGTGGAGGCCCTGCGCGCCAACGCGGAGCTGCTCAAGGGCGAAACCCTGACCGTGGACCTGGTGCTGGAGGTGGCCCCCGACGCCGCCGAACCGGTGGTCACCGTTGCCGCCGCAACCGTGACGGGAGCCCAGGCATGAGCGGGTTCGACGAGTTCTCCGTGGAAAGCGTCTACGCCGAACTGCTCGGCCGCGCGCCCGAAAACAAGATCGAGCCCCGCATGGAGCCGATGCGCCGGGCGATGGAGGTGCTCGGGGAGCCGAACAGGGCCTACCCGATCATCCACATCACCGGCACCAACGGGAAGACCTCCACGGCCCGGATGATCGAGTCGCTGCTGGGCGCGCACGGGCTGCGGACCGGCCGCTACACCAGCCCGCACCTGGCCAAGGTCACCGAGCGCATCAGCATCGACGGCGAGCCGTGCCCGGACGAGACGTTCGTGCGGATCTGGGACGAGATCCGCCCGTACCTGCAGATCGTCGACGGCGAGCTGGAGGCCAAGGGCGAGAACCGGCTGACCTACTTCGAGGCCGTCACCGTGCTCGCCTTCGCGGTCTTCGCCGACGAGCCGGTCGACGTGGCCATCATCGAGGTCGGCCTGGGCGGGATCACCGACGCCACCAACGTCGGCGACGGCGCCGTCAGCGTGGTCACCCCCATCTCGCTGGACCACACCGACCTGCTCGGCGACACCGTCGAGGAGATCGCCTGGGAGAAGGCCGGGATCATCAAGCCCGGCGGCTTCCTGGTCAGCGCCGCGCAGCAGGCCGAGGCCGCCGACGTGCTGCTGGAGCGGGCCCGCGAGGTCGGCGTTCCGTTCCGCTTCCAGGGCGTCGAGTTCGGCGTCGAGTCCCGCAACCTGGCCGTGGGCGGCCAGCAGCTGGTCCTCCAGGGCCTGGCCGACCGGTACACGGACATCGCGCTGCCGCTGCACGGGGCCCACCAGGCACAGAACGCCGCCGTCGCGCTGGCCGCCGTCGAGGCGTTCATCGGCGGCGGCGAGAAGCCGCTCAGTGCCGACGTCGTCCGCGAGGGCTTCGCCAGCGCCTCCAGCCCCGGGCGCCTCGAGGTGGTGCGCACCTCGCCGACCGTCGTCGTCGACGCCGGGCACAACCCGGACGGGATCCGCGTCAGCGCCGAGGCGCTCAAGGAGACGTTCGGCTTCAGCAAGCTGGTGCTGGTGGTCGGCATCCTGGGGGAGAAGGACGCCCCGGCGATGCTCGCCGAACTGCGCGCCCAGTACAAGGACCTGGTCGAGGACATCTGCCTGACCCAGTCCACCTCCCCGCGGGCGATCCCGGCCGGCGAGCTGGGCGAGCTGGCGGTGGAGGCCGGCTTCCCGGAGGCGGACATCCACGTGACGGAAAAGCTCGACGACGCCCTCGACTGGGCCGTCGGCCGCGCCGACGCCGCCGAAGACTTCGGCGGGGGCATCCTCGTCACCGGCTCCATCACCTTGGTGGCCGAGGCCCGCACGCTGCTCGGAAAGTAGGGACACCGATGGCACGACTGACCAAGGCCCAGCGCGAATGGCGCCCGGGCATGAAGAAGAAGCGGCGCTCGATCCGCACCATGTTCGCCTCGACGGTGCTCACCCTGGAGGCGTTCCTGGTGTTCTTCGCGGCGCTGACCGTCTTCGGGCTGCGCAAGGACATCCCCGGGCCGGTGACGCTGGGGGTCGGGATCGGGCTGGCCGTGGTGTGCATCCTGGCCTGCGCCCTGCTGACCAAGCCGCTGGGCTACTGGATCGGCTGGGGCATCCAGGGGGTGCTGTTCCTGATCGGCTTCATCGAACCGACCATGTTCATCATCGCGATCCTGTTCACCGTCACCTGGTGGTACGCGGTGGCCAAGGGCGGGTCGATGGACCGGGAGAACGCCGAACGCGACCGGCTCCAGGCCGAATGGGAAGCCGCCCACCCGGAACCGGGCGCCTGACGCGGCCCTCCACCGGCCACGTTCCGTAACGAACGCCCCGCCGCCCTTCCCGGGCGGCGGGGCGTTCGCCGTTCGGACTAGCGTCTACCCGCCTCCCCGTTCGCGGCCTGCCCCACACGCTTCGCGCGCGGGGACCCCTGGCCGCTCACTTGGCTCGCTTCGCTCGCGGCGGGGCCCTCGGCGGCTAGACTCGGATCCAGAAATCGACCCCCACGAAGGAGGCACCCACGTGTCCATCGAACGGACCCTTGTCCTGGTCAAGCCGGACGGCGTGCAGCGCGGGCTCACCGGCACCATCCTGTCCCGCATCGAGGCCAAGGGCTACCGCCTGGCCGAGCTGAAGCAGGTGGCGGCCAGCCGCGAGCTGCTGGAGAAGCACTACGAGGAACACGTCGGCAAGCCGTTCTACGAGCCGCTGGTCGAGTTCATGCTCTCCGGGCCGCTGGTCGCGGCCGTCTTCGAAGGCCACCGCGTCATCGAGGGCTTCCGCTCCGTGGCCGGCACCACGGACCCCACCACGGCCGCCCCCGGCACCATCCGCGGCGACTTCGGCCGCGACTGGGGCGTGAAGGTCCAGCAGAACCTGGTCCACGGCTCCGACTCGCCCGAGTCCGCCGAACGCGAGATCGGCATCTGGTTCGCCTAGGCGCTCGCCGGACAACAACGGCGGGGCGGCACCTTCACAAGGTGCCGCCCCGCCGTCGTTTTTTCCCATTTCCGCCGCGATCGGGGATGCGTTGCGCGGCGTGTCGGCGCGACACGCCGCCGGTGCCCGCCGGAACCGGGAAGGTTTGCGCAGCGCCTAACCCAGGAACGCGTTCATGAACCGCAGGAACACGGTGCCGGCGGTCAGCACCAGCAACAGGGCGGTCGCCACCCAAGCCCATTCGGCGGCGACGGCGCGCACGCGCGGGCCGGCCGGAATCACCCCGGCGCGCAGGTTCCGCGCAGTCGTGTACACGAACAGCGGGATGACCATCGCCCACACGACCATGCAGTAGATGCACAGCGCGCCGATCACGTACAGCGCCTGGGACCAGAGCCACACGCAAAAGACGAAGGCCAGCGTGATGCCCGTCTGGAAACCGATCCAGTACCAGCGGGCGAAGCGCGCGCCGGCCAGCAGCGCCATGCCGACGGTGATGACGATCCCGAAACCGACGATCCCGATCAGCGGATTCGGGAAGCCGAACAGCGCGGCCTGCCAGGACTTCATGACGGTTCCGCAGGAGACCCACGGGTTGATGTCGCAACTGGTGATGTGCCCGGGGTCCTTGTAGAGGGCCAGGCGTTCGAGGACCAGGGTGGCCGAGGCGAGCCAGGACACCACGCCCGTCACCACGGCCAGCCAGGCGAAGGACCGGTCCCTTTGCTCCGTGGCCTGCCCGGGGGCGTCGGGGGAGCGGTCTGTCACGGTCACGGGGGACCTCCTCGGATCGGGGGCGGATCTCGCCGTCCAGTCTAGGCGCCGAGGGGCCCCGGCCGAGCGTAGCGAGGTCGGGGAGGCGCCGACGACGCTAGGCGCCGAGGTCGGGGGCCTGGCCAAGCTTTGGTGTCGGCGCGGGACACGCGGGCCTCGCCCGGTGCCGGATTGCCGTCGTGTGAGAGAATGGTCATGGCCGCCAGTGGAACCACAGTCCACTTCCGGTCCAGTGACAGGCTTCCGGGCCCGTCGGCGATGAATTGGACGGGGACAGACGAGAACGGCCCCTCCGAAAACCGCCGTCGGCCGCCGCAACAGAAAGCGGCATGCCGGGAAGCGTACCGCTGGTTCCCTCGGGAGTTCCGCACCGCACGACGACGGTGCACCCCCAGGGAATAGCACAACGACTTCCGGGGAACGGGAGGCCGCAAGGCCCCGTTTCCCGACTGACGCACCGGCAGGGGCCGCTGTGGAGGGTCCTTCCGGGTAGGAGTATGGCTATCCATGGACCCCATTAACGAAGAACAGGGCTTTACCGAAGGACAGGCCGCCACGGACGCGGACGCCACGAACGCCTCGCACGCGGAAGCCGGCGCTGCCCCGCAGGACGCGGCAAGCACCGACGCGAATGCCGAAGCGGTGAACGGAGAGGCCTCGGCCGCCGAGGAGGCTCCCGCCAAGGCTCCGCGCCGCCGGGCCACCACCCGCGCCACCACGGCCGGGACCGCCAAGCCGGCGACGCGCACCCGCAAGACTGCCGCGCAGAAGGCCGCCGAGGCCGCCGCGGCTGCGGCCGAGTCCGCCGCCGGGTCCGCCGAAGAGGTCGCGCCCGAGGTTGCGGGGGAGGGCCCCGTCGCGGCCGCCGAGGTGGCCGCCGCCGCTGAAGCCGCTGCCACCGAGTCGGCCGCGGCTGAATCCGGGGAGGCCGCTGAGGTTCCGGCTAAGGCCACGCGCCGCCGGGCCACCACCCGCGCCACCACGGCCGGGACCGCCAAGCCGGCGACCCGCACCCGCAAGACTGCCGCGCAGAAGGCCGCCGAGGCTGCCGAGGCGGCAGCGGTTGCCGCAGCCGGTCCCGCCGACGAGGTTGCGACCGAGGCCGCCGCCGAGCCCGCCGCGGCCGAATCCGGGGAAGCCGAATCCGGGGAGGCCGTTGAGGCTCCGGCCAAGACCACCCGCCGCCGCGCCGCCACCCGCACGGCAGCATCCCGCGCCACCACGGCCACCACCCGCACGCCGGCGACCCGCACCCGCAAGACCGCGGCGCAGAAGGCCGCCGAGGCGGCGGAGGCTGCGGCCGCCGCCGAATCCGCCACCGGCTCCGTGGCCGAAGGCGCGGTCGAAGTCGCCCCCACCGAAGCCGCCCCGCTTGAGGCAGCCCAGGTTGAAGTCGGCGCGGTTGAGGCCACCGAAGCGACGCCGGTTGGCGAAGCCGTTGAGGCTGCTCCGGCCGAGGCCGCCGTCGCACCCGCAGCTGCCGCAGAGGAGACGGCCGCCGCCAGCCCCGCCGCCAACCCGTTCGCGCTGCCGGTGGATCCGCTGTCCGTGCTTTTCCACGCCCCCGACCTCACCGCCATCCCGGCCCGTGCCGCGGAGCCTGAAGAGGAGCAGGAGGAGGCCGGCGAGGAGGACGAAGGCCGCTCCCGTTCCCGCCGTGCGCGCCGCGCCCGCGGCCGCGCCCGCGTTGAGGGTGCCGAAGCCGAAACCGAGGGTGCGGACGAAGCCGCCGAGGCGCCCCTGGTGGGTGAGGACGGCGTCGTTTCCCGCCGACGCCGCCGCCGTCGCCGCGGCGATGCGGACCTGGAACTGACCGGTGGCCACGATGACGATCCGCCCAACACGATCACCCGCGTGCGCGCCCCCCGGCCCAGCAACGGCACCGAGGCCGTCCCGTCCAACAAGGTCGCCTCCGTGAAGGGCTCCACCCGCCTCGAGGCCAAGCGGCAGCGCCGTCGCGAGTCCCGCGAGTCCGGACGCCGCCGCCAGGTCATCACCGAGGCGGAGTTCCTGGCCCGCCGCGAGTCGGTGGACCGGCAGATGATCGTGCGCCAGCGTGAGGATCGCATCCAGATCGCCGTCCTCGAGGACGGCATCCTGGGCGAGCACTTCGTTTCGAAGACGCAGCAGGACTCGCTGATCGGCAACGTCTACGTCGGCAAGGTCCAGAACGTGCTGCCGTCGATGGAGGCCGCGTTCGTCGACATCGGCCGCGGCCGCAACGCCGTCCTGTACGCCGGCGAGGTCAACTGGGACGTCGCGGGCCTGGACGGTCAGCCGCGCCGCATCGAGCATGCGCTGAAGTCCGGGGACTCGGTCCTGGTGCAGGTCACCAAGGACCCCATCGGGCACAAGGGCGCCCGCCTGACCAGCCAGATCTCCCTGCCGGGCCGCTACCTGGTCTACGTGCCGGGCGGCTCCATGACCGGCATCAGCCGCAAGCTGCCCGACGTCGAGCGCAACCGCCTCAAGAAGATCCTCAAGGACCACCTCCCGGAGAACGCGGGCGTGATCGTGCGCACCGCGGCCGAGGGTGCCTCCGAAGAGGAACTGATGAACGACATCAACCGCCTGCGTGCCCAGTGGGAGGAGATCGACCGCAAGTCGACCTCTACCAAGACGCTGCCGCCGGAGCTGCTCTACGGCGAACCGGACCTGACCATCAAGGTCGTCCGCGACGTCTTCAACGAGGACTTCTCCAAGCTGATCGTCTCCGGCGACGAGGCCTGGGACACCATCGAGGCCTACGTCACCTACGTGGCCCCGGACCTGGTCTCCCGCCTCGAAAAGTGGGAGGGCGAGGAGGACATCTTCGCGGCCAACCGCATCGACGAGCAGATCCACAAGGCCCTGGAACGCAAGGTGTTCCTGCCCTCGGGCGGCTCGCTGGTGATCGACCGCACCGAGGCGATGACCGTCGTGGACGTCAACACCGGAAAGTTCACCGGCAGCGGCGGCAACCTCGAGGAAACCGTCACCAAGAACAACCTCGAGGCCGCCGAGGAGATCGTCCGCCAGCTGCGCCTGCGCGACATCGGCGGCATCATCGTCATCGACTTCATTGACATGGTGCTCGAGTCCAACCGCGACCTGGTCCTCCGCCGGCTGGTCGAGTGCCTGGGCCGCGACCGGACCAAGCACCAGGTCGCCGAGGTCACCTCGCTGGGCCTGGTCCAGATGACGCGCAAGCGCATGGGCACCGGCCTGCTGGAGGTCTTCAGCGAGAACTGCGAGGCCTGCAACGGCCGCGGCGTCATCACGCACGACGAGCCCGTCGAGCACCGCCGCTCCTTCACCTCCCACGGCGAGCCGCAGGCTGCCCCGCGGATCGATCGGACGGACCGCACCACCGCCTCCCGCAGCGAGCGCCGCAAGCGCAGCCGCGGCCCGGAGAAGGAGCAGGAGGCCGTGGTGGCGCACCTGCCCGAGGCCCCGGAGGCGGCCAAGGCCAGCGCCGCCCGCGCCGCGTTCGCCACGATCGCGGCCGCCGCGCACGCCGCCCACGAGCATGAGCTCGAGCTTGAGCGCGGGGAGAGCGTCCACGCGGCCGCTGACGCCGCCCTGGCGGCGATCGTCCAGGGGGCGGCCGCCAGCGGCCACGCCCCGGAGGAGCGCGCCGACGACGGTGTTGTGGGCGAGGGCGCCGCGGGTGGCGCCGAGCAGGTGCTCACCATCGCCGGCGAAGAGGTGCCGTTGCCGCGTTCGCGCCGCCGCCGCCGCGCGTCAGCGCCGGTGCAGACGCCGGACCTGACGCTGGAGAGCCTCACCGCAGCGTTTGCCGAGGTCCCCTCCGTGCCCGCGGTCCAGTCCGTGCCGCCAGCCCAGTCCGTCCCGGCGGCCGCGCAGGCGCCGGAAGCGATCGAGGAGGAGGTGCCGCAGGGCGCAGCCTCCGGGGAGGCCCTGATTGGCGGGACCCTCACCGGCGAGGCGCCGTCCGGCGAGGGGCGCTCGCGCCGCCGCCGCCGTGGACGCGCCTCCGCCCCGGCGATGGCTCCGGCCGCCGCAGGGCAAGCGCAGGTCTCTGCGCCTGAGCAGGCAGAAGCTCCGGCGGAGGTTCCGGCCGCCACGCCGGTGGCGTCCGCGGAGCCCGTGGCGCCCGCCCGGCCCGCCGCGGAGCGGGCGGCCGAACCGGCGCCGGCCGATCAGTTGCAGGCCGGCGAGGGCACCCGCGCGCGCCGTGCCCGCCGCCCCCGTGCGGCGCGCAGCGCCCAGGGTTCGGCCAACGAGCCCATCCAGCGCAGCGAGGCCGTGGCGGGCGCCGGGCAGGGATCCACGCACGTGGCCAAGCTCCCGGCAACCGCCCCGGCCGCGGCTCCGGCCGCCCCGGCGGCCGAGCCGATGATCCTCGGTGTCGGCGTGCCGGCCTCGGAGCTGTAGGATCGTTGGAGAAAAAGGGTCTTGACGACTCGCCGGGGCAGGCAGTATTTGCTCCGGCGGGTCGGGCTAGCGTAGTCTAGACCTTCGGTGCGAACGCCAGCTATCGGAATCTTCCGCTCGGCGTGACAGCACAGCGCAATCCTGGGAGTTCTTCCGGGTAGTGATGCGCAGCAAAAGTATTAGACGTCGAGAGAAGTGAGTTCCCAAGTGGTGTACGCGATTGTCCGCGCTGGCGGCCGCCAGGAGAAGGTTTCTGTTGGAGACCTGGTTACCCTTGACCGTGTCCCGGTGGCAGCAGGTGGCACCATTGAGCTTGCCGCTCTGCTCCTGGTTGATGGCGACAAGGTGACCTCCGCAGCTGCCGATCTGGCCAAGGTAACGGTGACGGCAGAGGTGGTCGAGAACCTCCGCGGCCCGAAGATCGTCATCCAGAAGTACAAGAACAAGACCGGCTACAAGAAGCGCCAGGGCTTCCGTTCCGCTCTGACCAAGGTCAAGGTCACCTCCATCGCCTAAGCGCGGTCGAGACCTCTGATTCCCTCTAACTTCTAAGGTAGGCATATTCAATGGCACATAAGAAGGGCGCCAGCTCCACCCGCAACGGCCGCGATTCCAACGCTCAGTACCTGGGCGTGAAGCGCTTCGGTGGCCAGGTCGTTTCCGCCGGCGAGATCATCGTTCGCCAGCGCGGCACCCACTTCCACCCGGGCGCCAACGTCGGCCGCGGCGGCGACGACACCCTGTTCGCGCTGACCGCCGGAGCCGTCGAGTTCGGCACCCGTCGCGGACGCCGCGTCGTGAACATCGTGACCGCCGACTAATTATCGGCGCGACCGCAATTCATTAGACTGGAGGGTGGGCCGGAAGGCCCGCCCTCCAGTTGTTTATCCCGGGCCGCCACCGATGGCGCCCCATCCCTTTGCAAGAGGAGTCCCCAGCAGTGGCAGCGTTCGTCGACCGAGTGGTCCTACATGTTTCCGGCGGTGCCGGTGGCCACGGCTGCGTCTCCATCAAGCGTGAGAAGTTCAAGCCGCTGGGTGGCCCCGACGGCGGCAACGGCGGAGACGGAGGCGACGTCATCCTGCGCGTGGACCACCAGACCACCACGCTGCTGTCCTACCACCACACGCCCCACCGCCACGGCGAGAACGGCGAGGGCGGCAAGGGAGACATGCGCGGCGGGCGCCAGGGCGAGTCGCTGGTCCTCCCCGTGCCCGAGGGCACCGTGGTGAAGACCCGCGACGGCCGGATCCTGGCCGACCTGGTCGGCGAGGGCACCGAATACATCGCCGCCGCCGGCGGCCAGGGTGGACTCGGCAACGCGTCCCTGTCCTCGCAGAAGCGCAAGGCCCCGGGCTTCGCGCTGCTGGGCATCCCCGGCGACGAGCAGGACATCGTCCTGGAGCTGAAGACCGTCGCCGACGTCGCGCTGGTGGGCTATCCGTCCGCCGGCAAGTCCTCCCTGATCGCGGCGCTCTCCGCGGCCCGCCCGAAGATCGCGGACTACCCGTTCACCACGCTGGTGCCGAACCTGGGCGTCGTCCAGGCCGGCGACGTCCGCTTCACCGTCGCCGACGTCCCCGGCCTGATCCCCGGCGCGTCCGAGGGCAAGGGCCTGGGGTTGGAGTTCCTGCGCCACGTCGAGCGCTGTGCCGCCCTGGTGCACGTGCTGGACTGCGGCGCCCTCGAATCCGAGCGCAACCCGATCTCCGACCTCGAGACCATCGAGGCCGAACTCGACGCCTACGCCACCGACGCCAGCTTCGCCGGCGCCGACGGCACGGTGGTCCCCCTGAACGAGCGCCCGCGCCTGGTCGCCCTGAACAAGGTGGACATGCCCGACGGCGCCGACATGGCCGAGTTCGTGCGCCCGGAACTGGAGAAGCGCGGCTACCGCGTCTTCGAGGTCTCCGCGATGAGCCGCGCCGGCCTGAAGGAACTGAGCTTCGCCATGGCCGACCTGGTCATGCAGGCCCGCACCGTCGTCGCCGAAACCCCGGCCGCCGTGCCGGTGCAGGTGCTGCGCCCGCGCGCCGTCAACGAGGCCGGCTTCGAGATCCGCCGGGAGGAGCGCAACCTCGAGCCGCTCTTCCGCGTCCTGGGCGAGAAGCCCGTGCGCTGGGTCAAGCAGACCGACTTCACCAACGACGAGGCCGTCGGCTACCTCGCCGACCGCCTTGCCAAGCTCGGGGTGGAGGACCGCCTGTTCAAGGTCGGCGCCAAGCCCGGCGACGCCGTGGTCATCGGTACCGACGACGACGGCGTGGTCTTCGACTGGGAGCCGACCATGGCCGCCGGCGCGGAGCTGCTGGCCGGTCCGCGCGGCACCGACCTGCGCATGGAGGACATCAGCCGGCCCACCCGCGAGCAGAAGCGCCAGCAGCAGCAGGACCGCCGCGACGCGAAGTCCGCCGCCCGCGCCGAGCTCGAGGCCGAGCGCAAGGCCGGCATCTGGACCGAGTCGGTGAACTACAAGCACCAGCAGCGTCCCTCGGAGGACGGGGAGTAGCGTGCGGGCCAACAACACGCCGTCGGCGGTCGCCGACCGCTCCCAGTTGCCGCAGGCCGGCCGCATCGTCGTCAAGGTTGGCTCCTCGTCGCTGACCACCGTGGGCGGGGGCATCTCCGAGGAGGCCCTCGCCGGGCTGGTGGACCGGCTCGCCGCGGTGCGCAACTCCGGCGTCGAACTGATCCTGGTCTCTTCCGGCGCGATCGCCGCCGGGCTGGCCCCGCTGGGCCTGTCCCGCCGCCCGCGCGACCTGGCCCGGCAGCAGGCCGCCGCCTCCGTGGGGCAGGGCCTGCTGATGGCCCGCTACACGCAGGCGTTCGGCGCGCACGGCGTCACGGTGGGGCAGGTGCTGCTCACCGCTGAGGACCTGATGCGCCGCCAGCAGTACGCCAACGCGTTCCGTGCGCTCAACCGGCTGCTGAACCTCGGCGTCGTGCCGATCGTCAACGAGAACGACACCGTCGCCACGCACGAGATCCGCTTCGGCGACAACGACCGGCTCGCCGCGCTGGTGGCGCACCTGGTCAAGGCCGACGCGCTGGTGCTGCTCTCCGACATCGACTCCGTCTACACCGGCCCGCCCGACGAGGGCGGCGTGCGGATCCCGCGCGTCGACTCGGCTGCGGACCTTGAGGGCGTGCGCATCGGCAGTACCGGCAAGGCCGGCGTCGGCACCGGTGGCATGGTCACCAAGGTGGAGGCCGCCACCATGGCCGCCGAATCCGGCATCCCCGCCCTGGTCACCTCCACCGCCAACGCGGCGGCGGCGCTGGCCGGCGAGGACGTGGGCACCTGGTTCTCCACGCGCGGCGGCCGCCGCCCGGTGCGCCTGCTTTGGCTGGCCCACCTGGCCACCACCCAGGGGCGCCTGGTGCTCGACGACGGCGCCGTGGCCGCCGTCGCGTCCGGCCTGCGCTCGCTGCTGCCGGCAGGCATCACGCGGGTGGACGGGGACTTCGAGGTCGGGGACCCGGTGGAGATCGCCGACCGGCACGGGCGCGTGGTGGCCCGCGGCCTGGTCAACTACTCGGCGCAGGAACTGCCCCGGATGCTCGGGCGCAGCACGCATGAGCTGGCCAGCGACCTGGGCCCCCACTACGAGCGCGAGGTCGTCCACATCGACGACCTGGTGGTCGTCTAGGGGTTGTGGCGGCCCGTGGTCCCCGCCCCGTAATCCTCGACACGGGCGGGGCGCCCGCTCCGCCCGTCGGACTAGACTGGTCCGCATGACCCTTTCCGCCGATCAGGCCTCCACCGCATTGCCCGCCGACGCGCCCTCCGCCGACCTGTCGCCGGAGACCGTGCCGGACGCCGTGGCGGCCGTCGGCCAGTTGGCCGACCGCGCCCGCGTCGCCTCCCGCGTGCTGGCCCGCGCCGACCGCAACCGCAAGGACCACGCCCTGGTGTCCATCGCCGGCGCCCTGGACGAAGGCCGCGCCGACGTGATCGCCGCCAACGCCAAGGACCTTGAGCGCGAGGCCGCCGCCGGCACCGGGGCGGCGCTGCTGGACCGCCTGCGCCTGGACGACGCCCGCGTGGACGGCCTGATCGCGGCCCTGCACGAACTCGCCGGCCTGCCGGACCCCGTCGGCACGGTGCTGCGCGGCCAGACCCTGCCCAACGGCCTGCGCCTGCGCCAGGTCCACGTGCCCATGGGCGTGGTCGGCGCCATCTACGAGGCCCGCCCGAACGTCACCGTCGACATCGCCGGCCTGGCGCTGAAGAGCGGCAACGCCGTGCTGCTGCGCGGCGGATCCGCCGCCGCGGAAACCAACAAGGCCCTGCTCGCCCTGGTCCGCGGGGCCCTCGAGGCCGCCGGCTTCCCCGCCGACGCGGTGCAGAGCGTGGACCCCTGGGGCCGTGCCGGGGCCACCGCCCTGATGGCCGCCCGCGGCAAGGTCGACGTCCTCATTCCGCGCGGGGGCCGCTCGCTGATCCAGTCCGTGGTGACCAACGCCACGGTGCCGGTGATCGAGACCGGCGAAGGCAACGTCCACATCTACCTGGACGAGTCCGCTGACGCCGCCGATGCGGTGGCGATCCTGCTCAACGCCAAGACCCAGCGGCCCTCGGTGTGCAACACCGTGGAGACCCTGCTGATCCACCCCAAGGCGGCCGCCGCCGTCGACGTGCTGACCGCCCTCGCCGGGGCCGGGGTGCGCCTGCACACCGACGAGCGCGCCGCCGCGCTGGTCCCCGGGGTCGCGACCGTCCCGGCCACCGAAGAGGACTGGGCCACCGAATACATGGACCTTGACCTCGCCGTGCGCGTGGTCGATGGCCTCGACGCCGCCATGGAGCACATCCGCGCCTGGTCCACCGGGCACACCGAGGCGATCCTGACCAACGACCTCGCCAACGCCGAACGTTTCATCGCCGAGGTCGACTCGGCCGCGGTGATCGTGAACGCCTCCACCCGCTTCACCGACGGCGGGCAGTTGGGCCTCGGCGCGGAGGTCGGAATCTCCACCCAGAAGATGCACGCGCGCGGCCCGATGGGCCTGCGCGAGCTCACCACGACCAAGTGGATCGTGCAGGGCGACGGCCACGTCAGGTCGTAACCCCCTCCGCAACGCGGGTACGATAGAACCCACGCATCCAATCGCGCCAAGCGCTTCCCCCAGGCCTTTCCGGGCCCGTGTGAGCCGTGCGGCGACAACCTGAAAAGGGAGAGACATGCTCGTTCAGCTGCTCACCGCGGCCGCCGAAGCCGAATCCAACGAGGCCGGAACCACCGCACTGCTTGTCGGCGGCGGCATCATGGCCTTCTTCCTGCTGGCCCTGCTGGTGACCGTGTCCTACACCAACGTCGGCCGCCGCCACGATGCGCACGCCGAGGTTTCGGACACCCACCGCCAGCACTCCAACAAGCACGGACATCACTAGCCTGTCCGACGCCGAGGCGCCCGCCCGGCCGTTCCGCCTGGGCGTCATGGGCGGCACGTTCGACCCCATCCACCACGGACACCTGGTGGCGGCCTCCGAGGTCGCGGCCGAGTACGGACTGGACGAGGTGGTCTTCGTGCCGACCGGCGAACCGTGGCAGAAGGCCGGGCGGGGCGTCACCGATTCGGAGCACCGCTACCTGATGACGGTGGTCGCCACCGCTTCGAATCCGCACTTCACGGTCAGCCGGGTGGACATCGATCGCCCCGGCCCGACCTACACCATCGATACCCTCCGCGACCTGCGCCGGTTACGGCCGAATGCGGAACTGTTCTTCATCACGGGCGCCGACGCCATGGCCCAAATCATGTCCTGGAAGGACATCGAGGAACTGTGGACGCTGGCGCACTTCGTGGGCGTCACGCGGCCCGGACACGAACTGTCCAACAGCGGGCGGAGCAACGTCAGCCTGCTTGAGGTTCCGGCCATGGCCATCTCCTCGACGGACTGCCGGAACCGGGTGCAGCGGCGCAAGCCCGTTTGGTACCTGGTGCCGGACGGCGTGGTGCAGTACATCGCCAAGTACAAGTTGTACAACGACGACGGCGGCGAACGAGCCTAGCCGGGAAATGGACCTCATGAGTGACGACCAGGGCATGGCCCTCAGCCGACGGGCCCTGCGCGAGCAACGGCGTGCGGCCGAGGCGGCGCTCTCCGGCGCGTCCGCGGAGGCCACCGGCCCGCCCGCCACCGAGCAGAAGCCGCTCGTTCGGCCCGCCCCCTCCAGGAACACCCAGCCCCGGGACACGCAGCCCCGGGAGGCACAAAAGGACACCCCGAAGGCGCGCCCCTCGGCCGCCGAGGCGGGCAGGCCCGCCAGCGCGCCGGCGAACCATGCCGGCCAGTCCCGCCCGTCCGGCATGACCCGCGCGGCGGCCCGGGCCCGCTCCGCGGCGGCCCCTGCGCCGTCCACCAACGCTGCGCCATCCACCACCGCTGCGCAATCCGACGCTCCCGACCGGACCGCACCTGAAAAGTCCGCCGCACCCCAGCGGTCCGCCGCGCCGGCCCCGCAGCCCGCTGAAAAGTCCGCCGCACCCCAGCGGTCCGCCGCGCCGGCCCCGCAGCCCGCGACCCAGCAGGCGAAGTCCCCGCAGCCGAAGGTTCAGTCCGCTGCCGAACGGCGCCCGGCGGCCCAGTCCGGCGCCCAGCGGCCCGCCGCGGCTTCCGTAAAGCCCGGCGTTCCTGAATCCGGACAGGCCAAGGCCCCGGCCAAGCCCTCGAAGGCGCCCCAGCCGGCCGCTGACTCGGCGACCCCGAAGACCGAGGCCGCCCCGAGGACGCAGGGCACCCCCAAGGCCCAGCCCGCCCCCAAGAACCAGGCCGCCCCGGCCAGCCTCCGTCCCCGCGCCCAACGTCCGTCCGCGGCCGCGGCCGACGAAGTGCGGAGCACGCCACCACGCCCCACGGCAACGGGGACCCCCGCGCCGCAGGCAGCGCCCGCCCCGCAGGCTGTTTCCGTGCCGCGGACCACTTCGGCCGCGTCGGCCACACGCCCTGCCGGTCCTGCGGCGGGTGCCAAGGAACCGGCGAGGGACGCCGCGTCCAGCGCCCCGGCCCGCCCCGAGCGCAGCTCCCAGCAGCGTGCCCGCGACCGCGAGGTGCTGCGCGAGCTGCGCCGCCTGGAGCAGGTGGCGGGCCGGTCGGCATCCCGCGAGCCGGGCGATGCCGCCCAGGACCAGACACCGCTGACCCGCCGCCAGCTGCGCTCGCGCCCCTCGGCTCCGGGTGCACGTGGCGCCGCCCCGGCCACCGGCTCCATTCCGGTGGTCCGCGGTGCCGCCCCGGTCACCGGATCCGTCCCCGTTGTTCGCGGGGACACCGCCGCTCCGGCCACCGGCTCCGTTCCGGTCGTCCAGCAGGGCGCGAAGGATCCGGCGCCGCGGACCGGAAGCATTCCCGTGCTTTCCAAGTCGGCCAGGGCGGCCAAGCCCGTGAAGAAGGCGGCGTCCACCGGCCAGGACGCCCCGTCCGGGGACGTCAGCCTGGAGGACGCCCTCGCCGCCCGCCGCCGCACGGCGGCGCGCATGGCCGCCGTCGCCCTTCCCGCCGCCACCGACGACGACTCCGTGTTCGACGAGGACAGTGGACTGATCGACCTCGAGGTCCTGGCCCGCCAGCGCGAACTGGCCGCCCGCGCCGCGATCATCAGCCGCCGGGCCGCCGAACGCCAGCGTCTGGAGCAGGCCAACTCGATGCGCATGGAGAAGGTCCGCACCGACCCGTTCACCGGCGCCCTCATGCAGGTACGCGACCCCCAGGCCGAGAAGAAGCTGGCCAACATCGGGGTGCGCGGACCCGAAACCAGCGGCTTCACGCTGGATCTGAGCGACGAGGTGAAGCAGATCCGCCGGTGGGAGGCCGCCCAGGCGGAAGCCGCCGTCGTCCCGCAGCCGCTGCCCGCCATCGCGCCCGTTCCGGATGAGGACGAGCGCGCGTTCGGGTTCAGCGGCGCGCTGGGGCGGATCCGCTCCGGTATCGCCGCCGACCGGGACCTGGCCCCGCAGGACGACGACGATCCGAACGTCCAGCCGGTGCGCGCGGTCCGCGCGCAGGGCCTGGATCCGCTGGACTACCTCACCGCCGGCGTGCGCCGCGCCAACCACACCGTGATGCTCACCGCCGGCTCCGTCACCGCCGGAGGCGGGGCGTTCGTGGCGGGCATCGTTATGATCTTCACCGCCCGCTAGGCGCGCAGACGCGCCTGGCACCACCCCTCAAAGGAGCACAGTGACCGCTACCGATCACTCCCTGGACATGATCCGCACCGCCGCCACCGCGGCGGCCGACAAGCTTGCGGAGAACCTCGTCGCGCTTGACGTGAGCGACCGGCTGGGCATCACCGATGCCTTCCTCATCGCCTCTGCCTCGAACGAGCGCCAGGTCAACGCCATCGTCGATGGCATCGAAGAGGTGCTGCTGGAGAAGTTCGAGCTGCGCCCGGTGCGCCGCGAGGGCCGCGGCGAGGGCCGTTGGGTCCTGCTCGACTACGCCGACGTGGTCATCCACGTCCAGCACAGCGAGGACCGTGTCTTCTACGCGCTGGAGCGCCTGTGGGGCGACTGCCCTCTGATCGAACTGCCGACCACCGGCGAACCCGCCTCCGGCGCGGCCGCCGCCGGGCAGCCCCAGCCCGAGTAGTTTCCGCAGCAGTCCCCTTCCGCGGCGCCGGTACCCTGTCTTGGGTGCCGGCGTCGCGGCGTTGGGCCCCCGGTCCGTCCGTGCCGATTCACCACTTACCCCGCCGACACGCCGTCGTCGGGCACACCTCCCGCCCCACGTGTCCCACGCGCCCCACCAAGTGGTGAAATGCCACGGAGAGGGGAGGGTAGCGGGGGAGCGCGCGCCCGATTTGCGTTTCCGTTTCGGACTGCCCTATGATGGACGAGTTGTCCGGCGGGGAACACCGCAGGACAACAACCCATTCGGGGGTATGGCGCAGTTGGTAGCGCGTCTGCATGGCATGCAGAAGGTCAGGGGTTCGAATCCCCTTACCTCCACCGAAGAGCAGAAGGAGCCGCTTCCCACGGAAGCGGCTCCTTCTGCGTTCCCCGCCGCCTCAGGGCGCACGGGTTCAGGCGCACGGCCTTAGGGCGCGCGACGGTGGTAATCGCCTGCCGCGCGCACGCGGGCGCGCGTGGACACCGCCGAGACCCCGGCCTCCAGCGGGCCGCGGCCCACGAGGTTCTGCCACAGGACCCCGACCAGCAGGGCGGCCCCCACCTGCAGCCCGAAGGACTCGAAGGGGCTGGTGCCGAGCAGTCCCAGGGACAGGAAGACCAGGTGCGCCGAGTAGAGGGTTAGCGTCATGCTTCCGGCCGGGGCCAGGACCTCGATGATCTGGCGCAGCGCCCGCCCGGCGACCAGCAGCACCCCCAGGGCCACCATGGCGGTGCCGATCGTGTGCAGCAGTTCCAGCGGCATGGCCGAGTACGGGGTGGAGGCGGCCAGCCACCACCAGGAACCGTCGTCGAACCGCGGGTCCCGGCCGTCCACCAGGAGAATGGCCGTCTGCCTCCACCCCAGGCCCCAGGCCCATGCGGTGGCGATGCCGGAGACCACCCACGCGCCCGCCGCCAGCAGCACCCCGAAGCCCAGCAGCCGCATCCCGGTCCGGCGCGCACCCAGGTCCATCCGTCCGATGGCCAGGCCCGCGCACATGTACGCCATCCACGGCACCGCGGGGTAGCCGCCGGTGAACAGGAGTTGGGTGAGCGTCACCCACGGGTCGGTCAGCAGGGAGGTGAAGGTGGGGTTGTCGTCCGGCGGGACCGGCAGCACTCCCTGCAGGGCCAGCACCAGGACCGGCCCGGCCAGCGCGAACGCCGCGCACAGGCCCACCAGGGTCCGCGGGCCCAGGCCCAGCAGGGGCACCGCCAGCAGGAACATCACCCCGTAGTAGGCCAGGATGATGTCCACGTCCGGTTCGGTGTAGCCGAGCAGCAGGCCAAGGGCCAGGATCAGTAGGGCGCGCACCGCGGTCCCCGCGCGCGCCGCCCGCAGCGCCCGCCCCTCCAGCAGGGTGCGCCCGCCGGAGCCGAAGGCCAGCGAGACGCCGGCCAGCAGCGCGAAGAGGGCGGAGGCCCGGCCCGCGAACAGGATCCAGGTCGCGGAGGGTTCGGCCGCGGAGTTCGCCTCGGGCAGCACGTGCACGCCCATCATCCCGATCAGGGCCAGGCACCGGGCGGCGTCCACCGCGAGGATGCGGGCCTTGCCGGGCCGGCGGACCCCGGTGGGGGAGGTGCCCGGTGGCTGGGAGGCGCCCACCGGCGGGGAGGCGCCGGGCGGCTGGGGGCCGGCGGGAGAGCGGGGTCCCGGGGCGGGGCGCGGAGCCACACCTCCGGGAACGGGCACAGGGGTTTCGGCCGGCTGGGCCATTGCAGTCCTCCTCCACGCACCGGCGGCCCCCGCCGTCGGGCCCCCTGTGACCATGGGGACGCAAGAACGACGGCGGGACGGCGGCAGGACCGGGCCCGCGAAAGACCCCGGAGCCGGGGCCTGCTCCGGCCATGGTGGCACCGCCGGCGGCGGGCGGCAAGGCCGCGGCCGGGCCTTTTTGGGGAGCCGGACGGGGCCGCCGGCGCGTCCGTCCCGGGGGCGGGCGGAACCGCGCCGCGACACGCCGGGCCCACCCGACACGCCCCTTTTCGAAGCTGTGTGCGACCCTTCCACAGGGTGTGGATGGCGCCTCGAAATGCGCGGAAATCCGCGGGAATTTGGGGCCGGTTTTTCCACACTCGGTGTGGACGGCACGATGGACGAATGACATACTTGTAAGACAACATCTTGGGGTAGATCCCCACCCCGCCCACTAGATGTAGTATTGGGATCGCTGACGAGGCAGGAGACCCATTCGGGGAAAACCACCCCGAATCCGCGGTTGAGACGCCCACCACAGCGAACCCGCGGCAGCCACGAAAGACCACAGATTTTCGAATTAGAAGCTTCCGGACCAAAGGGGAACAGGACATGACCGTCACGGTTTACACGAAGCCCGCCTGTGTGCAGTGCAACGCCACCTACCGCGCCTTGGACAAGAAGGGCATCGCCTACCAGAGCGTGGACATCTCCCAGGACCCGGAGGCCCTGGAGCGCGTGCGCGCCCTCGGCTACATGCAGGCCCCGGTTGTCATCACCGAGGCCGACCACTGGTCCGGCTTCCGCCCGGACAAGATCGAGGAGCTGGCCCAGGCCGTCTCCTCCGTCGCCTAGCGGCACCACGCATCCGGCGCAAAGGACCCCTGGCATGACCGCCAACACCTTGGCGGGTCCGGCGCGCGACGCCGGGCCCGTCCCGGAGTCGGCCACGGACCGCGACCTGGTCTACTTCTCCTCGGCCTCCGGCTACACCAAGCGGTTCATGGAGAAGCTGGGTCTCCCGTGCGCGCGCATCCCGCTCTACGCCACCGAGCCGCGGCTCGTGGCCACCCGGCCGTTCGTGCTGGTCCTGCCCACCTACGGTGGGGAAGAGGGCCGGCACTCGGTGCCGCCGCAGGTCGTCCGCTTCCTGAACGACGAGCGCAACCGTTCCCTGCTGCGCGGGGTGATCGGCGCCGGGAACACCAACTTCGGCAAGGCCTACTGCCTCGCGGCGATGAAGATCGCCGCCAAGTGCGACGTGCCGTTGCTTTACCGCTTTGAACTTATGGGCACGTCCGAGGACGTGGACCGCGTACGCGAAGGATTGGAAGAGTTTTGGACACCAAAGTCACAGAACCGGCCGTGAAAAAGGACGGCAAGGAGCTCCCCGCAGCGTGGCAGGGGCTCGGCTACCACGAGCTGAACGCCATGCTGAACCTGTACGGACAGGACGGCAAGATCCAGTTCGAGGCGGACCGCGCCGCGGCGCGCCAGTACTTCCTGGACCACGTGAACAACAACACCGTGTTCTTCCACGACCTGGACGAGAAGCTCGATTACCTGGTCAAGCACGACTACTACGAGCGCGAGACGCTGGACCAGTACACGATGAACTTCATCCGTGACCTGTTCAAGCGCGCCTACGCCAAGAAGTTCCGCTTCGAGACCTTCCTGGGCGCCTTCAAGTTCTACACCAGCTACACGCTGAAGACCTTCGACGGCAAGCGCTACCTGGAGCGCTACGAGGACCGCGTCTGCATGGTGGCCCTGCACTTGGCCCGCGGCGACGAGCAGCTGGCCGAGTCGCTGGTGGACGAGATCATCGACGGCCGCTTCCAGCCGGCCACCCCGACGTTCCTCAACGCCGGCAAGGCCCAGCGCGGCGAGCTGGTCTCCTGCTTCCTGCTGCGCGTCGAGGACAACATGGAGTCGATCGCCCGCGGCATCAACTCCTCGCTGCAGCTGTCCAAGCGCGGCGGCGGCGTGGCCCTGTCCCTGACCAACATCCGCGAGTACGGCGCTCCGATCAAGCAGATCGAGAACCAGTCCTCCGGCGTCATACCCGTGATGAAGCTGCTCGAAGACTCCTTCTCCTACGCCAACCAGCTGGGCGCACGCCAGGGCGCCGGCGCGGTGTACCTGCACGCGCACCACCCGGACATCTACCGCTTCCTGGACACCAAGCGGGAGAACGCCGACGAGAAGATCCGCATCAAGACCCTCTCCCTGGGCGTCGTGATCCCGGACATCACCTTCGAGCTGGCCAAGAAGAACGAGGACATGTACCTCTTCTCCCCGTACGACGTCCAGCGCGTCTACGGGATCCCCTTCTCCGACGTCAACGTCACCGAGAAGTACTACGAGATGGTCGACGACGCGCGGATCAAGAAGACCAAGATCAACGCCCGCGAGTTCTTCCAGACCCTGGCCGAGATCCAGTTCGAGTCCGGCTACCCGTACATCATGTTCGAGGACACGGTGAACCGGGAGAACCCGATCAAGGGCAAGATCACCATGAGCAACCTGTGCTCGGAGATCCTGCAGGTGTCCACCCCCTCGATCTACAACGAGGACCTGGGCTACCAGACCGTGGGCAAGGACATTTCCTGCAACCTGGGCTCGATGAACATCGCCAAGACCATGGATTCGCCGGACTTCGGCGCGTCCATCGAGACCGCCATCCGGGCGCTCTCCGCGGTCTCGGACATGTCCCACATCAACTCGGTGCCCTCCATCGCCGAGGGCAACGCGAAGTCGCACGCGATCGGCCTGGGGCAGATGAACCTGCACGGCTACCTGGCCCGCGAGCACGTCCACTACGGCTCCGAGGAGGGCCTGGACTTCACCAACATCTACTTCTACTCGGTGCTCTTCCACGCGCTGCGGGCCTCCAACCGCCTCGCGATCGAGACGGGGGAGACCTTCGGCGGGTTCGCCGACTCCAAGTACGCCTCCGGCGAGTTCTTCGACAAGTACACCGAGCGCGAGTGGGCCCCGGAGACCGATCGGGTCAAGGAGCTCTTCGGGGAGATCCACATCCCCACCCGCGAGGACTGGGTGGAGCTGAAGGCCTCCGTCATGGAGCACGGCATCTACAACCAGAACCTGCAGGCCGTCCCGCCGACCGGCTCGATCTCCTACATCAACAACTCGACCTCCTCCATCCACCCGGTGGCCGCGAAGATCGAGATCCGCAAGGAAGGCAAGATCGGCCGCGTCTACTACCCGGCGCCGTACCTGACCAACGAGAACCTGGAGTTCTACCAGGACGCGTATGAGATCGGCTACGAGAAGATCATCGACACCTACGCCGCGGCGACGCAGCACGTGGACCAGGGCCTGTCCCTGACCCTGTTCTTCAAGGACACGGCCACCACGCGCGACATCAACAAGGCGCAGATCTACGCGTGGCGCAAGGGCATCAAGACGCTCTACTACATCCGCCTGCGCCAGCTCGCGCTGGAAGGTACCGAGGTCGAGGGTTGCGTTTCCTGCGCGCTTTAGTACCAAGCTTTGTAGCAACATCGGCCCGGTGGGCCGCGCAGAACTGAGGCGTACGACGGCGGGGGAGGCCCGCCGTCGTACGCCTATCCTGAGAACACAGCAAGCAATAGGAAGACAGGGATCGAGATGACCGAGAAGGTCAAGCTGCTCAGCCACGTCGAGGCCATCAACTGGAACCGCATTCAGGACGAGAAGGACGTCGAGGTCTGGAACCGCCTGGTCAACAACTTCTGGCTGCCGGAGAAGGTGCCGCTGTCCAACGACATCCAGTCCTGGGGCACGCTGACCGCCGAGGAGAAGACGCTCACCATGCGCGTCTTCACCGGCCTGACCCTGCTGGACACCCTGCAGGGCACCGTCGGCGCGGTCTCGCTGATCCCTGACGCGATCACCCCGCACGAGGAGGCCGTGTACACCAACATCGCCTTCATGGAGTCGGTGCACGCGAAGTCTTACTCCTCGATCTTCTCCACCCTGTGCTCCACCAAGGAGATCGACGACGCCTTCCGCTGGTCGGTGGAGAACCAGAACCTGCAGAAGAAGGCGCAGATCGTCGAGAGCTACTACCTCGGCGACGACCCGCTGAAGAAGAAGATCGCCTCCACCCTGCTGGAGTCCTTCCTGTTCTACTCGGGGTTCTACCTGCCGATGTACTGGTCCTCCCGGGCCAAGCTGACAAACACCGCCGACCTGATCCGCCTGATCATCCGCGACGAGGCCGTGCACGGGTACTACATCGGCTACAAGTTCCAGAAGGGCCTGGAGGGCCTGTCCGAGGAACGCAAGCAGGAACTGAAGGACTGGACCTTCGAGCTGCTCTTCGAGCTGTACGAGAACGAGGTCCAGTACACCCACGACCTCTACGACGGCGTGGGCCTGAGCGAGGACGTCAAGAAGTTCCTGCACTACAACGCCAACAAGGCCCTGATGAACCTGGGCTACGAGGCGATGTTCCCGGCCACCGTCACCGACGTGAACCCGGCGATCCTCTCCGCGCTCTCGCCGAACGCCGACGAGAACCACGACTTCTTCTCCGGCTCCGGCTCCTCCTACGTGATCGGCAAGGCCGTGAACACCGAGGACGAGGACTGGGAGTTCTAGGTCCCTGTAAATTGCCAAGCGACTTGGTCCTTTTGACACCCTATTTGATCCAGTGCCATCGAAGATGGTCCTTTGGTCCATGAGGTGACACGAAGGGAATCCTGCGGCAGATCAAAGTTGAGTTGTCGCAACGGGGGGCATGGAGATGATGAGCTCCATGCCCCTCTGAGAATCACCGAAGCTTGATGGAGGACGCGGTTTTGGCAAGTTGGGCCGATGTGCGAAGAGCGCGGTGGAGCGAACTTACTCAAGCGGTACGTCGCCACAAGCCTTCAGAACTTCTGCCCATATTGGCCCGGCTGGCAAGCGGTCAGTGTGAGTTTGAATTTGACCGTTCGTGGAAAGGCCTACCCCCTTGGGGGATCGCTGCCGTGGCACGAGAAAGCATTCTCTGCGGAAGTGAAATGCGCTCGAAACCAGTCGACCAGCGGGCTTTGAGGAGGATTTTCAATCTCTTTAACCAAGCAAACGGAGGTATCCCAGAGGGCAAGCACCTATGGCTCATGATTCAGGCCTTTCTTTATGAGCAGTTTTCATACCAAGACAGCCCCCTCCATGACATTGCCCGCACATTTCTCCTGCTGGTAGATCTGGAAGTTGAGGATCCGAGATTTCCTGCCCACCGTGATTGGAGGGAGGTTCTCGGAATGACCTTGGAAGAGCGAATGCAGGTTGTGTTTGCCATTTCTGTGTATGTTAAGGAAAATGCCGGTCTACTTGATCCTTCGGCTCCGGAAAGGGATAGGTGGCAGGACCTCCCATTCAGCCCTGCGCTTAGACTTGATTCTGTCGCCACTGCAATTAGCGACCTTACAACCACTATTGATCAAGCGCGTTCGGACTACGAGGCCGTGCCAAGGGTTGCAGAGCATTTGCACCGCTTTGGATACAGCCCGCTAACCAAGAAACCCTTAGTCGATTTGAACACCGGCCTCTTGGTGGCTCCCCAGTGGCTTCTCATTCTGCGCACGATGACTATTGAAAACCTCTATTACGCAGCTTGCGCTAAGTGGGGAAACAATTTTGCAGAAGAGTTGGGGGTCCGCGTAGAAGCCTATACCGGCATGCAGTTACGCTATGCGGGATTCCAAGATGTCTTGCCTGAGATTTCCTATGGCAAGGGCAAAAAGCTTTCAGTTGACTGGTTCGTGGTCACCGAGGAAATTGTTCTCCTATTTGAATGCAAGTCTGCAAAGATTCCGTTGGCTGCGCGCGCCGGCGGAATTAGCATGGAAAACCTGCTGAAGACCGCGATTGGCAAGGCGCGAGAACAGATTAAGAAGAGTAGCGGTCTAGTGCGAGAAGGGCACTCGGAATTCAGTGCGATTCCAAGCGGGCTTAGCCAGATTGGGATAATCGTGACAGCGGAACCTATCTACTCTGCCAATGATTACCTGTTCAACGAGGAGCTACCGGACCCTGGCATCCCATGCCTAACCATCTCTCTAAAAGAACTTGAGCTACTGACAGCCTTGGGCAGCCAAATGATGGTCCAGGTCCTCTCAAAGATCGTGAATAGAGAGCATTTCGCTGTGTGGAGTGTTCATAATGCGATTGTTGATGCGCTTGGTCACCAAGGGCTACCTGCGAACAAAATTGTGGTTGATGCCTTCGATGAGTTCGTGATTCCTCGTGTTTGCCCCTCGAGTCGGATTTCCGGCTGCAGCGATTCTGACTGAGAGCGGCAGATTGTGCTCAAGCTAATATCCCATTGCGTGCTTAGCTCCGCTTAGGCGCCTTGCTGAAATAGAATCTCAGGTCGCTTTGTTGCGCGTTGTTTTCGGAGTATCTGGCCAGAGCTTACCGGACTGAGGAAATAGGGCGGATGAGCGTGGTCGAGGCACCCTGGGGATCGCCGGTTCGTTCCGCTATGGTACTGATGGCTAGGTCCACTGGCAGGAGTTCTGAGAACTTCAGGGCCTTCAGAGCGCGGGCATCGATGTGGGGCAGGAACCTGGCTGGATCGGCGTGCAGCGCGTCGCGGACGTCTTGTAGGACGCTGCCCAACGTCCCGGCCATCGCGTCGCCCCGCAGCCCGATCTGCCAGTTGTTGTAGGCGCGGGTTTCGTCGAGCAGTTCGGGAGCTATTTCGAGCAGGGCAGAAACCAGCACGGCATTGGCCCGGGCGCCTGCCCAAGTCCACCACCGCAACCGACCAGTCTCCTCGCGGACCAGTACTGAGGCATCCTCCGCGACCCGGCGCTGCGCGGTTAGTCAGGGGACCAGCCGTTGCGTGGGGCGGCGCTTGCATCCACAACCACTCCGCCGTCGACCTGGGTGGAAGTTTCATCGACACCCTTGTCTGTTACCCAAGCTGCACTGGTGTACTGTCCGGGACGCCCGGACTAATCCGGAGACTCAGGTTCCTCAGGGCGACCGGGTCAGGACCCGCCCTGTCAGCAACAGTGACAGCCGGACTTATTCAATGCCGAAGTCGAATCCACCTCGCTGGTGGTGCCCAAACCGGTCTCTTAGGAAGTTGCCCATGGTGGTCAACTCCGCTGAGGTATGGCCATGACGGCCGGAGTGCAACGCCTCAGCTTGTCCGGAGAGGAGCTGAAGCTGCTCGGTCAGTTCCTCGCTGGGCGTTCTTCCGTTTGGCTGCCGGTTGTCCACCATGCTAGGCGGGATGGCTAAATATTTTTGCAGAACCGCTGGCAGGTACTCGGCTGCTATAGCTCCGAGCTCGTACTCAAACCGGGCGTCCGCCGATGGTTGCCGCCTTTCCGCGTCAATTACGGCGTCTAGGGTCTGACACGTCTCCAATATGGTGACGTACGCCTCCGTGGGGAGTCGGTGCTTGTTTTGCTTGGCGTGCGAGGTTACCCATGTCAGTGCGGATGACAGGTCGTTCGACGACGGGGCGAGCGGCGCTGCTGCCCGGGACGGTTCGGCGGCGCGGCGTACAGGCGCGTTCGACTGGGCCATGCCGCCACGCCGCGGTTCCCGAACCCGTTTGTGTAGCCACAGATCACGAAGCATGTAGGACCGCAGGGCAGATATGCCCATAGACCCGATACCAAGAAGGGGCGCCAAGGCGAGCAACGCACCGCTTGTGGCAGCCAAGGCGAGCAACGCACCGCTCCCTGTGGCAGCCAAGGCGAGCAACGCACCGCTCCCTGTGGCAGCCAAGGCAGCAGAGAACGCAGCGGCGTAAAGCGCACCCTCGAGAACCACTTTCTTGTTCTTCCTGCGTATCCCGATTGCAAGTACCAAGAAGGCGATGAAAGGCCAACATATGACGGCCAGCGCTACCTTGACGACGTTACCTAAAGTGAGTCGTGACATCATCAACCCCTCGGGGGGTGTGTGGTGGCGGCGTCGGAGGAGTGACTGCGCTCCAGTTGAAGCCGGGCCCGGCTGACTTGCAGTTCAAGGACCTGCACCGTCTGCTTCATTGACCGGGCCGCTTCGACCCTGTACCGGTCAACCTCGTCCATGGCTTGGAACACGTTATCGAAGGCCTGTTGCAGCTTGGCGGGGTCGACAGTGGCTTTGGCGGCGTTCTGATGAATGGCGGTGCCCTGGGAGCGGAGTAGCTCTGAAGTCGAGACAATCATGTCCGCAGTGGTCGAGTTGAGGGCATCGATCTGCGCCAGGACGATCTTCTGCTGGGCCAACGCTTGTGCCACTATCACCGCGGCCCTCAACGCCGCCAAGGTGGTGTCGAGCGCTCGGTCCACACCTTTGATCAGCTCTGAGTTGTTCTTCTTGACCACATCAAGAGCCAGATAACCTTGGGTAGAGACCGCCATTTGGACCATAAGGTCCTGGTGCCGCTGGCGGACATAGAAAAGAGCATCAGCCTCCAATGTGGCAGCATCGTCTGCTTTTCCCCGGTTTCGAAGCTCTGTGATGCGCTGCTCCAGCCCATCTCCGAGGTGGCCCGCGAGAACGGCATAGTTCGCCAACTGCCCCATCGCCTTCCAGAGTGCGTCGCGCTCCGTCTGGATGGCGGCGTTGTCCTGTCGCAATTCGTCCTGCCCACCCTTGAGTGCCCTGGTGATGGCGTTGAGTTGCTCCTGTGCGGACTCATACTTTATGAAGTATCGCTGGATGGCGCTGCCCCCGGGAAGGAACCGCAGGATGCGCTTCGTCCCGGTCAAATCATGTCGCTTCGGGTCCAGGTCCGTCACGATTTGCCGCAGTTCCACCAGTGTTTTGCCGGTACGCGAAGCAGGATCCGCGCCAGTTGCTGCGAGAGCGGCTGCGGGCCTTTTCAGCACGCGGTTTGACGCGACGCTAGCCTGCTGCATCGTCCCCTCGCCCAACCGGGTCAACTGCGCCAACTTGGTCTGGAACTCGGGGCTATGAAGCGGGGTAGCCAGCAGGTCATCAAGGAAGCGACTGGCAGTTTCAGCGTGCTTCTGCTGTGCGTCAGCATCCACCAGAATCATGCCGCCGACCGTCTCCGGCCCATAAACCGCTACCTCATCCACAGGCGTCGGGGGCTCTAACACCAGTGGATTCTCTACCTCTGAGTACTGGGTATTGCTGAGGTCGAGCGGGTTCGACATGCTGAACTCCTCAGGTTCCGGGCCTAGCAACAGCTTAGCCGTATTGTCAACAATATGTCGGTGACGGTCGGCTTGGCTTGGTGGCATAAGGAAGACCCTCGGGTGGAGGGCAAGCGTCTCCAGAGCGCAGTTCGCACGCACGGAGGCCTTTGTCGAGTCCCAGGGTTATGTTCAGGTTGCTCGGTGCTTACGCTGCAGCAGTGATGGCCCACTACTTGGGCCAGACCGGTTCCAAGCCAGCATGACTGGGTTTGGCGCGCGGTCGTTTGAGGCCTTCCAGGGAGCCGCCGGCACCGAGATGACCGACCGCTTGAAGGCTATCCGCGAAGCGTCCGGTAAGTCTCATCTCTCATTGCTCCGCGTGCTGGACATCATCTTATGGATGGAAGGACTCTGGCTCAGAAGGTGCGCGAGACCGTTGGTGACGACGAGTAACATCATGCACGCTCATACGGCTATGGGTTGCCACTAGCCTCGGGCGGACCTGGGGCCTCGGGCCGTCTTACAAGCTGGCGCCTCATCAGTGCATTGGCCGATGACAGGGGCACGGCTGGTTCGCCGGCCAACCGGTCCATCGTGGTGCCACACCTGCGTATCAGGCCCTGCAGGCTCCTGCGCTCATGACTGCGGTTGCCAATTGAATGAGGAGGATTTGCCTCGGTTGGCAGCTCCGGGCGGCTGGCTTGGTACGAGGCTTCGGAAAAGTTGCCAACTAGTTTGGCAATCCCGCCGCATGGTTGCTGCTACAGATCCGCGCAAATTCAAGGGACAACTAGGTTGGAAATTGCCAAGTTGGCTGAAATCTCACAGTTGGAAGTTCTTCCAACTAGATGAGTGAGTCCTAATAGGTGGGGCGCAGCGTCCCTGCCGGGCACAGGCGAAGGGTGCTTAGCCCGATGTGTGAGCAACGAACTGAACACCCTCCTGATCACACTCTATGTCCACCTGGATGACTGTGTCCTGCCCGGTCTGGGTTGGTCGCGGGACCACGTGCCGGGCCGGAAACCGGTCCTGTCCGATGCCGAACTGCTGTGCCTGGCCGCGGCGCAGCACCTGTTGGGCATCGCCTCCGAACGCCGGTGAATCCGGTACGCGCAGGCCCATCTGGCCGGCATGTTCCCGCACCTGTCCTGCCAGCCCGGGTACGGCAAGCGGCTGCGGCGTCAGGCCGGACTGGTCGCCGCGGCCATTACGGCCCTGGCCCGGGACGCGGCCTCCTGGGACGGGGACCTGCGCCTGATCGACTCGACCCCGGTCCCGTGCGAGGCTTCCCGGGAGACGGTCAGGCGCTCGGCCCTGGCCGGGCAGGTGATCCTCGGCGACAAGGGCTTCGCCGACAAGGGCTTCGAGGCCTTCATCGCCGGGCTCGGCGCCGTGCTGCTACGCCCGGACCGCAGGGACGAACCCCTTCGCTTCGGCAGCCCGGGCAAGGTCCGCCAGTGGATCGAGTTCGTCTTCGACACGCTCAAGGGCCTGCTGACCCTCGAGCAGCACGGCGGGCGGACCCTGGCCGGGGTCTATGCCCGGGTTGCGGCCCGGCTCTTCGCCCTGGCCGCCGGGATCTGGCACAACCGGCTCATCAATGCCACGCGGAAAAGGTCACTGACTGCCTACGACCACTGAACCTAAACGGACTCACTCATCTAGGCATCGATCACCAGGTCGGTCTGCGCTGTGGAGCAGCAGGGCAGGAACTTGCCTGCATCGATTTCGCGTGCCCGGATACCGCCTTGGTGGTTCATGTCGACTTCCCCGGAAAGCTTGACGACCTTACAGGAGCCGCACATGCCTTCCTTGCAGTTCGCGCCGATCCTGACACCGGCACGCTGTGCCACCCCGAGGATGTGTTCGGCGGGATCAATCCGCACATTGATGCCTGTGCGCAAGAAGGACATGGTGAGGCTGCCCGTACCCACGGTGTCGAAGCTCGAGGCATCGGGGGTCGTGGCCTCCGGCTCGGCGTCCGAACTGCGCTCGGGGCCGGGGGCGTCCGGGTCGACGGTTTCCAGAGGCAGCCCCGAGGCCTTCAGGGTTCCCTCGGCGTCGTAGCCGGGCTCGTAGAGCCCGAACGCGCTGGGCTGGCTTTCATAGTAGTCCTCTGCGGAATCGGCGATTTCCTCGGTGATTTCCTCCGCGATGTCCGACGCAAGCGCGATCTCTGCCTGGTACTCAAGGAGTGTTTGGCGATCTCCCGAGAAGAACTCCATGTAGATGGAGGTGTCATCGACGCCGACCTTCTTGAGGAGCTCGGTGGCGCTATTCAGGTAACCCTCGGGGCCGCAGGCATAAACCTGGCGGCCGTTGGCATCGGGTGCCACCTGGTCGAGCATGGCTGCCGTCAGCCTTCCGCTGAGCCCTTCCCACCCCTCGGGCTTGCTGCGGTCGCCCAGGGAGTAGAAGACCGTGACGCGTGAGTCCACGGAGGCGATGTAGGCCAACTCCTGGTGGAAGGCGAAACCTCCAGCCTCGGCTCCATGGTAGAGCACCACGACGTCGGCATGTCCGGGCAGGGAGTGGATGGTCCGCACCATGGACATGATGGGAGTGATGCCCGCGCCGGCGGCCAGCAAGAGGTAGCGCGCCCGCCGGTCGGCATCGGGCAGGTGGAACGCTCCGACCGGTCCGAGCATATCGAGGACGGTGCCGGGTTTGACGTTCTGGTGCACCCACGGGGAGACGAGTCCTGTGGGGTCGCGTTTGACGGTGACGCTGAAGGTCCAGGGCTGGGTGGGCGAACTGGACAGCGAGTAGCTGCGGTCTACCGGTTCCTGGTCCTCGCCGTTCACGGGAAAGGCCATGTTTACGTACTGGCCCGCACGGAACGCCAGGGGCGCACCGTCGCAGCGGCGGAACACGAAGGTCATCATGCCGCCCGCTTCGGGTACGGTCTCGACACATTCGGCCATGAACTCCTGCGGATGCCAGGGACCCAAGGCGCGGGCGGCGTGGGCGGGTGCCTCGGTGCTGCCCATCACCCTGTTCCACGGCATCTCGAGACCGCGAATGCGCTGTGGTTCCTGGATCACCGTCTCAGTGAGGCGTTCAGTCATGCCAAGTGCTCCTGTACGCGCTGCACGTACCAGTTAATGAACGCCTCTACCTGGTATTCGCTCTTCATGTACGGACCGGGCTCGTAGGCGGGGCTGCCGGCACCCTTCTGGCACAGCTCCACGAACGCCTTGTCCTGCAGGTTTGTCTGCTTCCAGGTGTAGGTGAGTTTTTCCAGATCGTAATCGACGCCTTCTTCGGCGTCGTCGGCCACCAGCCAGGTGGTGCGTACCAGCGACTGGTGTTCGTTGATGGGGAAGACGCCGAACGTGATGACGTGGTCCCCGAGGAAATGGAACCAGCTGTTGGGCTGCAGGTGCATCGAGCAGCGGCCAAGGCGGAAGTCCGGCAGGTCGCCGAGCAGCTTCTTGGAAAGCCTGCGCCCGTCGGCCGAGAACGATTCGCCCTCTCCGTCCAGTGATTCACGTGAGATGCGGATTCCCGCGATGCGCGTGTCAAGCTCCTCGACCACCTCGTAGGGCAGGCCGTAGCGGCGGCAACGCTCCTCAAGGGAGGACTGGGCTTCCTTGTTGCGGTCCCACACTTCCTCAAGGTGGGGCGGAATCAGGCCCTCCGTCAAACCCCACGTCGGGAAGAGGGAGCAGGCGAGTTCAGGGTGGCCGTCGCAGTGGTAGCACTCACGGTTGTTCTCCATGACGAGCTTCCAGTTGCCCTCTTCGATGATGTTCTGCTGGTAGGCGATTTTCGTCTTCGACAGATCGTGGGGGGCGAGGTAGGGCTCAAAGATCTTTGAGGTTTCGTCGAAGTCGGCCGGCGGTTCGTCCGCAATGCAGACGAAGATGAGTCCGGCGACCACGCGGCTGTGGGCGCGCTTGAGGGCGAAACAGTTCTTGTCGAACTTCGCTTCTCCCGGTGCCGAGGCGTGGATCAAGTCGCCGCTGGGCGAGTAGGTCCAGGAGTGATAGCCGCACACCAGGTTTCCGGTTGAGCCGGCGGATTCAGTCAGGACGCGGGCGCCGCGGTGGCGGCACACGTTGTGCAGGACGTTGACGCCACCGTCGTCGTTGTGCAGAACAATCAGGGAATAGGGCCCGTAGTCGACGGTGACGTAGTCGCCCGGCTCCGGCAGTTCAGCGACGCTGGCGGCAAAGATCCAGTGCTTGCCAAAAATGGCCTCCATGTCGATCTTGAAAACCGTCGGGTCGGCGTAGAAGGGGGCGTCGAGGGAATATCCCGTGCGGCGGAACGCAAACAATTCGGTGATCTCAGCCAACTGCTCTGCAGGCACTGATGTAGCGAGTTTTCCGCGTGAATTGAGGGGCGCGTTCACTGAAGCAGACATCTGTTTCCTCCCGGAGGGCTGGGTAGTGGGCAAATCGTGGAGACCACGGGTTTGGTGGGGCAACCGGCGTTGTCGAGAACGTTTTGGTCATGAAATTAGGGAGGATCGATGTGCAGTAAAAGCGCACGATCTAGGAAGGGCCGTGGATAGCGGTAGCGACTCCAATATTTCAGCCCTCCAAATGCGTCCTACGCAACAGCAATCAGCATACGCAACATGGTGACTCGCGTCACGCCTGTTGTCAAGCATCCTTAAGATGCAGTGCAAGACGACAGAACAGCGCAGGTCATCGAGGTTGCCGGCCAGACGGTCCATGCTGTGCATCACCACGGTGGCCCCCGTCCCGAGCGAACCGCAATAACTCGGTCACTTCCGGCTTGGCCGTGTCCCTACCGGGGGCTTTGTCCGTGAGGGGTGACCAATCCCTGGGGCAGGTCAGAGAGTCGACAAAACCCAGGGCAGTCCCCTGAGCGCGTTGTGCCGAGGCTCCGGGTGGTCGCCTTGGACGATCAATGGCGTGTGCAGTAGAACCTGCTGAGCAAATAGCCGCATGGGCCGGAAGCCCTTTTTGCGGAAGAGGCCCTGGACCGGATCTGCGCGGTCATCAACCGGTTCGGCGGGTGGGAGCTTCGGGGCCGGAGGAGCTGGACGGGGAAGTGGAACCCGCCACCGCCTGACGGGCATCCGCCGATTTCGGGGTGGCTCCGAAGGTGGCCGACACCGTCGCTCACCTGATTCGCACACTGAGGGTGAGCGGATGGCGTGCCGGCTGGCCGCGCTCTCACGCTCCGCGTATCACCGCCTGCGTCGAGGGCTGGGTGGCGAACCACGAGATCCAACGGCTGTGGAGCGAGGAGAGCCCGTGCGTTCCCTGGCGCCACTGACTCAGTCACGATCAGGACAACCGGAATCTTTCCGAGCAAAACGAACCAAGGGACTGCTCCGGCTCCCATTGATCCGTGTAGCATCTTTCCTCCTGGTCATGGCTCGAGTATCTGGCGATGAGGTCATCCCCTGCGGGTGATGCCGTCCTCTGTCACGGCGGAATAGGTTTGTAAGAGGAGTCGTGGCGATCCGGTCTCACCGGGTCCCTCGGCCCTCTGCCCCGCAACCAGATGGAGATACGGTCATGGCCGACGAAGAAGACCTAGTCAGCGACACCCTCGCCCAGATCACCGCCGCATCACTAGAACGGTCCACTCTCGAACCCCGCGAGTTGATGCTGGCCCGGATCGCGGCACTCGTGGCAGTCGACGCCCCGCCCGCCTCCTATCTGCTCAACGCCGGTACTGCAATGGACGTCGGCATCACCTTGGAGGATGTCCAGGGAATACTGGTGGCCGTTGCGCCCATCGTCGGCACCCCTCGGATAGTAGCGGCAGCCGGCAACCTTGGCAGGGCACTGGGTTTCGCCATCGAACTCGAAGCAGAGGCAGAGGCCGAAGCCGAAGGCTGAACCCGTCCAGCGGGGGATGGGCCGGTTGCCGGCTAAGTACCTGATGAGGTCACGGCTGATGCTTCCACGGTCCGGATCATCCGGCGCGGGTGAGGCGCCCGCCGGCAAAGCGGACCTATGGTCGTGGGCATGGGACTATTGCGGCACCAGCCTGACGAACCCGTGGGCGAGCGCTTCCAGATGCGCGAGAAACTGCTGTCGATTGGAGACGACTACTGGATCGAAGACGACCAGGGCAGACGCGCCTACAAAGTCAATGGCAAGGCGGTTCGAATTCGGGACACGTTCGTTCTGGAGGACGCCGCGGGAAACGAGGCGGCGAGCATCCAGGAGCGCAAGCTCTCGATCCGGGACAAGGTCGACATCGAACGCGGCGGCGACACCGCCGCGACGGTCCACAAGGCGCTGGTCGGGCTCCGGGATCGCTTCGCCATCGACGTGAAAAACGGCGCCGATTTGAAGGCGCACGGCAACATCGTCGACCACGAGTACGAGATCGAGCGCGATGGCCGCACGGTCGCCACCATCTCCAAGAAGTGGTTCCGCGTGCGTGAGTCCTACGGCGTGGAAGTCGCGCAGGGCGAGGACGTCCCGCTGATCCTGGCGATCACCGTCGCCATCGACTCGTTGACCTAAGCCGTTCAGGAGTCAGGGCCCAAGAGCTGCATGCCAGCGGGGTCAGCAGCAACTGCCGGCCGCAGCAGGGGTGGTGCAGCAGCCTTGGGCTTCGCCCTGCGAGGCGGCGGAGAACGTGGCGCTGTCGGCCAGGACGGTGTAGATCTCCCACCGTTCGCCGTCGGGGGTGTTCTGCACCCAGAACTTGTCCTGCTTCGCGTAGCAGCAGGTGCCCTCGCGCTCATCCACGGTGGCTAAGCCGTGCCCTGCCAACCGAACCTGTTCGGCGTCGACGGCGTCGGTGTCCTGGACCTCCACGCCCAGATGGTTGAGCGAGCCTCCGTTGCCGGGGTTCTCGATGAGCACGAGCTTCAGCGGCGGCTGGTCCACGGCAAAGTTGGCGTAGCCGGGCCGGCGCTTGGCCGGTCCGGTGCCGAAGAGCCGGGAGTAGAACTCGACCGACTGCTCAAGGTCATCGACGTTGAGGGCGAGCTGCAGGCGGGACATGGCGGCCTCCTATATATAGATGATTGTCTATGTCCTTGAGGTTGCCACTAGACATTGATATCTGTCAATATTCACGTGTGTCGAAATCCGTACTTGAACTGACCCCCGTGGAGACCGTCGCGTGCTGCACGCCCATGACCCGGGAGCCTATGACCGCCGCCCAAGCCGAGCGCGTGTCCGCACTACTGAAGGCCATGGCGGACTCCGTCCGCCTGCAGCTGCTTTCCCTCGTGGCCTCCCACGAGGGCGGGGAGGCCTGCGTCTGCGACCTGACCGAAGCCTTTGAGTTGTCCCAGCCCACGATCAGCCACCACCTGAAGGTGCTGCACCAGAGCGGGCTGCTGGAGCGCAGCAAGCGCGGCGTCTGGGTCTACTACAAGGTCCAGGCCGAGGTGCTGGACTCGCTGGGCAAGCTCATCTCCAGCGCGGGCGCGTGAGCGGCCTGGCCCGGCGGGCCCTGGCCGAACTGGTCGGAACCGCCCTGCTGGTGGCCGCCGTGGTGGGCTCGGGGATTGCCGCCTCCCGGCTGTCCCCGAACGATACCGGCCTGCAGCTGCTGGAAAACGCCCTGGCCACCGGAGCCGTCCTGGTGGCCCTGATCATCGCCCTGCAGCCGGTCTCGGCCGCATTCAATCCGGTGGTCACTTTGGCCGAACGCTGGCTGGGCGTCATCGGCTGGCGGGAGGCCGGGGCGCTGATTGCCGCCCAGGTCGCCGGGGGAGCGGTGGGCGCCATGCTGGCCAACCTGATGTTCGACCTGCCCGCCGTCACCCTGTCGACCCACCAGCGCGCCGGGGCCGGACTGTGGCTGGCCGAAGTGGTGGCCACGGCCGGGCTGCTGCTGGTCATCTTCGGTGCGGCCCGCTCCGGGCGCAGGGACATGATTGCCGTTGCGGTCGGCGGCTACATTACCGCCGCCTACTGGTTCACCAGTTCCACCAGCTTCGCCAATCCCGCGGTGACCGTCGCGCGCATGTTCTCGGACACCTTCGCCGGCATCGCCCCGTCCTCGGTCCTGCCCTTCATTGCCATGCAGCTGGCAGGCGGCGTCCTCGCCGCGGTACTGATCCGCCTGCTCTACCCCCACGCCGAACAGGCCGCGGCTGAAATCACCGCCGAAACAACCCCCAAAGGATGACCCGATGACCAACCAGCCCACCGTTCTTTTCGTCTGCGTGCACAACGCGGGACGCTCCCAGATGGCCGCCGGCTACCTGCGGCACCTGGCCGGGGACCGCATCACCGTGCTCTCCGCCGGTTCGGCACCCGGAGACAAGGTCAACCCGGTGGCCGTGCAGGCCATGGCCGAGGAAGGCATCGACATCGGCGGAGCCCTCCCGACGATCCTCACCACCGGGGCCGTGCAGGAGTCCGACGTCGTCATCACCATGGGCTGCGGCGACACCTGCCCGATCTTCCCGGGAAAGCGGTACGAGGACTGGGTCCTCGAGGACCCGGCAGGCCAGGGCATCGACATGGTCCGCGGCGTCCGCAACGAGATCAAAAGGCGCGTGCAGGCGCTGGTGCGGGACGTCGACGATTCCCTCGCTGCCGGGCGCCGCTCCTAGCTGTGGCCGCCCCCGTTGACCTGGGCCTGCACGATGAGGAGCTCGCGATGCGGCCCCGGTGGCGGGCAGGGCCGGTTGCTACCCTGTTGGCATGCGCCCGGTGACGGACCGGCTTCCGGCGGTCGATGAGGCGAATCTGGTGATTGACCACGCCGGCCAGGTCAACGTGTTCCTGGTTGCGGGCCTGCTGGCGCCGGGCGGCTTCGTCGATCCCGATGGCGCCCCCGACCTGACCGCCCTGCGCGCTGCCCTGCGCGAGCGGATCAAGGCGCTGCCCCAGCTGCGGAAGATGGCTGTCGCCACGGGCCGCCGCCACCGCTGGGTCGAGGCGCGGCCCGACCTTGAGCAGCACGTCCGGCTTCTCGGGACCGTCGACGGACTCGCTGGCTTCGAGCGCAAGTGCGGGGAGCTGATGAATGTGCCGCTGGCACCGGATCGTCCGCTCTGGGAGATCCTCGTGGTGCCGGGTGCAGCCGTGGGGGAGGCCGGCGTCGTGCTGCGCATCCACCATGCGCTCGCCGACGGGATGGCGGCGGCCGGGATCGTACGGCAGCTCTTCGATCCCTCGGAATCGCCGGGGACGCCGGCGTACGTGCCTCCCGTCCGAGCGGCGCCGAAGGTTCCGCGGCGCGACCTGCGGCACGTCCTGGGGCGGCTTCGCTACGGCCTGCGCCGCATCCGCATGACCCTGCGCGGTCGCGAGGTCGGCCCCACGGTGCTGCTCGGTGAAGTGGGTCCGCAGCGCGGGGTCGTCTTCCTGGACGCCGATCTCGCTGCTCTCGAGGAGCATGTTCGGCGGTTCCGCGCCACCGTCAACGACGCCCTGCTGGCTGCGGTGGCCTCGGGCTACCGGGCGGTGCTGTCCGACGCCGGCGAGCCGATCCCAGCCCGGCTGCCCGTCTCGGTGCCGGTCGCGCTGCGGCGCCGCGGGACGGCGGGGAACCAGGTCGGGATCATGCTCGTGCGGCTGCCCCTCGGCGACGTCGAACCCGACGAACGCGTCCGGCTCATCGCGGAGCAGACCCGGGAGGAGAAGGCCCGGGCCAGGGAGCAGGGAACGCTCGAGTTCATGCGCGGCCCGGTCGGCGCACGCATCATGGACCGCATCGGCCGGCGGCAGCATCTTGTCGCCGGGTTCGTCACCAATGTGCCCGGCCCGGCAGGCACCTTTCGCCTCGCGGGTGCCCCGGTCGTTGCGCTCTGGCCGGTTGGCGTGCTCGCTGCCAACGTCCGGCTCGGTGTCGCGGCCCTCTCCTACGCCGGCCGGCTCCGCTGCGGCATCCACTTCGACGCAGGGAACGTGCCCGGGGCGGCCTTCGCCCGCGCGATGGACGAGGAACTGGCGCTCTTGGGCCCATGAACTCCGCATCGATGCGGGCGAGGTACCTCGGTTTCGCCGGGGCACTACCCATATGCGGCGCCGCACTTGGCACCACATAATGGGCTCACCAGAGAGAATGGAGGAACCAAAATGCGTGGAAGCAGCCTGATCTGGACCATCGTTGGCATCCTTGTTGCGATTGCCTTGATCATCTGGATTGCCTCGGCAATCTAAATCGAAGTAGCGAGGGGTCTCCTGCCCGGGATTGTTGGGTGTCCGGGCAGGGGGCCTTTCCGCGGTCCGAAACCGTTGCCGTCCAGGCGGCGCTCGGCCAGAGGGGACTGCGGGGAAGCGAATCCCTGTGCCCTAGAGGGCGGCGGGTGCGAGGAGTAGGGTGGGGAATCGCGGGCCCATCCGCCCATCCTCTGTTCACGTCAAAGGAGACGTCATGAGCACGAAGGTTGAAAAGCAAGTCCTGGTGAACGTGCCGCTCAGCACGGCCTACAACCAATGGACGCAGTTCGAGGACTTCCCCCACTTCATGGGGGGCGTGAAGAGCGTGACGCAACTCGGCGATGACCGGCTGGAGTGGGTGGCCGAGGTCGCCGGCGTCCGCCGCAAGTGGGAGGCGCGGATCCTTGAGCAGGTCCCGGACAGCAAGGTGGCCTGGGCGGCCACCGAGGGCGCCACGAACGCGGGTTCGGTAACGTTCGAGGACGTGGGAGGCGGCCAGACATCGGTGCGCCTGACCCTCGAATACGAGCCCGAAGGCCTGGTGGAGAAGATCGGCGACAAGCTCCACGTGATCGAGCACCGGGTCGAGGCCGACCTGAAAAAGTTCAAGGAGTTCATCGAGTCCGAAGGCTATGCCACCGGGGCCTGGCGCGGGTCCGTCAACGAAGGCACGACGGCGGGAACGCCAGACATCGACGACGCCGCTGCCTCGCGCGGGGACAGCGGCAAGGCCGGCGTGTCGGGAAAGGTGGCCGCGGCGGGCGTGGGGGTGGCGGCTGCCGCCGCCGCCGGAGTGGCCGCCGCGGCGGCGGCCAAGAAGGACTCCGACGACGAGGTGGTGGCCACGCCCGTGACCACCACGCCTGTGGTGGGGACGACGCCGGTCGAGCCGCTGGGCACCACGCCGGTGGGAGGGATCCCGCCGGTCGAGCCGTTGGGCACCACGCCCGTGGAGGAAACCGATCTCACGGCTGCCTCGGACCGGATCCTCACGCCCGAGGAACTGGCTGACCGGGAGGGGCGCCCGCCGGAGGACCTCACCGACGACGACCGGCCCCGGGGGACCGGCATCTAGGAGCTGCCTGAGACCGCACCCGGCGTCCCGAACACACCCGGCGTCCTGACTCTGGGGGCGCCGGGTGCGGCGCGCTCTCCTCCGGTGCACCGGGGAACTCCGCGCCAGGCACCGGCGCAATCGGTCGTGAACCGTGCTTCCGGGCGGGGCCATTCGCGCTGGGGTTCCGAACGAGGGAACAATGGGGGGCATGGCGCGGGGTAGGTTGCATATTTTTCTGGGGGCGGCCCCCGGGGCGGGGAAGACCTTCGCCATGCTCGAAGAGGGGCAGAGGCTCCGCAGGGATGGTGTGGACGTCGTCGTTGGGGCGGCCTCGGTGCGGGGACGAAGCGAAACCGCTGCCCTTTTGGAGGGCCTGGAACGGTGCCCGGCGCCGTCCGCGGGGTTGGGGGAGTCTGACTTGGACGCCGGAGCGGTCCTTGAGCGCGCGCCGGCGGTGGTGCTGGTGGACGACTACGCCACCGCAGCCGGTTCGGCCGGCCGGGGCCGCGCGCGGTGGCAGGACGTGGCCCTGTTGCTGGATGCCGGGATCGACGTCGTTTCCACGCTGGATGTCCGCAACATCGAATCCCTGTCAGACGTCGTCCAAGGGATCACGGGCTCCGGGGACCACGAGACGGTTCCGGACGTCGCGGTGAGGGCGGCGGAGCAGATCGAACTGGTGGACGCTCCACCCGAGGTACTCCGCGACCGGCTGGGCCAGGGAAAGATCTACGGCACCCGCCAGCGCGTGGATGCGGCGCTCGCCGGGGACTTCCGCACCGAGAGCCTCGCGGCCCTGCGGGAGCTGGCCCTGGTGTGGCTGGCCGACCGAGTCGAGGAGCGGCTGGTGGGGTACCGCTCGGCCGAGGGGAAGGACGCCCTGCCCAAGCGCGAAAAGATCGTCGTGGGCCTGTCCGGCGGTCCCGAGGGAGCGGCGCTGGTCCGCCGCGCGGCACGGCTCCTGGCCGGTTCCGCCGGCGGGGAATTCGACGTCGTGCATGTCCGCCGCAGCTCCGGGGATGACCGCCCGGCCGCCACGGAGCTCGAGCGGCTGCGCAAGCTGACGAACGACTTGGGCGGCGGTTTCCATGTGGTCGGCGGCGAGGACGTACCGGAGGTCCTCCTGCAGTTCGCACTTAACGGAGGCGCCAGCCAGATCCTGTTGGGATCGCGTTGGGCCCGGCCCTACGACGTCGGCCGCGGAACCGTGGCGAGGATCCTGCGGCACGCGGCCGGCCTGGACGTCCACCTGGTTCCCCACGAAGGGGCGGCGGCAGGTCCGCCTCCCGTCCGCAAGCCTTCCCGGCTCGGCCGCCGGCGCGAGGCCGTCGGCTTCGTGATGGCCGTCGTCCTGCCGCCGGTCCTCCAGCTGGTCTTGGATCTGCTGCCGCACGACCAGTTGTCCACCGACATGCTGGTCCAGCTGACCGGCATCGTCGCGGTCGCGCTGGTCGGCGGGCTGCGGCCGGCCGTCCTGGCCGCGGTCCTGGCGGGACTGGTGGTCAACTACTTCAGCGTCAGGCCGTTCGGGTCGCTGTCCGTGATCGACGCCGAAAATGTCCTGGCCCTGGTGGTCTTCCTGCTGGTCGCGGTGGCCGTGTCCCTGGTGGTGGACCGGTCGGCCCGGCGCAGCAGGCAGGCGCACCTGGCCAGCGCCGAGGCCCGCATCCTGGGAGATCTGAGCCGCCGGGCGGTGATTGAAGGCAGTGGCGTCCCCGCATTCCTGGACCAGGTCAGGGAGCATTTCCGGGTGGAAGGGGCGGGCCTGTGGGTCCGGGACGGGACGGAACCCGGCACCTCGGCCTGGCGGCTCGAATCGTTCTCCGGGACGCCGGGGAGCGGGGTCCCGGAGGATGCCGAGGCCGTCGAGCGCCTGGACGAGGAGAGGACCCTGACGCTTTCGGGGCGGGTCCTGGACCAGGACGAACGGCGCCTTCTTAGCGCTTTCGGGGCGCACCTGCTGGCGCTGCTGCAGCGCGAGGAACTCACGCTCAGCCAGCGCGAGAACCTGCGCCTGGCGGAAGGGAACACGATCCGCACCTCGATCCTCCGGGCCGTGTCCCATGACCTGCGCACGCCGCTGGCCGGGATCAAGCTCGCGTCCAGCAGCCTGCGCAACAGGTCGGTCGTCTTCACCCCCGCGGAACAGGAGGAATTCCTGGCCACGATCGAATCCGGGGCGGACCGCCTGGACCGGCTGATCGGCAACCTGCTCGACATGTCCAGGATCACCGCGGACTCCGTCTCGCCGCTGATCGGGCCGGTCTACTGGTCCGACGCCGTCGCCGATGCCCTGCGCGAAGCGGACCCGGACCGGGTCCGGATCCTGCTGCCCTACAACATGCCTCCCGTGGATGCCGATCCCGGGATGCTCGACCGGGTCATCGCCAACCTGGTCGAAAACGCCCTGAAGTATGCCCCGGAATCGGAAGTGGTGGTGGCCGGGTCGGTGGGCGGGTACGGCAATGCCAGAATCGGGGACCTCCCCGCCAGCGAACTGCGCATCATCGACCATGGGCCCGGCATCGCCTCGGAAGACGTCCTGGCCATGTTTCGACCCTTCCAACGGGCCAGCGACACCACCCCGCAGACCGGCATCGGGCTGGGACTGGCGGTGGCGAAGGGTTTCACCGAGGCCATGGGAGGTGCCCTCATCGCCGAACCCACTCCCGGCGGAGGGCTGACCATGGTCGTCCGCCTGCCGCTGTCCGCCGGCTCCACCGCCCAGAACCGCTAGAACGCCCAGTACCGCCAGAAGAGGTGCCATGCCGACCGTGCTGATTGTCGACGACGAAGTTCCGATCCTCCGTGCCCTGGAAATCAACCTCAAGGCCCGCGGATACACCACCGTCACCGCGCTCGCCGGGCAAGGGGCCCTGGACCAGGCGGCGAACCACCGGATCGACCTGCTCATCCTCGACCTGGGCCTGCCGGACATCGACGGAGTGGAGGTCATCCACCGGCTGCGGCGCTGGTCGGACGTGCCCGTCATCGTGGTGTCCGCCCGGCATGGCTCCAACGACAAGATCCAGGCCCTGGACGCGGGGGCCGACGACTACGTCACCAAGCCCTTCGGCATGGACGAGTTGCTGGCCCGCATGCGCGCGGCCTTGCGCAGAGGGGCGGCCGGGAACGACCCCGTCGTGGAAACCGCGGACTTCGTGGTGGACCTTGCGGCCCAGCGCGTCACCCGCGACGGCGAACCTGTCCGGCTCACCCCCACCGAGTGGGCCATCCTGGAGCTGCTGGTCAGGAACAGCGGGGCGCTGGTCACCCACGAGGAACTGCTGAGGCGGGTGTGGGGGCCGGCCTATGCCGGGGAGACCGCCTACCTGCGCGTCTATCTGGCCCAGTTGCGGCGCAAGCTCGAGCCGGATCCGGGCAACCCGCGCCACCTGCTCACCGAGACGGGAATGGGTTACCGCTTCAAGGACTAGGGGCGCGCCCGGAAGCTCTGCCTGCCTTTCCGCAGGCCGATTCCGCCGGCGTTAAGAAAGCATTAAGAACCCCGGGATTGCGCCCCTGTGGCCCCCGCGCCGGTGCTACGCTCGCCGAGTCCAGCAGGCGAACGGACCTGCTCCCGGGAGATGGAACGGTGAACCTTGAACCGGTGCCGCGGCGCCGCCGCTCGCGTTCCGCAGGAACCGCCTTCCTGTCTTCCGTCCCTTTGCCGTGCCGCGCGGACGACGGTTCCCGGTTGCCCCGGCCCCCAACGGGGCGCTGGGCCGATCGTGGACCGGAGCAGCGCAGGCCCGGCGGTAGAGAAAGATGCACCTTGACCACCTCCGCCCACTACTCGATGCCGGCGAGCCTGCCGGCCCCCGCTCCCCAGACCCGCCCGGGGGGGCCGTTCACCCGGTGGCTGCTGGAGCATCGAGTGGAACAGCCCGTGGGGCCGGAAGCCCCCGAGGGGCAGTCCCACGTGCAGCCGTGGTGGAAGGTCATGTGCCTGACCGGCGTGGACTACTTCTCCACGCTGTCCTACCTTCCCGGCATCGCCGCGCTGGCCGCCGGCGCGGTGTCGCCCTTCGCCACGCTGCTGATCGTGCTCCTGACCCTGGGCGGGATGCTGCCGATGTACCGGCGGGTGGCGAAGGAAAGCCCGCATGGGCAAGGATCGGTGGCCATGCTGGAGAAGCTGCTTCCGTTCTGGAGGGGCAAGGTCTTCGTCCTGATCCTGCTCGGTTTCGTCGCGACGTCGTGGATCATCACGATCACCCTCTCGGCCTCGGACGCGACCGTGCACCTGCTGGAGAATCCCTACGCCCCGGCCGCCCTGGAAGGGCAGGCGGTGCCCATCACCGTACTGATGCTGCTGATCCTGGGAGGGGTCTTCCTGAAGGGCTTCCGCGAGGCCGTGGCCGTCGCCATCCCCTTGGTGGGAGTGTTCCTGGCGCTGAACGCGGTGATCATCGCCGTCGGCCTGGTCACCATCGCCACCACGCCGGGCTTCATCGCGTCGTGGACCGAAGCCCTCACTTCCTCCGGGGGCGGTTTCGGGAGCGTTTTGGGGCCGGCCCTGTTGGCCTTTCCCCTGCTGGTGCTGGGCCTTTCCGGGTTCGAGACCGGGGTCAGCATGATGCCGCTCGTGAAGTCCACGGGCGCCACGCCCGAGGAGCGCCTGGCGTCGCGGATCCGCAACACCCGCAAGCTCCTGACGACGGCGGCATGCATCATGAGCGTGTTTCTGATCGGCAGCAGCCTGGTGACGACGCTGCTGATTCCCTCCGAGGCCTTCCAGCCGGGCGGCGAGGCCAACGGCCGGGCCCTGGCCTACCTCGCCCACGAGCAGCTCGGCAACGGGTTCGGTACGGTCTACGACATCAGCAGCATCCTGATCCTCTGGTTCGCGGGCGCGTCGGCGATGGCGGGTTTGATCAACATCGTCCCGCGCTACCTTCCCGCATACGGAATGGCGCCGGACTGGGCACGGGCGGTGCGTCCGGTGGTGCTGGTCTACACGGCCGTCAGCATTCTTCTCACCATCGGTTTCAAGGCCGACGTCGACGCCCAGGCCGGCGCGTACGCCACCGGTATCCTGGCCATGATGGTCTCCGGAGCCGTCGCGGTCGCGATCTCCGCCGCCCGCGCCAAACAGCGCGCCGCGGCCGCCGGCTTCACGATCCTGACAGTGGTCATGCTCTACGCGCTGGTCGCGAACGAGATGAAGCGGCCGGACGGGCTGATGATCTCCGCGTTCTTCGTCCTGGGCATCGTCGCCGTCTCCCTGGTGTCCCGGGTCACCCGGACCACCGAATTGCGCGTGGAGCGGATCGAGTTCGACGACGAGGCCCGGCGCTTCATCACCGACACGCTGGACTTCGACGGCAGGATCAACCTCATCGCCCACCGCCCCCAGCCGGGGGACACAACGGAGTACGCGGAGAAGGAGCGCGCCGCGCGGGACCTGACCCCGGTGCCGGGGAGCGCGGACGTGATCTTCCTGGAGATCGAGATCACCGATCCGTCGGGCTTCAGCGACGTGCTGAAGGTCCACGGGGTGGAGCTCGACGGGCACCGGGTGCTGCGCGCCCAAAGCCCGGCCGCGCCCAACGCCATCGCCGCGATCCTGCTTGCCCTGCGCGACACCACCGGGGTAAGGCCGCACGCGTACTTCGAGTGGTCCGAGGGCAACCCCTTGGGGCACCTCATGCGCTACCTGCTGCTCGGGCGCGGGGACACCGCCCCCGTGGTGCGGGAGATCATCCGCGAGAACGAGCCCGTGCCCGGGCACCGGCCCGGGATCCACGTCGGATGACAACGGGCACAAGGCAGGACGGGATGGGCGGGGCCCGGTCGGGTCGTGGCCGTCGCCAACCGGCACCATGCTGATCAGGGCGCGCTGGGCCCGCCGGACCAGGACGGCCCGGGCCCGGCTGCGCGCAGGGTTTCACCGTCTTCTGCCCGCCTCTTCCGGACCCGCCGGCCGGTTCCTCACCCGGACCGGACGGGCCCTGCGTCCGGCCACCCCGGCCCAGGCCATCGTCACCGGTTTCCTCGGGGCGATCGGACTGGGAACGGCGGTGCTGATGCTGCCCGCGTCCAGGCAGGGACCGGGCGGCGCCCCGTTCCTGGACGCGTTGTTCACCGCGACGTCGGCGGTCTGCGTGACCGGCTTGATCACGGTGGACACCCCGACGTACTGGACGACCTTCGGGCAGGTCGTCATCCTGGTGCTGATCCAGCTCGGCGGCTTCGGGGTCATGTCCTTCGGCGCGCTGCTGGGCGTGCTGCTGGCGGGGAAGCTCGGCTTGCGCTCGCGGCTCCTGGCGGCGGCGGAGACGAAGAACGCCGGACTCGGGGACGTCCGCTCGGTGCTGGTCGGAGTGCTGAAGGTCAGCCTGGCCGTCGAGGTGGTCCTCGCTGCTGTCCTCGCGACCAGGTTCATGGCCGGCTACGGCTATCCGCCCGGACGCGCCGCCTGGGAAGGGGTCTTCCACTCGGTTTCCTCGTTCAACAACGCCGGCTTCGCCCTCTACACCGACAACCTCATGGGCTTCGTCGGCGATCCATGGATCTGCCTGCCGATCGCCGCCGCCGTAATCATCGGCGGACTCGGGTTCCCTGTCCTGTTCGAACTGCGGCGACGCTACCGCACCCCGAACCGCTGGAGCATGAACACCAAGCTCGTCCTCTCCGGCAGCGCGGTGCTGCTGGCCGGCGGGACCGCGTTCATCACCGCCGTCGAATGGGCCAACCAGGCCACCCTCGGCCCCCTCGCCCCGCAGCAGAAGGTCCTGGCCGGATTTTTCCAGTCCGTGGTCACCCGCACCGCCGGGTTCAACAGTGTGGACATCGGCCAGATGCACCCGGTGTCCTGGCTGGGGATGGACATCCTCATGTTCATCGGCGGCGGCCCGGCCGGCACCGCCGGCGGCCTGAAGATCACCACGTTCGCGGTGCTGTTCTTCATCCTCTACACCGAGCTGCGCGGCGGAACCGCGGTCAACGTGTTCGGCAAGCGGCTCTCCCGGGCCGTGCACCGGGAGGCGATCACCGTTGTGCTGCTCGGAATTGCCCTGGTGGTCGGCTCGACCGTCTTCCTCATGCTGATCTGCGACTTCGGGCAGGAACGCCTCCTCTTCGAGGTCGTCTCGGCCTTCGCCACCGTCGGCATGTCCACCGGCATCACGGCCGGGCTGCCGCCGGCCGGCCAGGTCGTCCTCATCCTGCTCATGTTCGTGGGCCGGCTCGGGCCGGTTACGCTGGGCACCGCGTTGGCGCTGCGCGCCGACACGCGCGCTCCGCTGTATGAATACCCGAAGGAAAGGCCGCTCATTGGCTAGGTCGCAGTTCTTCTCCCGCACCGGTTCCCGCCTCCCCGACACCGGATCCGTGGCAGTGATCGGACTTGGCCGCTTCGGTGGCGCCCTGGCCCTGGAACTGGAGGCCCAGAAGACCGAGGTCCTCGGGATCGATGCGCGCGAGGACACCGTCCAGTCCTACAACGGGCAGCTCACCCACGTCGTGAAGGCCGACTCCACGCGCGAGGAGGTGCTGCGCCAGCTCGGTGTCCACGAATTCGACGTCGTCGTGGTGGGGATCGGCTCGGACATCGAGGCCAGCATCCTCACCAGCTCGCGGCTGTTGAAGTTCGGCAAGCCGGTCGTGTGGGCCAAGGCGATCAGCGAGCCCCACGCCGAGATCCTCGAACAGCTTGGCGTCCATCACGTGGTGCGCCCGGAGCACGACATGGGCCGCCGGGTCGCGCACCTGGTGCGCGGGGGCATGCTCGACTACGTCGAGTTCGAAGGCGACTTCATCCTCATCCGCACCCGGCCCCCGGCAGTGGCCCAGGACCGGCCCCTGGGCGTGCTGGGCCTGCGCGACAAGTACGGCATCACCGTGGTCGCCTCCAAGAGCCCCGACGGGCGCTGGCAGCCGGCCACCACCCAAACCGTGCTCTACGAGGACGACGAGATCCTCGTCGAAGGAAACAAGCAACAGACCGAGGCATTCGGCCGGCTCCTCTGACGGGACGCGGAGGCGCTGCGGCTGCCGCCGGACAGGGCACCGAGCAACCGGCCGCCCGGGCCTGCAGGAATTTGCCGATGGTCAGCCAGAATGGGCTCACGAAGGTCCAAGGACGGTAACGTCCAGGAACGGTTCGAGCCCGGGAGGCAGCTGTGGCGCGCATAGTGGGAATCCACGGAATAGGCCACCAGGTCAGCAGCGGTCCACAACTGGCCGAGGAATGGTGGCCCGCGATCGTGGGTGGCCTCGAGGCCGCCGGCCGGCAGGAAGAGGCCGCCGGTCTGGGACGTGCGGACGTGCGGGTGGTTTTCTTCGGATCGCTCTTCCGGGAGCCTTCGGTGAGGCTGGCGGCGGCGTCGCGGGGCGCACCGGGGGATCCGGCGGGCGAGGCCCCGGTCTCCGACGACGGCGATGAGGCCGAGCTCATAAGGGAGTTCTACAGGGAAGCGGTCTGGCAGGACGTTTCCGCGGAGCGTGGAACCGGCCGGCCCACCCTCGCCGCCTTGGGTGTCCAGGAGATGCTGGCCCGACTGCTGAAATCACCCACCTTTGCGGACGTCGCCCAAAGCCTATTTGTCGGCAACCTGAGGCAGGCAACGGCGTATCTCAACGACCCAAAGGTGCGCGACCAGGCCATGGCCCGCGCAGCAAAGGAGATCCAGGCAGATACGCGGGTGCTCATCGGGCACTCGCTGGGTTCCGTCGTTGCCTACGAGCTGCTGGCAACGGGCCGCTACCCGCAGGTCGGGCTCCTTCTCACCGCAGGATCCCCCCTCGGCATTCCCAACGTGGTCTTCGACAAGCTGCTTCCCGCCCCCGTGAACGGCAAGGGCTCCTGGCCGGGCGCGGTTGCCCGATGGGTGAACCTTGCCGACCGGCACGACGTCGTCGCGCTGGTGAAGAGGCTTGCCCCGCTTTTCCCCGCCCCGGCCGGATTTCCGCCCCTCGAGGACTATCGGGTGGACAACGGACACTCTCCCCACGACGCCGCCGCCTACCTCAATGCCGATGTCGCGGGCCGGGCCATCGGAGAGGCCCTCTCCGCTCCCACGGCGGGGACGTAGCAGTCTTTACGGGGCCCTCTGTTGCTGGGGGAGCGGCGGGGGGAAGATGTGATGCGAAGGCACGGCTGGATGAGGCACGCGGGCAACGCGCCGGCGGCGAAGGCGGGGGCGGGGGCGGCATGGATCCGGATACGGCGGTCGAGATCGAGCGCAAGTACACGGTCGGGGATGGGACGGTGCTGCCGGCGCTGGGGGATCTGCCCGGGGTGCGGGATGTGGATCCGCCGGTGGAGCAGGACCTGAAGGCAACCTACTTCGATACTGAGGACCTGGTTCTGGCCGGGCACGGCATCACGTTGCGGCGCAGGCGCGGGGGCGAGGATGCCGGATGGCACTTGAAGGTCCCGGAGGGGCCGGACGGGCGGCGGGAAATCCACGAACCTGTGCACGGCAGGCAGCAACGCGTGCCGGAGGAGTTGCTGCGCCTGGTCCGGGTCCACGTGCGGGCAAAGCCGGTGAAACCGGTCGCGAAGGTCTCGACGCGCCGTTCGGTGTACCGGCTGCGCGGCAACGACGGGGTCCTGGCGGAGGTCTGCGACGACCAGGTGCGCTCCGAGGCCGAGGGCGGGGCGCTGATGGGCGCGTGGCGCGAGTGGGAGGTCGAACTTGTCGCCGGGGACCGCACGCTCCTGGACGCGGCGGGGGACCTGTTTGTGGCGGCGGGGGCCAGCCCGTCCGGGCACGCGTCCAAGCTGGCTAGGGCCCTTGGGGACCACCCGGTCCATCGGGAGCCGGAACCGCCGTCCGCGGGCCTGGATGAGCCGGCCTCCGCGGTACTGCTGGGCTACCTGCACGAACACGCCGGGCACCTGAAGCTTCAGGACCCGTTGGTGCGTGGCCATGCCCCGGACGCGATCCACCAGATGCGCGTCGCCACGCGCAAACTGCGCTCGGCGCTGGCCACCTACCGCAAGCTGCTCGATCCCGAGGCCACCAACCGCCTGCGCGGCGAGCTCAAGTGGCTCGCCGGGGTGCTGGGAGAGGCGCGGGACGCCGAGGTGATGCGCGATCGGCTGGCCGAAATGGTCGCCAACGAACCCGGCGAGCTGGTCATGGGACCCGTGGCGCAGCGGATCGGGGAGGAACTCGGAGCCACCTACACGGCAGCGCGCGAGTGGGTCCTCCACGCCATGGACGGGGCCCGCTACTTCGGCCTGCTCGATGCCTTGGACGGGTTTCTCGAGGACCCCCCGCTCCGCGGCAAGGCCTCCCGGCCGGCACGCAAGGCCGTCCCCAAGCTCGTCGAACGCGACGCGAAACGGCTGCGCCGGGACGTGTTGGCCACGGTACCCACCAGCGAGGGGGACCACGATGCGGCATTGCACGATTTGGCCCTGCATGAGGCGCGCAAGAGCGCCAAACGCCTGCGCTACGCCGCCGAGTCCGCCATCCCGCTCTTCGGCAAGCGCGCCGAGCGCCTGGCCAAGGCCTCCCACCGGATCCAAAAGATCCTGGGCCACCACCAGGACAGCGTTGTCGCCCGGGACATCCTGCGCGGGCTCGGCGCCGGGGCGACCGGCAATGCGGAAAACGGATTCAGCTACGGCCGCCTGCACGCCCTCGAACAGGCCATCGCGGCTGAATCCGAGGCCGCCTTCCGCAAGGCGTGGAAACGCTTCCCGACCACGAAGCTCAAGATCTAGGCCTGGCCGAGCAGGCCGCGCAACGTATCGGCGTTGCGCACGGCGTTGCCTTCGATGGTGTTGTTGAAGTAGACGAAGACGTCCCTTCCGTCGTCCTGCCACTCGCGGACCCTCCCGGCCCACCACTGCAGGTCGGCGTCCGAGTAGGACCCCACGTACAGCTGATTGGGGTCCGGCCCGTGCAGGCGCACGTAGACGAAAGGCGCGGTGGCCTCGAGGATGCAGGGCAGGTTGGCTCCACTCATGACGCAGTACGCGGCCCCGTGGTGCCCGAGCAGGGCATACACGTCGGGGTGGTGCCAAGTGGGGTGCCGGAATTCGACGGCGACCCGGATCCACTCCGGCAGCCTGTCCAGGAAGTAGCCGAGCCGGGTGTCGTCGCGTTCCATCCCCGGCGGCAGCTGGACGAGCAGGATGCCGCGCTTGTCGGCCAGTGCGTGCCAGGACGTCGCGATCCGCTCGATCCACTCCTCCGGGGCGCGGAGCTTCTTCGCGTGGGTGAGCTCCCGGGGAGCCTTGACGGACAGGGCGAAGCCGTCGGGCAACCGGCGGCACCACCCGGCGAACGCCTGGTCCCGGGGCCAGTGGTAAAAGCTCGCGTTCAGTTCGACGGTATCGAAACGGCGGACATAGTGGCTCAGCCGGTCCCGGACTGCGGTGCCGGCGGGGTAGAGGACGTCGTCCCAATCGTCGTAGCTCCAGCCGGACGTCCCGATCCGGATACTCACGTCGTGCCGCCTCCGTCTCCGTCAGGCGCCGGGGAGACGCCGTTCCCGGCTGCCTTCCCGGTCAACGGCGAGGGAACGTCGGCCAGGATCTGCGCGTAGATCCGCTCGTGCGCCCCGGCCAGCTCCCGCCGCTGGGCCAGCCGCTCGGCGACCGAGGGCGCGGGCCACGGGCGACGGCGGTAGAGGCGGTGCACGGCGTCGCGGAGCGAGGCGGCGTCCAGGCCGCCGTCGTTATAGGCGTACTCGACGACGGACGGGTGCTGGTCGCGGTAGTGCCCGCAGCTGGGGGCGATGACCGAGGTCCCCACGTCGCGGCACGCCTCGAGCCAGCCCGAGTGGGTGCCGAAGCGGTAGGGCAGCACCGAGACATCCAGCGAGGCCAGGTAGCCGAAGAACGCCTGTTCGTCGTAGTAGTCGTGCGCGTCCAGGACCCACCGCCCGGCCGCGTGCCCGGCACGCAGCAGGCGGGCGACATCTTCCCGGTAGTCCTTCGCTCCCGGCTCGAGGACGTCACGGTGGATGTTGACCACCAGCTCGGCGTGCCCGAGGCCGGCCACCGCGTCGGCCAGCGGCTCCACGATCCCCGGATCCATGTTCCGGCGGATGCTCTTCAGGTGAACGCCGATGCGGAAGGGGTCCCGTTCCGACGGAGGCGCCGCGTCCGTGCCGGCGCGCTGCCGGGCGCCCTGCAGCGCCTCCATGGTCGGGAAATCGACAACGTGCGGGTGCGGCAACACGACCGCCTCCACGCCCCAGCGTCCACGGATCTCCGTGGCGGCCCCCTCCGTCAACGTGATGACCCGATCCGCTGCCGGAACCAGGATGTCCAGGTGCTCATCGTGCGCCCGCCGATCGTCGTGGTGCGGATTGCGCAGGTCGTGGGCGGTGTAGGCCAGCGGCTTGCCGTGCCGGCGCAGTTCGTCGACCAGCGCCTGCAGGTCCGCGGCCGAAATGGCGTCAAAGCCGAAGTGGATGTGCATGAGATCGAACTCGGCGTGGTGCAGCGCCACCCACTCCGCCGACAGCATCACCGGGGGCCACCACACCGACTGCGTGAACTTGCCCCCGCCCGCAGGATCCGGATCCGGCAGCCGCCTGACCCGGGCCGCGCGCTCGCCGTCCACCGCCTCCAGGTGGCGGATGTACACCTGGCTGTAGGGAATCGAGGCAACCCGGATCGTGTCTCCGAACGACGTGCCGTCCATTTCTCCCCTTCCGATGCCCGATAGGCTGTCGAGCCTAGGCCACCACGGAGGGATCGAACATGCAAGGCGATGCGACTCCCGATGGCGTCTCGCTGCTGGTGATCGTCCGCGGCCGCGAGCAGCACCTGCGCCGGCTCATCGACGGCGCGAACCGGGCGGCCCCGCGGCCGCGGGAAATCGTCGTCGTACACATGGGGGAGGCCGACACGGAGGACCTGCGGTCCCGCATCCCCATCCGCCAGTTTCGTATTGAGGTGCCCGGCACAGGCACCCTGCCGCTGGCCCGCGCCCGCAACCTGGCGGCCCACCACGCGGAGGGGAGCCGGTACGTCTTCCTCGACGTGGACTGCATCCCGGCACGGGACCTGTTCGGCATCCTGGCGGAGGACTCCGAACGGCTCGGCGGCATCGCCATGGCCGAACCGCGGTACCTGCGCGCGCCCTTGCCGCCCGGCACGCCGGCCGACGACGGCGCCCTCACCCGCGACTCCGTGCCGCACGCCGCCCGGGCCGGACTGCACGCCTCGGAGGGCGCGCTTCCCTCAGAACGGTACGAGATGTTCTGGACGCTGGGCTTCGCCGTCGACGCCGCGGACTTCGGACGCATCGGCGGCTTTGACGAATCCTTCACCGGCTACGGCGCCGAGGACACGGACTTCGCCTTCACGGCACGCGAACGCGGAGTGCCCCTGGGCTTCTCCGGCGCCACCATGTTCCACCAGCACCACGGGTCGTACCGGCCGCCGCTGAACCACTTCGCGGACATCGTGGCCAACGCGACCGTCTTCCACGGGAAATGGGGCACCTGGCCCATGGAGGGGTGGCTGGGCGCGTTCACCCGGCTGGGACTGGTGGACTGGTCGCCGTCGTCGTCCGCGATCCGCGTGCTGCGCGCCCCCACGGCGATGGAGACCGAGGCCGCGGCCCACGCCGGCGCGTACTAGCCCGCCCGTGCCGACCTGTCGCCGGCAGGTTCCTCTCCGGCGAGCGCGTCGTGCAGCAGGGCGGCAAAGCCGTCGCGGAAGGCCTCCCGGCCCACGAACAGCGCGTCGGCCAGCCCGCTGGGCGGACCGGACGCCAGGGCCTCCAGCAGGGCGGGCCAGTCGTGCACGGCCTCCCACGAAGAGGCCACCGACGTGCCGGGGATGCCGCGCAGCCGTTCCGCGAAGGCTGCCTGTTCGCCGAAGGGGCGTTCCTCCGGGATGACGACGGCGGGGCGCCGGGCCGCGGCCGACGCCGCGATGGCGTTGTGGCCCGCCGAGGTCACCACGACATCGGCGGCGGCCAGCAACGGACCGGGCTCGGCGACGACACCCAACACGTGCAGGTTGCCGGGCAGGGGCTGGGTGGTCCCGTCGACCCGTCCGGCAACCTGCCAGTCCCAGGACGGGGCCACCCGTGCGGCACGGACGATCCGGTCCAGGCCCACCCCGCCGCCGAGGCTGGTCTGCACCACTACCTGGCGCCTTGCCCGTGAAGGCTGCGCGGGCAAGGGGGCGGGCGCGGCATCGGCCTGGCTTCTGGCCGGGGCCAGCATGCCCAGGTAGGCGCTCTTCGCCCCGTGGGCCGCCAGGTGTGCCGGATCCTCCAGGGCCGCCGGATAGTAGGCCAGCAGCCGGGTGGCCGACCCGTAGGCCAGGGCGTGCCCGGGGTCCGTGCGGTTTCCGGGCATGCGCCGAAACAGCACCGGATAGCCCGAAAGCCGGGCGAACATCGCTACCTCCACCGACACGTCCACCAGCACCGCGTCGGCGCCGAAATCGGCCCAGGCCCGGGAGAGCTGCGCGAAGCGCCGGCGAATCGCGGGATGGGTGGGGGCGTAGTGGAATTCCGGCGGCGGCGCGTTTTCGAAGGGAACGCCGTCGGGCCGGACGTCGGGTTCAAGGGACACGTACTCAGCCGGGCCTTGCAGCAGCGCCCGGTTGCGGGGCCCGGTGCTGGTGACCAGCAGGTCGACGAGGTCCAGCGAGGCCACGTTCTGGGCATGGCGCAGGTGCCCGGTGCCGTGGTGGTGGGCGTAGTACGCCAACCGGAGCCGGCGGCCCGTCCCCGGGTCCGCGGCGATCAATGGCCCGCCGCGGGGTCGCCGGCGCTTTCATCGGCCCGTTCCAGGTCCGCCGGATCGGACTCGGCCGGCTCGGCGTCGTGCGCCTCCGCGGCCGCCGCGCCTCGGCCGGGCCGCGTACCCGCCACGGGGACCCCACCGGCCAGCCGCAGCAGTTCGGCCTCGTAGCGTTCCACCATGTGCTCGATCGAGAAGCGCTGCGCCGCGAGCGCGACGGCCCCGTGGGGCAGCCTGCGGGCCGCGGTGATCGCCTCGGCCAGCGCCTCCGCGTCCGCGCGGGAGGCCACCACCCCGGCGGCGGGGGAGATGATCTCCGTCATGGCACCGGCCGGCAGGGCCGCCACCGGAGTGCCGGAGGCCAGCGCCTCAACGACGTTCAGGCCGAACGGTTCCTCCCACAGCGGCGAAGCCACCAACACTTCCGCGCCGGAGAGCAGCGTGCGCAGACTGGGGTGGTCCAGGTGGCCCGCGTAGCGGATCGAGGCGTCCAGTTCGGGTTCGATCATCAGGGAGAAGTACTCGGGATCATGGATCGGCCCGGCCAAGGTCAGTTCCACCCCGGCGCGCCGGGCGGCGGCGATGGCCACGTGCGTGCCCTTCTCCGGCGTGATGCGGCCGGTCCAGACCGCCTGGCCGGCCCGCCGCGGTGCGGTGGGATCCCACTGGTGCAGCGGAATGCCGTTGTGGATGACGCCCAGCGACGGCAGGTGCTGCCGCCACGCACGGGCGTTGGACTCGGACACGCTGACATAGGCGTGGCGAGGATCGGGTGTCCAGCCCTCGCCGGACAAGACGGCGACGATGCGGGGCAGCGGCGGCGTGTGGAACACGTTCAGCGTGGGGAACCCCAGCAGGGCGGTGTACGGGACGGGGCTGAGCGAATTGTTCAGAACGACGTCGAACCCGCGGCGCGCGCTGCGGATGGCCGTGCGCATGGCGCCGTCTAACACGCCGTGCTGGCGGTCCATGGCCCTGCTGTCCGGGTAGCCCTCTACCGTGAATCGCCCCTCAAGGACGGCCACGTGGCGGCAGGCCACGCGCGTGCCCGCCTTGGCGAACAGGATGACGTCGTGCCCGCGGTCCGTGAGGGCAGCGACAACCTGTGCCGTGTGGGCCTCGAGGCCGCCCGCGTACGGGGAAGCGATGGGGTGGTGAAGGTGGGCCAGTACCGCGATCCGCAGCCCGCCGTTCCGTGATCGGGGCAGGTGGGATCGGCTCATTCCTGCATCATTGCAGATAAACCCGGCCAACCCGGGTGATGGCCCACCCGCAGGTCACAATGGCAGGGCGGGCAAGGCAGAATTCACCTCCCGGATCCGCCGTCAGGCTTACGCCCCGGCTGGCCGCTGGCCTAGGCTTGCCGCGACCAAGGTCGGGGGAATTCATCATTCGGAGAACGGACTAACACATGCAACTCGGCGCTTTCTCGCTCAGCCTCACCGTCAAGGACATCGCGGCCTCGGCTGCGTTCTACGAGAAGCTGGGGTTCAGCAAGTTCGGGGGCGACATCGAGCAGAACTGGCTGATCCTGAAGAACGGTGAGACCGTCCTGGGCCTGTTCCAGGGGATGTTCGAGAAAAACATGCTGACGTTCAACCCCGGCTGGAACCAGGACGCGCAGGCGCTCGACTCGTTCACCGACGTGCGTGATCTCCAGCGGGAACTGAAAGCCCACGGCACGCCTTTCGTGGCGGAGGCGGAGGAGGGAACGGCGGGTCCGGCGAGTTTCATCGTGCTGGATCCGGACGGCAATCCGATTCTGGTGGACCAGCACGTCTGACCTGCGGGGCCTCGTGGTCCCGGCGGCGTTGCACGTTCCTGACTATGCGAACTTCCGGCGCAAGGCCCCAGGTCCCTAGTTTTGGTAGGCCGGGTAGTCGGTGTAGCCTTCGGCGCCGTCCGCATAGAACGTGGACTGATCCGGCTCGTTGACCGGCAGGCCTTCGCGCCAGCGGCGCGCCAGGTCCGGATTGGCGAGGGCCGGGCGTCCGACGACGACGGCGTCGGCGAGCCCGTCCGCCACCAGCGCCGCGGCCTCCTCGCGCGTGGTGACCTCACCGAATCCGGTGTTCACCAGGAAGGTTCCGTTGAATCGGGCGCGCAGGTCCTGGACCAGCCCGCCGGCGGGATCCTTGTGGAGGATGCTCAGGTAGGCCAGATTCAGCGGAGCCAGCGCATCCACCAGATGGCCGTAGGTCTCGCGGACATCGGCCGCGTCCAGTTCGAAGGCTCCCTGGATGTTGTGCTCGGGGGAGATGCGGATGCCCACGCGGTTCGCGTCGATGGCGGCCGCCACGGCCTCGGCCACCTCAACGACGAAGCGGGCCCGGTTCTCCGGGGACCCGCCGTAGCCGTCGGTGCGCTGGTTGGCAGCCGGCGAGAGGAACTCGTGCAGCAGGTAGCCGTTGGCGGCGTGCAGTTCCACGCCGTCGAACCCGGCCTGGATGGCGTTGCGGGAGGCCTGGACGAATTCCTGGATGATCTCCGGCAACTCCCCCGAGGTCAGGGCGCGGGGGACCGGGAACGGCTGCTTGCCCTCGTAGGTGCGGGTTTCGCCGTCGATGGCGAGGGCGCTGGGCGCCACCACCTCGTGGCCGCCGTTGGTCGCCGGGTGGCTGACGCGGCCAGCGTGCATCACCTGGGCGAAGATCCTGCCGCCTTCGGCATGCACGGCCGAGGTCACGTTGGCCCAGCCCTCGAGCTGCTCCTCGGTGACCAGGCCGGGCTGTCCAGGGATTCCCTGTCCGGCATGGCTGGGGTAGGTGCCTTCACTGACGATCAGGCCCAGCGAGGCGCGCTGGCGGTAGTGCTCGACAACCAAGGGACCGGGGATCCCTTCCCGGCCGGCGCGGAGGCGGGTCAGCGGCGCCATCACGAGCCGATTGGGAAGTTCCATCTCACCGAGGGCCAACGGGGAAAACAGCACGGGCAGTTCCTTTCGCAGCGGATTGGGTCCACTGGCGACAACCGCGCCGCCCCGGAATCTATTTCCTGCCGGACGCGTCCGGCTCCCACGGCATCCGGCGGGCCATGATGCCCGGGGCGCCGGCCGTTCTCTGGCGCGGCGGAGCCGGCCGTCCTAGCATGGGCGGCAAGCCCCTTCCGACCTCTCGGCCCGCAACCGCAAGGAGGCGCCATGGCCGCCATGCCGCAGCACGCCCGATCCTTGGGCCTCGCCGCGGCATTCCGCGACGCGTTTGCCGGCCATCCCGCCGGCGTCGCGGTGGTCACCGCCGCGGGGCCCGACGGACCGGCAGGAATCACCGCATCGTCGGTGATCTCCGTGTCCGCAGAGCCCCCCGTGCTGGCATTGTCCGTCGCCGCCGACAGCGCATCCGGGGCCGCCCTTCTCGCTGGCGAAACGTTGGCCGTTCACCTGCTTACAGCCGCCAACCGCAGGCTGGCCGAACTGTTCGCGACGCCCGGATCGCACCGCTTCGGGTACGACATGGACTGGTACGCCGCGCCCACCGGCGAACCGATCATCCGCGGCGTCGGCACCGTCCTGCGCTGCCGGCCCCTGGCCCGGATGCCGGCGGGCACCGGCGTCGTCCTTGCCGCCCAGGTCCTGGAGGTGCTCGACGGCGGCTCGTCCGCTGCTCCGCTGGTCTACCGGCGCCGCACCTACTACGCCCTCGAGTCCTGGTCCGCCGTGCGCGGTCGCAGCCGCTAGCTGGCCGCAGGCGGCGGACCTCCCTACAGCCGGCGCTGGGCGTACGCGTCCATGGCCTCGGACAGGTAGGCCGCCAGGCCGGGCCGGGCGGGGGAGTCCTTGGGCTGGTCGTAGAACGCGGTGAAGCGCGAATCCTCCACGTACATCCGCCCCAGCCCGAGGTACGCCTCCCGGTCCGGCGTCCAGGACAGGCACACCCACCGGTAGTGCCGGGCGGCGGCTTCCTGCGCGCGCTCGCCGTCCGCGGGTTCCCCCTCGGCCATGCACGCGGCCAGCTCGGCGTTGATGGCGACGGCCTCCTCCAGCATGGCCTCGCGCCCGCCGGGCGGAAGCGCCGCCAGGCGCGCGTTGGACCGGTCGACGGCGGCCTCGCCCCAGCGCTCGCGGGCCTCCTCCTCGTAGGGGTTCTTGCCGAATCCGTTGAACATTTCCCGCGGTTCCATGGTGCCTCCAGAGATGAGTCGTTCGATGGTCGTGTCCACGGTCCGCGCCATCGCGGCCAGCCGGCGCAGTTCGGCCTCCAGCCAGCGGCGGTGGGAGCGCAGGGCCTCGACCGGGGACCGGCCGCCGTCCAGGACCTCCCCGATGGCCTCCAACCCCAGCCCGAGATCGCGCAGCAGCAGGATGCGCTGCAGCCGCAGCGCCTCCTCCCACCCGTAGTAGCGGTACCCGTTGGCGCCGATGTGGGCGGGGACCAGCAGGCCCAGCCGATGGTAGTGACGCAGCGTGCGCGAACTGACCGAGGCCTGCCTGGCCAGTTCGGCGATGCCGTAGGTCTGCTGCGGGGACCGAGTCGACTGAGTGGACATGGGACCAGCGTAGAAGTTGACGTTGCGTCAAGGTCAACCGCGGGGCGCTCCGGGCGGACGGCGTGGAGGGTTGCGCATGACACCACTGTGGTGTCATGCTGACGCCGTGGATATTTCGCGACACGTACAAGAAGTCCAGGACCAGCTGGCGGAGGCCACCGAACTGGCGGGAGAGCAGGCGAGCGAGGTTGCCCGCCGGCTGATCCGTTCGCTCGATGCCGCCCTGCGGCTGGCCATTCTCGAGGCCCTGTCCGAGGCGGCAGGCGAGATCACCGCCGAGCTCGCACCCGGTTCGGTCGACGTGAGGCTGCGCGGGCGGGACCCGGAATTCGTGGTGACACCACCGATGCCGCCTGACACCACGGAGGCCGCCCTGACCCAGGAACCGGCATCGTCCTCGGACTACGCCGTCGACGGGCGGACGACCCGCACCACCCTGCGCCTTCCCGAGAACCTCAAGGCCAGGGCCGAGGCCGCCGCCGCTCGCGAAGGCCTCTCCGTCAACACCTGGCTGGTCCGGGCGGTCGCCACCGCCCTCACCGACCCGGCCACGACCGCCCCGCTGCCGCCCACCAACAGCGGCACCCGATTCACCGGCTGGGTCCGGTAAGGAGCTTTTATGCAGTACACCTACGCCGCCACAGGCATTATCGACGCCACCATCACCCTTGCGATGGGCGAGTTGGTGGTCACCGCCGACGATGTCGACGAGGTCACCGTCGACATCACGCCCACCCGGGGCGACCGTCCTTCCGACGTCCGCGCGGCCGAGAACACCACCGTCGGCTTCGCCGACGGCCGGCTGACGATCACCCAGAAGCGCGAGAGCATGCTCAGCACCTGGGTCAACAAGGGCTGGTCGATCGACGTGCATGTCCGCGTCCCCAAGCGGTCCCGCCTCGACGTGAAGTCGTCCTACGGCAACATCCGCGTCCGCGGGCCGATCGGCTCCTCCTCGCTCACCACTGCCTTCGGCGGCATCACCGCCGGTGATGTCGCCGAACTGACAGCCAAGACCGTCCACGGCGAGATCAGCCTCGAGCGGGTCAGCGGCACCACCGGGCTCACCGGGTCCAGCGTGCTCGTGGGCGAGGTGTACGGCAGCGCGACGATCAAGGCCACGCAGGGAAACGTCGCCGTCGGACTGGTCATGGGACACCTCGCCGTGGCCAGTGGATACGGAAACATCGACGTCCGCACCGTCATGGGCGACGTCGAGGCCCGGGCCGCCTACGGCAAGATCCGGCTCGGCGACGCGGTCACTGGCACCGCCAGCCTGGAGACGAGCTTCGGCGACATCGAGGTCGGCATCCGCCAAGGCACGCTCACCTGGCTCGACCTGGATGCGAAGGGCGGCGCCGTCCGCAACGAACTCGACGCGGCCGGTTCCGAACCCGGGGACGACGACGGCACCGCCGACCGTCTCAAGGTCACCGCCCGCACCAACCACGGCAGCGTCCGCGCGTTCCGCGCGGCGGTGCTCTAAAGAGGGGGAAACATGACTGGCACCACCACCGCCACGGACCTCGCCTTCGACGTCCGTGGACTGCGCAAAAGCTACGGCAATCTCACCGTCCTGGACGGCATCGACCTGAGCATCGAACGCGGCAGCGTGTTCGCCCTGCTGGGCCCCAACGGTGCCGGCAAGACCACCACCGTCCAGATCCTCGCCACCTTGATCAACGCGGACGGGGGCACGGCCGTGGTCGGCGGCCACTCGGTGGTGGACGAGCCGGGCCGTGTCCGCCGGGCCATCGGGGTGACGGGGCAGTTCTCCGCCGTCGACGAGCTCCTCACGGGAGCCGAGAACCTGCGGCTGATCGCGCGTCTGCGCCATGTGCCCAAGGGCGAGCGGGAGGCCTTGATCGAGCGCCTGCTGCGCCAATTCGAGCTGACCGAGGCCGCCGGCAGGCCCGCGTCCACCTACTCGGGCGGCATGCGGCGGCGGCTCGACCTGGCCATGACCCTGGTGGGCGACCCGCGGATCATCTTCCTCGACGAGCCGACCACCGGCCTGGACCCGCGCAGCCGGCGAGCCATGTGGGACGTGGTGCGCACGCTGGTTGCCGGCGGTGTCACCCTTTTCCTGACCACCCAGTACCTCGAGGAGGCCGATCAGTTGGCGGACCGGGTGGCCGTGCTCGACGGCGGCCGCATCGTCGCCGAAGGCACCCCGGCCGAGCTCAAGGCCATGGTCGGCGAGGAGCAGCTGCGGCTTCGTTTCGCCACCGAAGACCAGGCGCGCAGGGCGCGGAGGGCGCTGGCCGCCGTCGTTCCGGACGGCCTGCCGGCCTCCGGCGACGGGCTCGAGCTCCGCGTACCGACACCGGCCAATGGCACGGCCGTGCGCGGCGTGCTGAACCTGCTGGCGGACGCCGGCGTGGAACCGGCCGAAGTCACCACCGCGGCCCCGGACCTTGACGATGTCTTTTTCGCGCTCACCGGCGCCCCCAACCAAGCATCTACGCAGGAGGAAGCATGACGACGATGACGGCACCGGCCGCGGGCCGCGAATCCAGCGCCCTGCAGTACGCCCTCGCTGACACGGCGACGCTGACGGGGCGGGGCCTGAAACGGCTGGTCCGCTACCCGTCGATGGTCATCATGATGATCGGTTTGCCGGTCGTCTTCCTGCTGATGTTCGTGTACGTCTTCGGCGGCATGCTGGGCGCGGGACTCGGCGCGGAGGCCGACGGCGGAGTCGCGGCCTACCTGCAGTACGTGGTCCCCGGCATCGTGCTGATGGCCGTGGGCAGCGGGGGCGCCGGCACCGCGATCTACATCGCAATGGACATGCGGCAGGGCGTGGCGGCCCGGCTGGCCACGATGGACGTCTCCCGCACCGCGATCCTGTCCGCGCACGCCCTGGTCAGCGTGGTGCAGGCGCTGCTGGCGACGCTGGCGGTTGGGGCCGTCGCGATGCTGCTCGGATTCCGGCCCGCAGGGGGCGTGCTGGGGACACTGGCGGCGCTCGGCGTCGTTGCCCTGATCGCCTTCGCGATCACCTGGCTCTGCCTGGCGCTCGGCATCATCGCCGACACCGTCGAAACCGCCAGCAACCTGCCCATGCCGTTGTCCTTCCTGCCCTTCCTGAGCAGCGGATTCGTCCCGACGGATTCCATGCCCGCGTGGTTGGGCGTGGTGGCCGAGTACCAGCCGTTCACCCCCTTCATCGAGACGGTGCGTGGGCTGCTGATGGGCACCGGCGTTGGGCACTACGGGTGGCAGTCCCTGCTGTGGTGCGTCCTGCTGACGGGCGTGGGGATGGTGTGGTCGCGGAGCAAGTATGAGGCCAGCCAGACCCGCTCATGACACCCCCGCCCGACGGAGCCCGCAGGCCTGCACGGGAGCACGGCGAATGGCGCCACGTTGCAGGACGTGGCGCCATCCGGCGCGTATCGGGTGTGCCGGCAGGGGAGGCGGGTCCTAGGCGGCCACGTGCGGGTACTCCCCGGTTCGCTTCTGGAACTCGAGCACGGCCGGGTTGACGACCACGCCGTCGCGGATCTCGATGGCGCGCCGGACGGTCGCGTTGGCGTCCCATCCGGCCGGGCCTTCCAGCACCGGGCGCAGGAACGGCATCAGCGCCTCGCTGACCTCCCAGGTGGAGGAGTCCCACAGGTACGACGGCGTGTGGTCCACCGCGTAGTAGTGGACGTGGTCGCCGACGTCGAACATCGGCTCCTGGAACGTGGTCATCTTTGCCCAACTGAACCCCATGCCCTCGTCGCAGGACACGTCGACGATCAGGCTGCCCGGCCGAAACGCCGCCAGGTCCTCCTCGTTGAGGTAGGTCAGCGGGGCGTTCGGGTCCTGGAGCGTGCAGTTCACCACGATGTCGTGCTCGGCCAGGTACGGCGCCAGCGGCAGGGGGCCGCGGTCCGTGATGACCGTGCTGAGCTGGGGCGCGTCGGCGTCGTGGACCATCTGGGTGATCCGCACGGAGTGGATCGGCGAGCCGACGGCCGCCACGCCGCGGTTGGTGAGGATCTCGACGTCGTGCACGCCATGGGCGTTCAGCGCGGTGACGGCGCCGCGTGCCGTCGCGCCGAACCCGATCACGACGGCGCTGAGCCGGCGCCCGTACACTCCGGTGGTCCCGATGAGTTCCAGCGCGTGCAGCACCGAGCAGTAGCCGGCCATTTCGTTGTTCTTGTGGAACACGTGCAGGCCGAACCCGCCGTCGGGCGCCCAGTGGTTCATCGCCTCGAACGCGATGAGAGTGAGGCGCTTGTCGATGGCCAGTTGGGTGATGGCGCGGTCCTGGACGCAGTGCGGCCAGCCCCAGAGGACCTGGCCGTCCCGCAGGTCGGCGAGGTCCTCAGGCTGCGGCTTGGGCAGGAGCACGACGTCGGCCTCGGCGATGAGCTCGGCGCGGGAGGCCATCCGGCCGACCAGGGGCTCGAGCTGCTCGTCGGACAGGCCAAAGCGCTCCCCGTAGCCGTGCTCAAGGATCATCCGCCCGCGCAGAACGGGGTCGATGCGTTCAAGGTGCAGCGGGTGGAGCGGCAGCCTCCGCTCGTCGGGCTTGCGCGTTGTGGCTAGGACGCCGACGCTCAGCAGCGACACCTGCGCTCAGCGCTTCTTGGTGACGCTGATGATTTCCGAGGCGAGGGAGTCTGCGGCCTTTGCCTTCTTGTCGGCGCGCTTTTCCTTGATCGACTTGGCGGCAACCTTCTTGGTTGCGGACTGGCGTGGGGATTTGTTGGACACGATGTCCTCCTTGGTGGAAGCGAGTGCTGCTGCTTCCTTACAGGAGCAAAAGTTGCTCCCTACCTTCGAGACTACGGCACGGCGTCCAATCCGGTCCCGCCTGCCCAACCGGGCTGTCCGCCGTTACGAGCCGTAGATGGCGACGAGGTTGGAGAAGTTGACGGCGTCCGGAGTCGGGTTGGTGGTGTTGTCGGTAACGGAGTTCATCACGTCGGTGCGGGCCAGTCGGTGGTCCAGACCCAGGGCATGGCCCATTTCGTGGACGATGGTGGCCAGGGCTCCGTTGTCCGTGGCCCGATCCAGGGGGCGGGTAAACAGGGTGATCGTGGCGCTTTCCATGTAGTCCCCGGAGTCTTCCCACTCCATTTCCCCGTCGGTGTTGCGGGAGCGGCTGGCATCTTCCTGCAGGAGCACGCAATTTGAACCGGTGGAGCACGCCTGCACCGCCACCGCGTTCAGGCAGGGACTTTCCGACCAGATGGCGGCCGCCTCCGACACGAATCCCGCGTAGCGTGCGGACAGCTGGCTTGTTGAGAATTCCACCATCAGTTCCTGCCCGGCCGGCTTGTTCCAGGGTGGGACCGGGGAGTCCTCCGGATCGATGTCCTGGACCGTCGCGCCGGCCGCGGCCACGCAGGCGCCCGGGGTCTGCACGGGGGAGGGCACGCCGGTGCCCGGGCTGCCCCGGGTCGGCCCGCCGCTCGGGTTCCCCTGGTCGGATGGAGTGCAGGCCGTCAAAAGGAGTGCGCATCCGAAGGCCGCGCCGGCCAGCGACGTGCGGATCGTGCCGGAGCACCGGCGAACTGCGGGCATGCCATGGTTACTGCCGGACCCATCCATCATCGTGCCTTTCCTGAGGTCCGAAGTGCTTGGAAGACCCAGAATATTGAGGCCGGAACGGGCCCTGAAAGAGCTTCGTGTTGATGCAAAGCAACCTCTAAGCGCCTGCAAAGGTTGGCTCATTCGAACGTCTCCGCGGCGCAGAAATTCCCCGCCTTCCGGAGCGCCGAAGGGCTAGTCCGGTTCGCCGTCGCGCCGTTTTTGGGCTGCGGCCTGTTCCGCCTCGACGGCCCGGTGGATGTTGCCGTGGATCCTGTCCGCGCCGAGGCGCTCGATCACGCCGTCCTTCTCCAGGACCGCCCGCACGGCCGGCTTCAGCCGGGCCAGCCGCAGGTTGACGCCCGCCTCGCCGGCGAGGTTTGCGATCTCCGCCATCTTGGCCGCGCCTTGGGAGTCGACGAAGTTGATCCCCTCGCAGTCCAGCACGACGCCGGTGAGTTCGGGCGCCGATTGGATGACGTCGCGGAGGCGGTCCTCCAACGCGTCGGCGGTGGCGAAGAAGAGTCCGCCGTCGAGCCGCACCACGGCCACGTCGGGAAGCAGTTCGTCGCCGGGATGCCCCTCGGTCTCGCGGAACACCTGGGTGCCCGGCTGGCGTCCCAGGGAGGGCATCTCCGGGTGGGTGGCCACCGAGACGAGCCAGATCAGCGAGAGCCCGATCCCGATGACGACGCCCGCGAGCACGCCGAAGATGAGGGTGCCCAGGATCGCCACCACCGCGATCCAGAAGTCGAACCGCTGCACCCGGGCCAGCCGGCGCATTTCGCGCACGTTCATCATGCCCATGATCACGGCCTCGATGATCAGCGCCGCCAGCACCGGCAGCGGCAGGTTCGAAAAGAGGGGAGCCAGGAAGATCAGCGTGAGCAGCACGGTGGCGCCGGAGGTGAGCGAGGCCAGACCGGTCTTGGCGCCCGAGTGGTCGTTCAGCGAGCTGGCCGACAGGCTCGTCGAGACCGGCATCCCCTGGAACACCCCCGCGGCCGTGTTGGCGAGCGACTGGGCCGTCGACTCCTGGTTGATGTCGATCCGGTAGCGGTGCTTGGCGGAGAAGGCCCGCGCGTCCCCGGCGGTCTGGGAGAAGCCGATCAGGGACAGCGCCACCGCCGCGACGGCCACGATGCCCACCTTGTCCCACATGAGGGTGAGGTTCGGGATCTCCAGCGACGGCAGCCCGCTGGGCACCTCGCCCACCAGGGCCACGCCCCGGGCGCCGAGGTCGAACAGTTCCGCCGCCACCAGTCCGCCCACGACCAGGACCAGGGCGCCGGGAACCCTGGGTGCCACGGCCCGCAGTCCGAAGACGACGGCCAGCGCGATGGCGCCCACGACCACGGTCGCCGGCTGCACCTCGCCCAACGTGCCGATCCACGAGCGCAGTTCCTGGATCGGGTTGGAGCCGGTGGCCTTGGTTCCGGTGAGCTTGGGAAGCTCCCCGATCACGACGTCGATCGCAGCGCCGAAGAGGAATCCGGTGACCACGGCCCGCGAGAGGAACTGCGCGATCCAGCCCATCTTGAGCACGGCCAGCAGCAGGAACAGGATTCCGGAGGCGAGCGTGATCCCGGCCACGAAGGAGGCGGCATCCTGGGGGGTGGTGAGGCCAGCGGCGAGCACGGCACTGGCGGCCACCGCCGCGAGGCCCGAACTGGGGCCCATGGAGATCTGCCGGCAGGTGCCGAAGATCCCGTACGCGATCGCGCCGGCCGCCGCGGCATACAGTCCGTTCTGCAGCGGAATCCCCGCGATGCCCGCGTATCCGAGGTTTTTCGGAACGATCAGCGCCGCGACGGTGACCCCGGCGATCAGGTCGCCCCGCAGCCAGGTGCGGTCGTAGGAACGGAGTTGGCCGAGGATGGGCACCAGGGTCCGGCCCCCTCGCTGCGCCCTCTTCATCCTCCAGTGATACCCCGGGGCGGATCGATCCACCAGAGTTTGGCCTCCAGCGTCCAGCACTCCGGCCCGCCCCGACGGGTTTGGCGGTGGATCGGTGGCGACGGCGGCCTGCCCGGCGTCGGAATCATCCGGCGCGGGTGGTGACGCCCGGCCGGGACGGGCCCACACTGGCACCAGCGTGCCTGGAAGCGCGCCGGAAGCAGAACGGAGGAAGGCCAGTGACAAGCACACCGCAGACCGAGGCCCACGGACCGGTCGACTTTGTACTCCTCGAGTTCCCCTTGGAGGGATTGACGGGACGACCGAGCGAGGAACTCATCAAGCTCGTGGAGCAGGGCGTGGTTCGGATCTTCGATCTCCTCATCGTGGCGAAGGACGAGGACGGCTCGGTCCAGGTGCTCGAGCTCACCGACCCGGGCGGTCCGGGGGAGGCGTTCTCCTACTTCGCTGGCGCCCAATCCGGCCTCCTCGGGGAGGAGGACGTCGCCGAGGCGGCGGGCGCGATCCTGCCCGGACGGGTGGCCGCGCTGATCGTCTACGAGAACATCTGGGCGGCGCCGTTCGTGGCGGCCGTGCGCGACAGCGGGGGAGAGCTCGTCGCGAGCACGCGCATCCCTGCCCCCGACGTGATGGAGGCACTCGAGGCCCTCGAGGCCGAGTCTTCGCCCACCTGACACACCGGAATTGACCAGAGAGGAGAAAATCATGGGACTACTGAGAGGTGTTGCGCGGACGGCTGTTGTTGCCGGGACGGCAACCGCGGTCAGCGGCCGTGTCCAGCGCCGCCAGGCTTCGAAGTTCGCCGATAAGGACGCCGCGATCGCGGCCCAGCAACAGCAGGCCTACGAGGCGCAAATGTACGAGCAGCAGATGGCCCAGCAAGCGCCGCCGCAGTACGCCCAGCCGGCGCCGCCCGCCCAGGCGGCCCCGGCGGCCCCGGCGGCCGCGGCAGGCGGCGACATCGTCGGCCAGCTCAAGGACCTTGCGGCGCTGAAGGAGCAGGGGATCCTGACGGAGGAGGAATTCGCGGCCCAGAAGGCGAGGATCCTGGGAGGATAACGCGGGCCGGTGCGCGGCCCGGCGGGGCTTCGCGCCTCGGGGGCCAGGCGCTTCCTTGGTCAAGGGCCCTTGCCGTCCGGAACCGGCGGCCCCGTCTCGTGGAGAGGCGGGGCCGCCGGCGTGCGTGGGGACATGCACGGGGAGGAACGCAGGGGGATATGCACGGGGAAGCACGGGGAGGGAATCGTGCGGGGCAAAGGCTCCGATGGGAAGCGCCCGCCGCGTCCCGGGCCTTCGGCGGGGTGATTGGCTGCGGGCTTTCGGGCGTCTTGTGAAACGAATCAAAACTGTGGGCAAATCAGGTTGACGTGGGTCACACGGCTCATTATGATTCAAGTCACAGCTCATTCTGAATCGTTTCATAATCCTGATTCGCTTCAGAATCGAATCCAGTCCTCGAAGGTGCGGTTCACTCCATGCAAGTTCCACACGATGAGCAGGTCATGCAAACAGACCCTGATCTCCACGGGCAGTCCACCGTAGCGCTGTCCCTGGCCCACGCGGCCAAGACCTTCGGCCCGGTGGTGGCCCTGGCCGACGGCACGATCGAAATCCGCGAGGGCGAGATCCATGCCCTCATGGGGGAGAACGGCGCCGGCAAGTCCACGCTGGTCAAGATCCTGGCCGGGCTGCACCAGCCCGATTCCGGGGACTTCCGCATCGGCGGCGAACCGGTGTCCTTCCGCAACGTGGCGGAGAGCAAGGCCGCCGGCATCTCGGTCATCTACCAGGAGCCCACGCTCTTCCCCGACCTGACCGTCGCGGAGAACATCTTCGTGGGCCGCCAGCCCAAGGGCCGGCTGGGGCTGATCAGCCAGGGCGAAATGCGCCGCCAGGCGGCCGCGCTGTTCGACCGGCTCGGCGTGGCCATCGACCCCGCCCGGGTGGCGGAGGGGCTGTCCATCGCGGACCAGCAGATCATCGAGATCGCCAAGGCCATCTCGCTGGACGCCAAGGTGCTCATCATGGACGAGCCCACGGCGGCCCTGAGCGGGGTGGAGGTCGAGAGGCTCTTCGCCGTCGCCCGCGGGCTGCGGGACAAGGGCACCGGACTCATGTTCATCTCCCACCGCTTCGAGGAAGTCTTCGCCCTCTGCGACCGGATCACCGTGATGCGGGACGGCAAGTACGTCTCCACCCACGTCACCGAGGACGTGACCGTCGATCGGATCGTGCGGGAAATGGTCGGCCGGGACATCGCCGAGCTCTTCCCCAAGGAACCGGCCGAAATCGGGGCCCCCGTCCTGTCCGTGCGCGGCCTCAGCAGGGCCGGCGTCTTCCGGGACATCAACCTGGAGGTACGCGCCGGCGAAATCGTGGCGCTGGCCGGGCTGGTCGGGGCCGGCCGCACCGAGGTCGCCCGGGCGGTCTTCGGCATCGACCCGTACGACTCCGGAGAGGTCGTCTTCGGGGGCAAGCCGCTCAAGGGCGGGAACCCCCAGGCCGCGATCAACGCCGGGATGGGCTTCGTTCCCGAGGACCGGCGCAAGCAGGGCCTGGTCATGGACCTGTCCGTGGCCCGCAACGTGACGCTGACCCTGCGCAAGCGGTTCGCCAAGGCCGGGCTGATCAACGGCCGCGCCGAACGCCGGGCCGCGCAGGAATGGAGCAAGCGCCTGCAGGTCAAGGCCGGCTCGCCCGAACATGCGGTATCGACCCTCTCCGGCGGCAACCAGCAAAAGGTGGTCCTGGCCAAGTGGCTGGCCACCGAACCCCGCTTCCTGATCATCGACGAACCCACCCGCGGCATCGACGTCGGCACCAAGAGCGAGGTGCACCGCCTGATCTCCGACCTGGCGGGCCGGGGGATCGCGATCCTGATGATCTCCTCCGAACTGCCCGAGGTCCTCGGCATGGCGGACCGGGTCCTGGTGATGCGCGAAGGCCGGATCACCGCCGAACTCAGCCGCGAAGAGGCCAACCCGGAGTCCGTCATGCACGCGGCCACCGTCGCCGGCGCAACCAACTAAGGCAATCATGGACAACACAAACACAGACACCCGGCCCTCCGGCGCACAGCCCGGAACCGGCCGCCCCCGGCCGGCGGCGGGCAAGGGCGAAGGCGGCAAGGGCGCCCTGGCTTCCCTGCTGACGATGCGCGAGCTGCCGGTCATCACCGCGCTGGTCCTGCTGGTGCTCATCACCTACCTGAACAACCCGCTGTTCCTCTCCCCGCAGGGCGTCAAGGACCTGTTGCTGAATGCAACGATCATGATGATCCTGGCCGCGGGGCAGGCCGTGGTGATCATCACCCGCAACGTCGACCTCTCCGTCGGATCCATTCTGGGCCTGGTGGCGTTCGGGACCGGTTCGATCTTCGCTGCCGCCCCGGGAATGCCCATCGCCCTGGTGTTGCTGATCGGGATCGTCTTCGGGGCCGTGCTGGGATCCGTCAACGGCCTGCTGGTCACCCTCGCCAAGGTTCCGGCGCTGGTGATCACGCTCGGCACCCTGTACGTGTACCGGGGACTGAACAACGCCTGGGCCGGCGGAACGCAGTACTTCGCCGGCGACCGGCCGGCCGAATTCGGCGCCCTGTCCGTCGACACGATCCTGGGGATCCCGATCATCACCCTGCTGGCCATCGTTGTGGTCGCCGCGGTGGCCATCTACATGGCCGGCACCCGTCCGGGCCGCGACCTGTACGCGATCGGTTCGGAGCCGGACGCCGCCAAGCTCTTCGGCCTTCCCGTCTCCAAGCGGGTCTTCCTGGCCTTCCTGGCCAACGGAGCCTTGGCCGGCCTGGCCGGCGTGCTGTACGCCAGCCGCTTCAACTCCGTCGGCGCCACCACCGGCACCGGCATGGAGCTCGACGTCGTCGCCGCGGCGGTCGTCGGCGGCGTGGCCATCTTCGGCGGCAGCGGCAGCGTCGTCGGCGCGGCCCTCGGCGCCATGCTGCTGACCACCATCACCAGCTCGCTCACGGCCCTGCGGGTGGACAAGTTCTGGCAGCAGGCCATCGTGGGTGTGCTGATCCTGGCGGCGATCGTGATCGACCGCGTCGCCAGCCTGCGCACCGCCAAGAAACTGAGGATTAGCGAGGCCCGCAATGTCTAAGACCGCCGTCGACAGCACCACCACCCTGGCCAGCGAGCCCAAGGGCCGCACCGGCGCCGCACGGATCCTGCTGGGCCGCGACGCCGTCATGATCTACCTGCTGGCCGCCTTCCTGATCTACGCGGCCCTCACCATTCCGCGCTTCGCCTCGCCGCTCACCGCGGGCTTCCTGCTGCTGGACGTCATTCCGGTGTTGCTGATCGCCATGCCGATGACGCTGATCATCATCACCGGGGAGATCGACCTGTCCGTGGCCAGCATCGCCGGCCTGACCAGCGCCTGCATGGGCGTGCTGTGGGCCGGCGGGATGGACATCGGGCTGGTCCTGGTGCTGAGCCTGCTGGTGGGCACCGCCGCCGGCGTGTTCAACGGGTTCCTGATCGCCGTCGTCGGACTGCCCTCGCTGGCGGTCACCATCGGCACGCTGGCCCTGTTCCGCGGCCTCGCCTTGGTGGTCATCGGCGACAACGCGGTGGCGAACTTCCCCACCCAGCTGACCTCCTTCTTCACCTCCAAGCTCGGGGGCAGCGGCATTCCGACGGTGATGATCGGCGTCGTCGCGGTGGTCCTGTTCTTCGGGATCCTGCTGCACTTCACCCCGTTCGGCCGTGGCCTCTACGCCATGGGCTTCAGCAAGGAAGCCGCGACCTTCGTGGGCATCAACGTGGCCCGCAGCAAGTTCTGGCTGTACCTGGCCTCCGGGCTGGTGTCCGCCATGGCCGGCATCTTCTGGACGCTGCGCTACTCCAGCGCCCGCAGCGACAACGCCTCCGGGCTGGAGCTGGCGGTCATCGCCGCCGTCCTGCTCGGCGGGGTCTCCATCTTCGGCGGCAAGGGATCCATTCCCGGCGTCATCGCGGGCGTGCTGCTCATCGGCACCCTGAACTACGCCCTGCGCCTGGGCCGCGTCTCCGACGTCGTCCTCATCACCGTCACCGGCCTGCTGCTCATCGTGTCCGTGGTGGCCCCGAGCATCGGAGCGGCCATCAAGCAGTGGCGGCACAACCGGCGGGTCCGCCGCAATTTCAACCACTCCGCACCCACAGCGGCAAGCGCCTAGGACAACCCAATGCCCGGCGCGAACCAGAACAAGAGAGGGAAAACAATGAAGTTCATCCACACCACTGCCGGCAGGGGAGGGCGCCTGGCGTCGCTTGCCGCCGTAGCCACCGTCGCGGCCCTGGCCCTCTCGGCCTGCGGAGCCTCCGGAGAGTCCAATGCGGAAGGCAGCCCCGCCGCGGGAGGCGACCAGAGCATCACCTTCATTCCGAAGCAGCTGAACAACCCCTACACCGACGTGGTCCTCGGCGGCGGAAAGACCGGAGCCGGGGAAGCCGGGTTCGCCAGCAACCAGGTGGTCGGACCGCTGGAGGCCTCCGCCTCGAGCCAGGTGTCCTTCATCAACGCCGAAACCCAGGCCGGCACCAACGTGATCGCCGTCGCCGCGAACGACCCCGACGCCGTCTGCCCGGCGCTCCAGGAGGCGCGCTCCGCCGGAGCGAAGATCGTGTCCTTCGACTCTGACACCAACCCCGACTGCCGCGACGTCTTCATCAACCAGGTGGTCGCCAAGGACGTGGCACTGATCCAGATGGAGCTCATCGCCGAGCAGATCGGCGGCTCGGGCCAGATCGCCATCCTCTCCGCCACGGCCAACGCCACCAACCAGAACGAGTGGATCAAGTTCATCGAGGAGGAGCTGAAGTCCAACCCGGAGTACAAGGACATCGAACTGGTCGCCAAGGTCTACGGCGACGACGACGACACCAAGTCCTTCCAGGAGGCCCAGGGCCTGCTGCAGGCCTACCCGGACCTGAAGGGCATCATCTCCCCGACCACGGTCGGCATCGCGGCCACGGCCCGCTACCTCTCCCAGTCCGAATACAAGGGCAAGGTGGCCTTGACCGGCCTGGGCCTGCCGAACGAGATGCGCGACTTCGTCAAGGACGGAACGGTCACGGAGTTCGCGCTCTGGGATCCGGCACAGCTGGGCTACGTCGCCGCCTTCGCGGGCAAGGCCCTGGCCGACGGCACCATCACCGGCGCGGCCGGCGACAAGTTCACCGCCGGCGACCTGGGCGAGCGCACCGTTGAAGAGGGCGGCATCATCATCGTCGGCCCGCCGACGGTCTTCAACAAGGACAACATCGACGACTACGACTTCTAGCCGCGCAGGCGGGTCGCGTGGGGCCCGGCGGGCGGACAGTGTCCGCCCGCCGGGCCCCACGCGGTGAATCAGGTCGGGAAAACGAGACCGGTAGGGACAATGAAACGAATCTGCTTCCAGCTCCAGGTCAAGCCTGGGCGGATCGATGAGTACAAGCGGCGCCACGCGGCGGTGTGGCCGGAAATGCTGCAGGCCCTCCAGCGGTCCGGATGGCACAACTATTCGCTGTTCCTGAGGCCCGACGGCCTCCTGATCGGCTACTTCGAGACGGAGGACCTGGCCGCGGCGCAGGCGGCCATGGCCGCCACCGAGGTCAACGGCCGGTGGCAGGCGGAGATGGGGGAGTTCTTCGAGGACCTGGACGGGGCCCCGGACGAGGGCTTCGTGCGGCTCGAGGAGGTCTTCAACCTCGAGGACCAGCTGGGCGGGGCATAAAGCGCGGGGCGGAAGGACCGTAACGGTCCCTCCGCCCCGCGCCGTGTCCGTCGCCCGCCCTGCACCGGGCGCCGCGCCATGCGCCGGGCGCTAGACCTTCGGCCGGGCGGCGCCGGTGCTGCCGCGCACCACCAGCTCCGGCTTGAAGACCACGTGCTCGTGGGGCGCCTGGGGATCCTCCAGCTCCTGGGCCAGCAGGCGGATGGCCGTGCGCCCGATCTCCTCGGCCGGCTGGCGGATGGAGGACAGGGGCACGATCGCGGAACTGGCGAAGTCGATGTCGTCGTAGCCGATCAGCGCGATGTCCCGGGGGACCTCCAGGGACTCGGCCAGCAGGACGGACTGCAGCACGCCGGTGGCCAGCAGGTCGTTCGCGCAGAAGACCCCGTCCGGCAGGAGGGCGCGGGAGCGCCGCACCAGCGCCTGGCCCACCTCCCGGCCGGCCAGGACGTTCAGCTCCTCGGTGGGAAGGAACTCCAGGGACACGCCGGGGTGCTCGGCGACCGCCTTCTCCGCGCCCCGGAGGCGGTCGGCGACCTGCTGCAGGTGCCGGCCGCCGCCGACGAAGGCGATCCGCGTCCGTCCCGTCTCCACCAGGTGCGAGGCGGCCAGGTACCCGCCGTGGACGTCGTCCACCGACACCGAGCTGTACAGCTCGGGGTCGCCTTCGCGGTCCAGCAGCACGACGACGAGCCCGTGGGCCTTCAGCTCGGCCACGCGGGCGGCGATGCTGCCGACCGGCGAGACCAGCAGGCCCTGCACGCGCTGCTCCTCGAACAGGTCGATGTAGCGCGCCTCGCGCCGGGCATCGTGGCGGCTGCTGGCAAACATCACGCTGCTGCCGGCGACGGCGGCGGCGTCCTCGGCCCCGCGGGCCACCGAGGCGAAGAACGGGTTGGCGGCGTCGAGCAGGACCATGCCGATGGTCCGGCTGCGCCCGGCCCGCAGCTGGCGGGCGGCGTCGTTGCGCACGAAGCCCAGTTCCTCGATGGCGCGCTGCACCTTTTCCTGGGTGCGCGCGGACACCCGGTCCGGGTAGTTGAGCACGTTCGAAACCGTCCCGACGGCGACTCCGGCACGGTCGGCGACGTCCTTGACGCTGGCTGGACGCATTTTCCGGCTCCTGAGCATTTTTCCGAATATGACGCTTGACACACTACTAGAAATTGCCTACTTTTGAAACGTATTTATGAAACGATTCAAAAGGCAGAGGGGTCCCTTGCGGACCCGCAGCCAACCCCTTGGATCGTCCGCCCCCGGATTTTGGAGTTCGCCCCCATGACAACGTTGTCCAGCATCGCGGCCCGCTTGGAGGGCCTTGCCATCGAAGTCCCCTCGTGGGCCTACGGCAACTCGGGAACCCGTTTCAAGGTCTTCGCCACGGCCGGGACCCCGCGCACGGTCGAGGAGAAGATCGCCGACGCCGCCAAGGTCAACGAGCTGACCGGCCTGGCGCCGGCGGTGGCCCTGCACATCCCCTGGGACAAGGTCGACGACTACGGCAAGCTCAAGGAGCACGCCGCGGGGCTGGGGATCGCGCTGGGCACGGTGAACAGCAACACCTTCCAGGACGACGACTACAAGTTCGGCTCCCTGACCCACAGCGACCCGGGCGTGCGCCGCAAGGCCGTGGACCACATGCTCGAATGCATCGACATCATGGACCAGACCGGTTCGCGCGACCTGAAGATCTGGCTCGCTGACGGAACCAACTACCCCGGCCAGGGGAACATGCGCGCCCGGCAGGACTGGCTGCAGGAGTCCCTGCGGCAGGTCTACGACCGGCTCGGCGACCACCAGCGGATGGTCCTGGAGTACAAGTTCTTCGAGCCGGCGTTCTACCACACCGACGTTCCCGACTGGGGAACCTCCTACGCCCACTGCCTGGAGCTGGGCGAGAAGGCAATGGTGTGCCTGGACACCGGCCACCACGCCCCGGGCACCAACATCGAATTCATCGTCGCCCAGCTGCTGCGGCTCGGAAAGCTGGGGTCCTTCGACTTCAACTCCCGCTTCTACGCCGACGACGACCTGATCGTCGGATCCGCCGATCCCTTCCAGCTGTTCCGGATCATGTTCGAGGTGGTCCGCGGCAACGGCTTCGGCCCGGACAGCGGCGTCGCGCTGATGCTGGACCAGTGCCACAACCTGGAGGAGAAGATCCCCGGCCAGATCCGCTCGGTGCTCAATGTGCAGGAAATGACGGCCCGGGCGCTGCTGGTGGACACCGCGGCGCTGGATGAGGCCCAGCGGGCCGGCGACGTGCTGGCCGCCAACAGCATCTTCATGGATGCCTTCTACACCGACGTCCGGCCCGGCCTGGCCGAATGGCGCGAAAGCCGGGGCCTGCCGGCGGACCCGATGGCCGCCTACCGCGCCAGCGGCTACCAGGACAAGATCAACACCGAACGCCAAGGCGGCCAGCAGGCCGGATGGGGAGCATAAGAGAAATGACGAACAACACCGTTGCGGACCTGATTGCCCGCTCGAACCGCCTGGGGGCGGACAAGCGCAACACCAACTTCGCCGGGGGCAACACCTCGGCCAAGGGCAGCCAGACCGACCCCGTCACCGGCGAGGACGTCGAGCTGCTGTGGATGAAGGGCTCCGGCGGGGACCTGGGCACCCTGACAGAGGGCGGACTGGCGGTGCTGCGGCTGGACCGCATGCGCTCCCTGGTCCAGGCCTACCCGGGGGTGGACCGCGAGGACGAGATGGTGGCCGCCTTCGATTACTGCCTGCACGGCAAGGGCGGGGCGGCCCCGTCGATCGACACCGCCATGCACGGCCTGGTCGACGCCGCGCACGTGGACCACCTGCACCCGGACTCCGGCATCGCCATCGCCACCGCCGCCGACGGGGAGGCCCTGACCAAGGACATCTTCGGCGGCAAGGTGGTCTGGGTGCCATGGCGCCGTCCAGGCTTCCAGCTGGGCATGGACATCGCCGCGATCAAGGAGGCCAACCCGCAGGCGGTCGGCACGATCCTGGGCGGGCACGGCATCACCGCGTGGGGTGCCACCAGCGAAGAAGCCGAGGCGAACTCGCTGTGGATCATCGAGACCGCCGAGGCCTACATCCGCGACAACGGCCGGCAGGAGCCCTTCGGCCCGGCACTGCCCGGCTACGGCCCGCTGCCGGAGCAGGAGCGCCGCGCCAAGGCCGCCGCCCTGGCCCCCGTGATTCGTGGCCTTGCCTCCACCGACAAGGCGCAGGTCGGCCACTTCACAGACGATCCGGCGGTGCTGGACTTCCTGGGGCACGAGTCCCACCCGCGCCTGGGTGCCTTGGGGACCAGCTGCCCTGACCACTTCCTGCGCACCAAGGTCAAGCCCCTGGTCCTGGACCTGCCCGCGGACGCCTCCGTCGAGGACAGCATCAGCCGGCTGCGCGGACTGCACACCCTGTACCGGGCCGACTACCAGGCCTACTACGACCGCCACGCCACCGCCGATTCCCCGGCCATCCGCGGGGCTGACCCGGCGATCGTCTTGGTGCCCGGCGTCGGCATGTTCTCCTACGGGGCCACCAAGCAGACCGCGCGAGTGGCCGGGGAGTTCTACCTCAACGCCATCAACGTCATGCGCGGCGCCGAGGCCCTCTCCAGCTACGCCCCGATCGAGGAATCCGAGAAGTTCCGCATCGAGTACTGGGCGCTCGAGGAGGCCAAGCTGGCCCGCATGCCCAAGCCGAAGTCCCACGCCACGCGCATCGCGCTGGTGACCGGGGCGGCCTCCGGCATCGGCAAGGCCATCGCCACCCGGCTGGCGGCCGAGGGCGCCTGCGTCGTCATCGCCGACCTGAACCTGGACAGCGCCCGGGCCGTCGCCGACGAACTCGGCGGCCCCGACGTGGCCATCGGCGTCCAGGCGGACGTGACCAGCGAGGACCAGGTCCGCGCCGCCATCGACGCGGCCGTCCTGGCCTTCGGAGGCCTGGACCTGGTGGTCAACAACGCCGGGCTGTCCATCTCCAAGCCCCTCCTGGAAACCAGCGAGAAGGACTGGGACCTGCAGCACAACGTCATGGCCAAGGGATCCTTCCTGGTGTCCAAGGCCGCCGCCCGGGTGCTCATCGACCAGGAACTGGGCGGAGACATCATCTACATCTCCTCCAAGAACTCCGTCTTCGCCGGACCCAACAACATCGCCTACTCCGCCACCAAGGCTGACCAGGCCCACCAGGTGCGCCTGCTGGCGGCCGAGCTGGGTGAATACGGCGTGAAGGTCAACGGCATCAACCCCGACGGCGTCGTGCGCGGCTCCGGCATCTTCGCCGGCGGCTGGGGCGCCAAGCGCGCCGCGGTCTACGGGGTGCCCGAGGAGGAACTGGGCAAGTACTACGCCCAGCGCACTCTGCTCAAGCGCGAGGTCCTGCCCGAGAACGTGGCCAACGCCGTCGCCGTCCTGACCTCTGCGGACATGTCCCACACCACCGGCCTGCACGTGCCGGTCGACGCCGGCGTCGCCGCCGCCTTCCTGCGGTGAGCGGCGCCGAGCGGCCGGTGTTCGCCGCCGTCGACATCGGCGCCTCCTCCGGCCGCGTCATCCTGGGCAGGCTGGAGGGGCAGGACGTCGACCTGGAGACCGTCCACCGCTTTCCCAACGGGGCGCAGCGGATCGACGGCGCGCTGCGCTGGGATATCCACGGGATCTTCGAGCAGGTCCTCACCGGGCTGGCGGCCGCCGGCGAGCGGGCCCGGGAGAACGGCGAACGCATCGCCAGCATCGGCATCGACACCTGGGCCGTGGACTACGGGCTGGTCGCGGCCGACGGGTCACTGGCGCACGTCCCCTACAGCTACCGGGACGGGCGCGGCGAGGCGGAGGTGGCCAGGGTGCACGGGCTGATCGATCCGGCGCGGCTCTACGCCACCACGGGTCTGCAGTTCCTGCCGTTCAACACCCTCTACCAGCTGGCGGCCGAGCCGGACCTGGAAGGGAAGCAGGCGCTGCTGATTCCGGACCTGCTGGCCTTCTGGCTCACCGGGCAGCGGCGCACCGAGGAAACCAACGCCTCCACCACGGGCCTGTTCGACGCCGTGGCGGGGGAGTGGGCCTCCGAATTCCTGGCCCCGCTGCGCCTGCCGGAAGACCTGTTCGCGCCACTGGTGAGCCCCGGGGAACCGATCGGCACCCTGCTGCCGGAGATCGCCCGGCGCACCGGGCTGCCCTCCCGGACCCCGGTGGTGGCCGTCGGATCCCACGACACCGCCTCCGCGGTCGCCGCCGTCCCGGCCCGGTCCCGGGACTTCGCCTACATCTCCTCCGGAACCTGGTCCCTGGTGGGGGTGGAACTGCAGCACCCCGTGCTCACCGAGGCCAGCCGCCTGGCCAACTTCACCAACGAACGCGGCGTGGACGGAACCATCAGGTACCTGCGCAACGTCGGCGGCCTGTGGCTGCTGCAGGAGTGCCTGCGGACGTGGGCTGAAGAGGGAAGGGCCGGGGAAGGCAACGCCGGCGGGAGCACAGGGACCCGACTGGCGGACCTGCTCGACGCCGCGGCGCACCTGCCCGCCGGCGGACCGACCATCGACCCGGACTCCCCGGCGTTCATCGCCCCCGGCGGCATGCCCGGCCGCATCCGCGACGCCGTGGAGGCCGCCGGCGGAACCCTCGGCGCGGATCCGGGGAGAATCGTCCGCTGCATCCTGGACAGCCTCGCGGCCGGGTATGCACGCACCCTGGCCCAAGCGGTGGAGCTGTCCGGGCAGCGGGTCGGCACCGTCCACATCGTCGGCGGCGGGTCGCAGAACGCCCTGCTGTGCCAGCTCACCGCCGACGCCACCGGCCTGCCCGTCGTCGCCGGCCCCGTCGAGGCCACAGCGCAGGGCAACGTCCTGATCCAGGCCCGTGCCGCCGGCGCCGTTGCCGGCGGCCTGGCCGACCTGCGCCGCCTCACCGCCCGCCACCAGCCCACCACCACCTACCGGCCCGGACAGGATCGGCAGGAGTCTGGTATGCAGGGATCAGGCGCCGCCGCCCAACCGGCCGCCACCGGAGGGAAGCCATGAGAATCGCCCTGTTCGCCACCTGCATCGTGGATGCGATGTATCCCAACGCGGCCCGCGCCACCGTGTCCATCCTCGAGCGGCTGGGCCACGACGTCATCTTCCCCGCCGGGCAGGCCTGCTGCGGGCAGATGCACGTCAACAGCGGCTACCTCAAGGAAGCCGTGCCCGTGGTCGCCAACCACGTCAGGGCCTTCGAGGAGGAGGAGTACGACGCCGTCGTGGCCCCCTCGGGATCCTGCGTCGCCTCCGTCAGGCACCAGCACCCCATGCTTGCCCGCCGCTGCGGGGACGCGGACCTGGAGGCCCGGGCCGCCGCCGTCGGCGCGCGGACCTACGAACTGTCCCAGCTCCTGGTGGACGTCCTCGGCATCACCGACGCCGGGACCCAGCTCGGATCCTGGTTCCCGCACCGGGTTACGTACCACCCCAGCTGCCATGGCATGCGCCTGCTCCGGCTCGGGGACCGCCAGCAGCAGCTGCTGGGGACCGTGCGGGGCATCGACCTCGCGCCGCTGGCAGAGGCCGACCAGTGCTGCGGCTTCGGCGGGACCTTCTCGATGAAGAACGCCGACGTGTCCTCGGCGATGCTGGCGGACAAGACCGCCAACATCGAGGCCACGGGCGCGTCCCTGTGCACCGGCGGGGACGCCTCCTGCCTCATGCACATCGGCGGCGGCCTGTCCCGGCAGGGCAGCCCCGTGGGCACCCTGCACTTTGCCGAAATCCTCGCCAGCACCGAGCAGGATCCGGCACCCGTCACCGGCGCCGTCCGGCTCTCCAGCGGAAGGGGCTCCCATTGAGCCAGACATTCCTCGGAATGCCCTCCCTACCCGTCTTCGGGGAGGGCAACATCCACGCCAGCGAGCCGTTCCCTGCCGCTGCCCGCAGGGAACTGGGCAACGCCCAGCTGCGCGCCAACCTCGGCCACGCCACCCACACCATCCGGGACAAGCGGCTGAAGGTCGTCGCCGAGCTGCCCGACTGGGAACAGTTGCGCGAAGCCGGCAGCACCATCAAGCAAAACGTGATGGCCCGCCTGCCGGAACTGCTGGAGCAGTTCGAGGAAAACTTCACCGCCCGCGGCGGCACCATCCACTGGGCCCGCGACGCGGCCGAAGCCAACGCCATCGTCGCAGGCCTGGTCCGGGACCAGGGGGCCGACGAGGTGGTCAAGATCAAGTCCATGGCCACCCAGGAGATCGGCCTGAACGAGTACCTCGAGGAACAGGGCATCGCCGCCTTCGAAACCGACCTGGCCGAGCTGATCGTCCAGCTCGACCACGACAAGCCCAGCCACATCCTGGTCCCCGCCATCCACAAGAACAGGACCGAGGTCCGCGACATCTTCCTGCGGGAAATGCCCGAGGTGGACCCGGCCCTGACCGACGAACCGGCCAAGCTCGCCGACGCGGCCCGGACGCACCTGCGCCGTAAATTCCTCACCGCCAAGGTCGCCGTCTCCGGCGCCAACTTCGCGCTCGCCGACTCCGGGACCCTCGCCGTCGTCGAATCCGAAGGCAACGGACGCATGTGCCTGACCCTGCCCGAAACCCTGATCACCGTCATGGGCATCGAGAAGCTGCTGCCCACCTGGCAGGACCTCGAGGTATTCATGCAGCTGCTGCCCCGTTCCTCCACCGGGGAACGGATGAACCCCTACACCTCGCTGTGGACCGGCGTCACGCCGGGGGACGGGCCGGCCAACGTGCACCTGGTGCTCCTGGACAACGGACGATCCGCCGCCTTGGCGGACGAGATGGGCCGTTCGGCCCTGCATTGCATCCGCTGCAGCGCGTGCATGAATGTCTGTCCCGTGTACGAGCGCACGGGCGGGCACGCCTACGGATCGACCTATCCCGGGCCCATCGGCGCGATCCTCTCGCCCCTGCTGACCGGCATCGAGTCGGAGGAGAACAGTTCGCTGCCCTACGCCTCCTCACTGTGCGGGGCCTGCTACGACGCCTGCCCGGTGAAGATCAACATCCCCGACATCCTGGTCCACCTGCGCGGGGAGGACGTGGACAGCAAACGCGGAAAGCGGAAACTGCCCACCCAGATGGACGCCGCCATGCAGGCCGCCTCCTGGGCGCTCTCCTCCGGCAAGCGCCTGGGCCTGGCAGAAAAGGCGCTGCCGTTGGGCCGCCTGGTCGCCGGTCCGGACCGCAAGATCACCCGCCTGCCCGGCATCGCCGCCGGCTGGACCCAGAGCCGCGACATCCCCGCCCCGCCGTCGGAATCCTTCCGGGCCTGGTGGCGCAAGGAACACGGGAAGGGCCCGGAACATCAAGGACCGGACCACGGCACCGGGCAGGATCAGGGAACCGGACAGGATCAGGAAAAGGGGAAGCCATGAGCGCACGCGACGAAATCCTGGGGCGGGTCCGCTCCGCCCTGCGGGACGCCCCCGCGGCCCCGCAACCGGACCGGACCTACCGGCGGACCTCGACGATGAGCGAGGACGCGCGCATTGAACTTCTCGTCGACCGGCTCGTGGACTACAAGGCCAAGGTCCAGGTGGTGGGGCCGGACCAGGTGGCCGACCGGATCGCCGACCTGCTGGCCGGGACGGGCGACTGCGTCGTTCCCGCCGGCTTCACCGCGGCGTGGCTTCCGGCGGACAACCCGGAGACGGGCCCGCGGATCAAGACCGACGGCCCGGAGAGCCCCCTGGCCCTGGCGGAGCTGGACGGTGCCGACGCCGTCCTCACCGCCAGCGCCGCCGCCGTGGCCCAGACCGGGACGATCATCCTGGACGGCAGCCCCGGCCAGGGCCGGCGGGCGATCAGCCTGGTCCCGGACCGGCACATCTGCGTGGTGGAGGCGGCGGGCATCACCGAACTCCTCCCCGAGGCCCTGGCTCGGCTGGACGGGACCCGGCCCATCACGATGATCAGCGGGCCCAGCGCGACCAGCGACATCGAACTGGAACGGGTGGAAGGTGTCCACGGGCCCCGGAACCTGGAGGTCGTGATCGTCCGTTCGCGGAGAGCGTGAGGCCAGGCGGTGCGCACAGACCGAAAACAGGTCCCGCTGCGCCTGTAGCCGGAGCCGCCGGGGGGACGGCCGTGGCTATGGCCGCTGCCCGGAACGGCAGCCCTGCACAAGCGGCGCAAGACGTATGCGGCGGCCCAGCGGCAAAAGCGCGTCCCCGCTTTCGTGGGCGGGGCCGCGCTTTTGCAATGGGGTGACCCTAGCGGACTTCGACGGTGCCGTACGGCACCAGCTCGACAGGGCCGATGAGTCCATACCGCTGGCGGCCGGCGACGCCGAAGACCGTGGGGTTGCTGACCCTGAGCCGGTTCAGCAGCGTCGTTGCCACCTCAATCTCGATCGTGTTCTCGCCCGGATGCAGGGCCGTGCCCAGGTCAACGACAGTCTGCAGCGACGCGGGCGCCTGGAGTTCGGTACCGTTGACCTTTACGCGGAACGTGTCGAAGACCTCGCCCAGCTTCAGGTAGCTTCCGACGCCGTGGCTCCACCGTTGATCGAGACGCAGCGTGGTCCGATAGACCCCGAGTCCGGACGTGTCCTCGAACCCTGGCAGTTCGCTCCATGGCTTGAGTTCCTCCAGTTCGATGCTTCGCCTGCTCTTGGCCGTTTCCGTGGCAACCGAACCTGGCTGCCAGTCCTCGATTTCCACCGACCAGCGCCGCAGGGTAGCGGGCGCCGGCACCTCGGGAATGGTGAACGTCCGGGTGGTGCCCCCTGCCAGACTGGCGAGGTATTTGCCTCCGGATGCCGCCCGGAGACTGACCGATTGGCCGTCCACCGACACCGAATCCGCGTCGGTATGGAGAACCTGCGGCAGCTTCGCGTCCCGCTTCCGGTTCCACGTTGCCGCAGCCACAGCGATGATGGTGCTTTCTCCAGGATCCAGTGCCACGCGGACCCGGATGCCACCCTCGTCCCGGGTGAACTGCCCAACGCGATTGATCTCCCCGGTCCAGGCGTCGAGACGGTAGGGAACGTCGGATGCCTTGTCCGAACGGATCCAGATATCCTGTTCAACCCGCTCCAGGCGCCTGTTCTCGGCATGCTTGGCGTTGGCGATGTAGTACAGGTCGGCGTCGTCGAGGGCACGGTGCATGTGGATCAAGGTGGACTTCTCATGCGCCACCTCGCGTTCGATGCCCAGCTCCGCCAGCAGTGCCGGAAGCTCCGTGGCGGTGCCAGCCAGCCGGACCGTGGGCAGGGCCAGCGAGCGATCCATCCATTTCTTGATATCAACGTTGTCGGTGCCCTGCGGGAGCCCCTCCACGGTGGCGTTGTTCCAGTCGCCGACGAAGATCACCGCAAGGCCGTCGGCCGCCAACTGGTATAGACGTTCAGCGGCACGGACCGTCAGGGTGGGGCGCCGGCCGCGGAAGGCATCCGCCTCGATGATGATCGCCTTGTACGCCGGACCGTCCGGGGCGAGCCGGCCGTTGCGAACAATGGCCGACTCCCAGTCCAACAGTGCGGCGCTGAGGAAGCCGTGGCTCCACCCCACGGGGATCCCGTCATTGGTGCCCCACTGGACGCCGATGCCGGTACTGGCCCAACCCTTCTGGCGGTAGTAGACCAGATCCAAGCGGGGTCGGCCGGATTGCAGGACCCATTGGGTGCGCCGCAGATAGTCCGCAATGTGAGGTACGTGGCCCCAGGTCGGTTGCCGCGGCCCCCAAGCTTCGGAAAATCCGGGCGCGTTGTTGAAATACGGCGAAAAGGCGGCGAATCCCGGCCACTGGGCCCCCGGGGCGTCGGCATAGGGAAAACCATGCAGGACGGCTTGGTTGACCCCTGCCGTGTAGATGCTGTTGACGGTGGTCAGTACCCGGCTCCACGGAACCGCGTACGCGCTGCCGTTGTACGCGGCGGCCTCGCAGGACAGAATGGTCCGCCCGCCCATGTCGCGTCCACCGGCCATGATCCGGTAGTCGTCCAGGTTCTTGAACCCCAACGATTCGGTCTCGGGCTGGTCCAGCAGTCCGGAGTACTCGAGTGTGTCCGTCTCCAGGCCGTAGGCCTGGATCCGTAGTTCCAGTCCCAGGGCGTTGGCCCACTTCTTCAACGGAAGGAGGTGATTGTCCCGGTAGAGGTTGCTGAAGACCTGGGCGACATCGTCCCGGACCCGGGAGGTCTCGTCCGTGGCATAGGTGTAGAGATACTTTTCCTTGGACTCGATGACCACGGGCAGGTACGGCAACAGATCGTAGCCGTTCTGGGCGCGGAACTCGTCCAGGAAGCCCGCGGTCCACAGGGTTGACTCCGTCTCCATCTCCAGCGAATCCTCGAAGAAGGTGTTTCCGGCCGTCCTCAGCAGGCGGCGGATCTTCGGCGTCAGAATGTTCCTGTCCCAGTACCCGGTTATGGCCTCCGTGCCGAGCCTGCTGAAGTGGTCCACCACGTATGAGTCCGGAGACGTGTGGGGTCCGGCCTCGGGCATCTGCCCGGAACCGCGCTGCCAGTAGGCCAGGACCAGCCACTCGCCATCGGGAGCCGCCCACCTTAACCGCCCGTCGACCACCTGGTCCGTCAGATCCACGAGCGAGCTCTTCTCCAGGGTCGACTCGCGGGTCGAACGGGTGACGATCCGCACCGCCTGGACCGCAATGAGCTGCTGCTTCGTGACGCCATCCGCCGCGGCATGCAGCGCGGCCGGGACGACGCCGTCATAGGTGCTGCCTCCGGCCAGTTCGAGGGTGCCGTGGGCCAGCTCGGTGACGGCCGCAGGGTCGTCCGGCGTCACCGTCGGCAGGGCGGACGGCCAGGACGGGCCAGCCGTCACGTCGATCGTGACGCCCTGTTCGACGGCCTCTTCCAGGGCCGCCTCGAGCCCGGCCTTCCACGCCGGAGTCGCCCATCCGTGGCCCACCGGATCCAGACCGGAGCGCACGCTGTGGTGCACGTCGGCGATTTCGAGGCCGCCGAATCCGGCCTTGGCGATGGCAGCCACCTCCCGCCGGATTTGAATCGGTTCAACGTGGCCGTTGGGCCACCACCAGCGGAACCGCGCGGCGGCGGTGTTCGGTGGTTTCCGGAAGGACCGGGCAAACGCTTCATCCGATGCCGGGCTCTGGTCGGGGGCCCCATGGGCCGCTTGATCTGCGCTTGGCCAGACGGCCAAGCCCAAGCCCGCTATTGCCGCGGTGCCGATGAGCTGTCTTCGGGTCGGTGATGGCTTCGGCATGAAGTGGATGCCAGAGGGGGATTCGGCAGTCATTGGAACCTTTCAATTAGAACGTTTCATTTGACCAGCCAAACCATAGTGATCTGAATCACGGCACGTCAACAGCGGGGCGTCGGGGTAGGGCCGGCGAAACGGGATGCCGCCGTTTCGTTCGACGCTTGCCAGCGGTTGGCCCCGTGGGCAAGAATCGGCTCAATCCCCGTTATGGGTCCCAGGCCTGCCGCACGCGCCACGTAAGGGCCGGCCGTCGGCAGGGCGGGCCATGGGAAGGGGCCCCTGCTCGTCTTGGTCGCAGCAGGTGCCCCGACCGGGCGTTCACAAGGAGGGGAGGGATCCGTGGATTTCCATACCGTCATGGACGGCGTGGGCAAGGCCGTGGACATCGCCGGCGTTGCCGCCATCGTGATCGGGGCCGCCGTCGCGACCCTCCAGGCCGGGATGGCGGTGCTGCAACGGCGCGCCGGAGACACCTACGGGACCTATCGGCGGCGGCTGGGGCGCTCGATCCTGCTGGGCCTGGAGCTGCTGGTCGCCGCCGACATCATCCGCACCGTCGCCGTGGCCCCGAGCTTCGAGTCGGTGGGCGTGCTGGCCCTTATCGTGTTGATCCGTACCTTCCTCAGCTTTTCCTTGGAGCTTGAAATCACCGGACGCTGGCCGTGGCAAAAGCCCGGTCCGGAACGCGGCCAGGAAACCGTCTAACCGCTTATTTCCGGCACTTGGATTTATTGGTGAATTCGCTCGCCAATGATGCTGGAACGAGGATTCCACTTCCAACGTCCCGCCCCATGTCCCTTTCGAGGCTCCTTAGGAATGCCGCATTCGAGGACACCACTAAGGACTTCCTGCCGCACGCCAATAGGGCGGCTTTTCATTCTTCAGGTGTGAGCTGTAATCTCCATGCATGGCTAAATCCACGATTATCGTTGATGACATTGATGGAACTGCGGACGCGAAGTCCTACACCTTTGCCCTTGGCGATGACAAATACGCCATCGACCTGAGCTCGGGAAACTACCAGGCGCTCCAGGAGGCCCTGGCCCCATACATCAAGGCGGCCACGAAGGAATCCGGGAGGACCCCGCGCGCCCAGGGTGAAGCCCGTCGGGGCCCCGCGGAACTTCAGAAGATCCGCGAATGGGCGGCGGGCCAGGGCCTTGAGGTTGCGCCCAAGGGGCGCATCAAGCAGTCGGTGGTTGAGGCCTACGAAAAGGCCAACGGCTAACACCCCAAGGAATGGGCCGCGGAATATCCGCGGCCCATTTTTTGTGCCCAAAACCAAGGCGCTTCTTCTCTTGTGGACGTGGAGCCATGCGCCTTCGCGGACGTATTGCCTGCCGTATTCACACCACGCCAAGACGGCCATTAGGGGCCCTGAGGAAGTAGCGACGGTTAGCGCCGGGATGGGAGGGGTCGCAATCCTGCGGAGCCGGAATCCCCTTTAAGGCGGCGGCTTTTCAATCGTTCACGGATGGGGCAAGCGTTTATTGGGCGGCATCTATTGAAGGGTGCTGTTGAGAGGCGTTTGTTGCGTCACACATACGGGACCGGCTTCATTTGCGGGTCCCTTTGCGGATCCAGGGATGGGGCAGCGGGGCGTTGGAAGCATATTTCCCCCAACCTCTTGTGGGCGCCTGTGACGTGGGTTACGGTTTGGGCATCCTAGAACTGTGGTTCTAGGGGAGGAGTTCTAAAACCTTCCGCATCCCTGGCTCAAAGGAGAGTCCACCCATGCTTGAATCCCTCGCCTACGTTGGCATTGCCACCCCCGCCCAGAAGGAATGGGACCATTTCGGCACCCGCGTCCTGGGCCTCGAACGGGGTCCGGACGGACCGGACGGCGCGCAGCGCTACCGGGCGGATGACGCGCTCTTCCGCCTGGCGATCCACCCGGGCGAACGCAACGACGTCGCCTACTTCGGCTGGGGCGTCTCCCTCCCGGAGCAGGCGCGGGAAGTCGCCCAGCGGGTGGAGGCTTCCGGCCTGGAGGTTTTCGACGGCGACCCGGAGACCGCGGAGCACCGCGGCGTCGAAGGCTTCGTCTGGTTCCACGACCCGTTCGGGTTCCGCCACGAGGTTTCCTGGGGGCAGGTCTTCCTGCCCAGCACCTTCCGTCCGGGGCGCGCCCACAGCGGGTTCAAGACGGGGGAGCAGGGCGTGGGACACGTGGTGCTGCTGGTGCCGGACCTGGAGGCGGCGGACGAATTCTTCCGCGGCGTGCTGGACTTCAAGCTGTCCGACCGCATCATCGACGGCAAGCTGGACGGACGCTTCTACCACGTCAACGGCCGCCACCACACGTTGGCGCTGATCCAGGCCCCGATGACCGGCCTGCACCACCTCATGCTGGAGGCGAACTCCCTGGACGACGTCGGCACCGCATTGGACCTGTGCAACGAGCACGGACACCCGATCGTCAGCAGCCTGGGACGCCACACCAACGACCTCATGACTTCCTTCTACGTCCACACCCCCTCGCACTTCGCCATCGAGTACGGCTACGGCGGACTGGCCGTGGACGACCTGTGGGTGCCGCGGACCTTCCACAAGGCCAGCATCTGGGGCCATGCCCCGGGCGAGCGCAACGCCGAGCTCCCGCCGGCACTGGTCACCCGGATGCCCGAGCCCGCAGCGGCGCCCTAGCAGGCCACGCCACGCAGTCCGCCCACTGAAGTCTTTGCCCCAGAAAGCGAGAACCATGAGCACTCTTTCCTCGGTGTCCGTCCAACACCAGATCAGCCAGGTCGCCGACCGGCTGCGCGACAGCGCCGGCGAAGCCGAACTGGCCGGCAGGCTCGCCCCCGAAGTCGCCGACCTCGTCAAGGGAACCGGCGTCGTCCGCATGCTGCAAAGCTGCGACAACGGCGGCCTGGAAACCTCCCTGGAGGAATTCTCCGCCGCAGTGATGCAGATCGCCGCGCTGAACCCGGCGGCCGGCTGGGTCGCCGGCGTCGTGGGCGTCCATCCGTGGGAGCTGAGCCAGGCCGATCCCCGGCTGCAGGCCGAACTGTGGGGAACGGATCCCGACACCTGGATCGCTTCCCCCTACGCGCCCACCGGCCGGGCCGTCCCGGTCGACGGCGGCTACCGCCTCACCGGACGCTGGCAGTTCTCCTCCGGAACCGACAACTGCCAGTGGGTGGTCATCGGAGGCGTGGCCACCGACGCGGAAGGCAACGCCGGGGAGGTCCCCGACGTGCGCCACTTCGTCCTGCCCCGCGCCGACTACCGGATCGTGGAGGATTCCTGGAACGTGATCGGCCTCAAGGGCACCGGCAGCAAGGACCTGGTCGTCACCGACGCCTTCGTTCCCGAGCACCGCGCCATCGGTGCGGCAGCGTTGATCGGGGGCGGGCTGACCGAGCGGAACCGTCCGGGCCACCCGCTCTACGCGATGCCCTTCGGCGTGGTGTTCTCCTACGCGATCGCCTCGGCAACCCTGGGCATCACCCAGGGCGCACTGCGCGAATTCACCGACTACACCCGGAACCGCATCGGCGCCATGGGGGACCGGGTGGCCGGAAACCCCTTCCAGCAGGCGGCGCTGGCCGAGGCGTCAGCCGACATCCGCGCCAGCCGCCTCCAGCTTCTGGACGGTGCGCGCCGCATGCAGGAGATCGCCGCCACCGGGCGCCGCCTCACCGAGTCCGAGCGCCTCGAATTCCGGACCGACCAGGTGCGCGCCTCCCGCCGCGCCGTCGACGCCGTCGACCGGCTCTTCACCTTCGCCGGCGGCGGATCCCTGCGCCTCGAGCAGCCGTTCCAGCGCTACTGGCGCGACGCGCACGCGGCCATGAACCACGTGTGCAACATCGCCGAAGCCATCTACCAGGGCTACGGGCAGGACACGTTCGGCCTGGAGCACGACCGGTCCATCTTCTACTAGGACCCTCCACCGGGGCCCCTTCCCCAACCGCATCCCGCACCACAAGTCCACAGCACAGAGGAAGACCCATGACCATTGACGCCACCGCGGAGATCACCCGCGAATCCACCTCCCGCACCGTCCGGACCCGGGATTGGAGCATCCACTACCAGGAGGCCGGGAGCGGGCACCCGCTGATCCTGATCCACGGGTCCGGGCCCGGCGCGTCCGGGTGGAGCAACTTCTCCCCGAACATCGGCCCGCTCGCGGAGCGGTTCCGGGTCCTGGCCATCGACGTGCCCGGCTGGGGAGACTCGGATTCGGCGACCCCGGAACAGGCCGACTCGGTCGGGGCGCTGGTGCAGTTCATGGACGAACTCGGCATCGAGCGCGCGGCCCTGGT
>NZ_BAABEO010000016.1:0-15570 GCF_039540195.1 Arthrobacter ginkgonis | reverse complement strand
ACTCAACGCCCTGGACCAGCGACGTGGCACAGTTGCCGACGCCCACAATTGCTACCCGGATGGGGTTACCTGACACCATGTCTCCTCAAAGAATTATTAGGACGCGACGGCACGGGCCGCGCCATGAGCCTTAACAATTCTAAGTCCACCCGGGGGCCGGTATATTCCCCGGCCTGTCCGGGGAGGCAACGCCGCTGGTGGGAGCGCCATGGAGGCGCCGAGGAAGCGCCGAGGAGACCGGGAATCAGGCCGCGCGCAGCCGCTTGCGGGCGCTGCGCACCGCCTTGAGCACCGGGGTCGGCAGGGCGGTGCGGATCCGGGCCCGGCGCGCCTTGCTCCGGACCAGCGCCAGGGCCTCGGGGTTGCTGGCGAGCCGGCCGGCCCGCGACCGCTCGGCGAACTGGCGCAGGAGGTCCCCCAGCGGCACGTGCTGGGTGTGGAAGTAGTTTTCCCGCAGCCATTGCGGATCCGCGCAGGCGAAGCGCAGCTCCTCCACGTCGTCCAGGGTGCCCAGCAGGCCGCTGTCGGCGAAGACCTTGTTCAGCAGCTTCTCGCTGACCCCGAAATCCTCCAGGATCAGGGCCGGCAGCCCGCGGTCCAGCGCCTCCAGGACGGCGGTGGAGGAGACGGTGAGCAGGGCCGAACCGGGGCCAAGCACCGAATCCATGGACCCGGTGGCGAAGCGGACGGACCCGTCGCGGACGGTGCCGGCCTCCACCAGGTCCGCCCAGACGGCGTCGTACGGGTGGCGTTCGCGGTGCGTCTGGGGCTCCCCGGCCAGGGCTCGCAGCTTGACCACCACCTCCACCCCGGGGTTCTGCCCGGCGGCCGCGGCCAGCCGGACCAGGAGTTCCTCGCGCTCGGTGCGCCGGAACGGCATCTTCGCCTGGGCAGCGAAGACGATGCGGGTCACCGGCGCCTCCAGCGGGACGGGGCGCTTGGGCGAGGCCAGGAACGGCAGCCGGGAGAGCAGGATCGACATGTCCGAGCCGATCTTCTCGGCGATGTCCGCGAACGCGCGGGTCTCTGCATGGCTGTGGGCGATGAAGGCGTCCCCGAGGGCCCGGTAGCGCAGCGCCTTGGAGGTGGCCGGGTAGGCGACGCCGGGCAGCGCCGAAACCAGGGCCGGGCGCGGGCGCCGCTTCACGGAGGCGATCCGGTAGAAGACCTCCTGCGCCACGGGGCCGGTGGCGGCCGCAAAGACGACGTCGGTGCCCGCCAGTTCGGCGGCCAGCCGGTGCGCGGGCACGACGTCGGGAACGACGCCCTCCATGAAGGTGCCTCCGGTGGCGGCCCGCTGCTGCACGTCGGTGGGCAGCAGCGGGGAGCGCACCAGCACCACGCGGCGCTCCCATTCGGGACCGAGCCGGTCCAGCGTGGTGCAGGCGAGCTTCAGGTACGAGTCGCTGTCGGCGACGGCGGTTATCCGGTAGCGGGCGGTCATGCGTTGTCTCCTAATGAACCTAGGGAACCCAGTGAAGTGGTCAGGTGTGCGCGCAGCGCGGGGGTGGCCGCCGGGGTCCACCAGGGGCCGGGGATGCCGTGGCCCTTGATGGCCACGCCGTTGGGGGCCAGCAGCAGCCGCAGGGAGGGCAGCACGGTGGAGGGCAGGGCCCGGACGGTCTGGCCGGAGCGGAGCCCGCGCAGCCTCATTTCCACCGGCACCGTGTGTTCCTGGACGTGGATCAGCGGATTCCCCGCCAGCCGGGCCAGGAACTCCGGGTGTTCGCGGCGGTGCGGGAAGTAGGCGATCGGCCCGTCCTCGGCCAGGGACATCACCCAGCCCAGGTAGGCGTCGGCGTCGATCAGGCCGTCGGAGGCCAGCGCGGAGCCGACCACGATGGTCGGCTCGTGGAAGGTCTCCGGCACCGGCTGGGTGGACAGCCACTCGAAGCGGTGGTGTTCCAGGTGTCCGCCCAGCGCCCGGAACTTTTCGTCGACGGAGATCGGGACCGGCAGCGCGGTGAAGGCCATCAGCCTGCCGTGCCTGGCGAGCAGGCGCAGGTGGTGCCACGTGGCCAGGCCCAGGGCGCGCCGGCCCAGGCCCGCGCGCCCGCGCGGACGGATGAGCGGGACCGGCCGGTCGGAGGTGAGCATCTCCAGCAGTTTCAGGGTGGCCAGGCCGTCGTCGACGATGACCACCTCTTGGGCCGCGACCGGGCCCAGCAGCGCGCGCTGGATGCGGCCGGAGTAGGCGTCCCCGGTCACCCAGCGGTCGATGCCCGGGCGCCTGGCCGGTGGCACCTTGAGCCCGGCGTCGGCGAAGCTGACCCCCAGCGGCGCCTGGGCCACCAGCGCCTGCAGCGTGGAATCCAGCCCCGCCGTTCCGCCGCGCGGGTGGATCACCGTGCGGGAGCCCAGCAGGCCCGCGCCGTGCGCCTCCACGGCGCTGAGCAGCTGCAGCGGGGATTCGACCCACACCTCGGCGCGCCCGAAGCGCGGCCGGGGGACCTCCGGGACAAGGCGGAGCCTGCGGTGGTGTTCCCGACGTCCCACCGCTGCCCTACTCTGCGCCGGGTGCATGGTGGTGCTCCGGCCGAAGCCGCGTGCCCAATTTGGCGAGCCGCCCCAGCCGCCTTCGGCCGGCCCGCCCGATCCGCAGGAGCGCCCGGGGGTACAGCCGCGGCGCCCGGCTGGGGGAGGGGCCGGCCGGCTTGGTGCCAGCCGGCGTTGTCCCGGACGGCGTGGCGCCGGACGGCGCGCCGTCGGACGCCTCGGCGTCGTCCGGTTCGCCCGCCTCCCAAGCCAGATCGGGGACGGCCAACTCGGGGATGGGCAGATCGAGGGCGGCCAGGCGGCGGCGCCTGAAGTAGCGGGCCTGCTGCGGCAGGCCCGTGCGCAGGAACTCCTCGGCGGTGGCACGCAGCTCCGGCAGCTGCTTGGACTGCATGCAGTACGCCACGGTCTCCACCAGGCGCTGCAGCTGTCCGCCGGTCCCCGCGGGGTCCTCGGCCGGGGCGGGCACCGAACGCACCAGCAGCGCGTCGATCAGGGTGACCGGGATCCGGTTGCTGTTCTCGTACGGGGTCAGGCGCTCCAGCAGCAGCTCGGTGCCGACGGCCTCGCACTCGATCCCGAACACGTACCGTGCCGTGGCCAGCGCGGTGGAGAAGCAGGAGACGACGACGTCGGGACGCATCTTCGCGATGGCCGTTTCCGCCAGGACGGGGCTGTCCAGCAGCACGAAGCCCAACCCGAGTTCGCCGGCGTCGTCGGACAGCCGGCGCGCGACCGAGGGACGCGAGCTGGGGTGCGGCTTGAAGACGACGGTGCGGGCCCCGCGGCGCAGCGCCGCGCGCAGCATGTCCCGGTGAAGTCCGGCCTCCTCCTCCACGGTGAGGATCCCCAGGTCCGCCAGGTACTGCCCCAGCACCAGGGCGGTGGGGCCCCCGGCGGCGGGTTCAGCGGCAAGGGCGGGAAGCTCCGGGGCGGCGTCGGCGACCTCGCCGAACGCCGCGGCGAGGGCGTCCAGGCCCACCGCGGTCCGGTGCGGCCGGTGCTCGCGCAGCAGCAGCGGCTCCAGCCCGGGAACGAGGTCGACGTACACGATTCCGTCCAGCCGCTGGCGCAGCGGCAGGGACAGCTTGTTGCGGGTGGGCCCGTAGGACATGAGCCCGTCGGAGTGCACCAGGATCGGGGCGTCATGGAAGATCCGGCACAGCGCGATGGCGGGATTGACCTGGATCGATTCGACCACCAGCTGGACCGGGCCGGTGCCCAGGCCCCAGTGGCTGCGCAGCAGGCGCTCCCACAGGGGCAGCTCGTCCCGGCGGGGACTGAACTGGGCCGGGCGCCGCGGCCACATCAGCTCGGCGAGGTCGACGACGCGGTCGAACCGGGTGGCCAGGGCAGCGAACCCCGCGATGTCCTGGATGCGCGGGGAGAGCTCGGGCTGCTGGGCCCCGTTGGCGAGGACCAGGACGCGCTCGTCGGCATCGGGAAGCACCCCGGCATCGACCATCGCGGCCAGCGAGACGACCTGGAACATGGTGGAGGCGGCGACAAGCTGGATCACGCGGAGACTCCTACGGGGGCGCCGGAGACCGCGGACGCGGACCCCGCGAACCGCCCGGGGCCACCGGGCAGCAACGGCAGCAACGGTAGCAGGGCGGTCCGGCGCTCGACATCCAGGTCGTCCAGCGCCCCGGCGAGGACCTGCGCCGGAATGGCCGCCAGGCCCTCGGTGATGACCGCGTGCAGCCGCCCGTGCAGGTGCGGCGGCCAGTTCTCCTTGCGGCCCAGGTGGTGGCAGGCGACGGCCAGGTACTGGCGCGCGGCCTTGGGCCAGTACAGCGCCGGCTCCGTGGAGGCGGTGACTTGGCCGAAGATGTCCAGGTAGCAGGCGCCGAAGTCCAGTTGCCGTTCGTCGTAGACCTGGGTGAGCGAGGTGGTGACGCCCCGCCGGTAGAACACGCCGGGGGCGTTGACCACCGCGTATGAGGCCGCGTTCAGGTGGAGGTTCCAGATCCACGGACGGTCCTCGGCGGTGTGGACCCCGGCCGGGAAGTGGGCCCCGGTCTCCTCCAGCGCAGACTTGCGGAAAAGGCCGGCCCAAACGAAGCAGTAGTCCACCATGGAGGCGGCTTCCACGGGGAGGATGTCCGCCCGCGGGTCCAGCGGGACCGCGCGCCGCGCCTGCGGCGCCCGGTGGAGGGTCCGGTTTCCCTCGGTGACCTGGACGTGGTCGCAGCGCACGAAGTCCACGTCCAGGCTGTGGAGCGCGGCGGCGAGGGCGGGCAGGTGACCGGGCGCCAGCCAGTCGTCGGGGTCAAGGAACGCGACCAGCTCGCCGGTGGCCGCCCGCAGTCCCGCGTTGCGGGCGTCCGCCACGCCCTGGGGGGATTCGTTGCGGAGCACCCGGAGGCCGGGGAGCCGGGCCGCGAAGGACGCGGCCAGCTCCCCGGTGCCGTCGGTGGAACCGTCGTCGACCACCAGCACCTCAAGCGCGGCGGGATCGTCGAACTGCAGGGCCAGCGAAGCCAGGGCGTCGGAGATGTAGGGTGCCTGGTCCTTGGCCGGGACGATCACGCTAACAAGGGGCCGGTGGGTCATACGGCGGTCCTTAGGCGTCGACGCGGCGCAGGCGGGACAGCGGGGCCAGCTCGCCCGGGAAGACGCGCTTGACGCCGTCGCCCATCGCTTCCTCCAGGATGCGGATGTCGCGGATCAGCGACTCGAAGCCCTTCGGCTCCAGCGAGGACGCCTGGTCCGAGCCCCACATGGTGCGGTCCAGGGTGATGTGGCGCTCCACCGTCACCGCGCCGAGGGCGACGGCGGCCAGGGAGATCTGCAGGCCGCGCTCGTGGCCGGAGTAGCCCACCGGCACCTGGTAGCGCTGGCGCAGGGTCTCGATGGTGCGCAGGTTCGCCTCCTCCGGGGGCAGCGGGTAGGTGGAGGTTGCGTGCATGAGGACCAGCTTGGCCGTGCCGAGGGTTTCCACGGCGGTGTCGATCTGCTCGATGGTGGACATGCCGGTGGAGAGGATGATCGGCTTGCCGGTCTCGGCGAGCGCGCGCAGCAGTTCCAGGTCGGTGACGGAGGCGGAGGCGACCTTGTGGGTCAGCGCGCCCTGGGACTCCATGAATTCCACGGACGGCACGTCCCACGGGGAAGCGAAGCAGTGCAGGCCCTGGGCGGCCGCGTAGGACATCAGCTCCTTGTACTGCTCGGCGCCGAACTCGACGCGGTAGCGGTAGTCCAGGTAGGTCATCTCGCCCCACGGGGTGGAGCGGATCTTGTCCCGCATGTCCATCGGGGTGGAGATGTCCGGGGTGCGCTTCTGGAACTTCACGGCGTTGGCGCCGGCGGCCGCGGAGACGTCGATCAGCTGCTTGGCGATGTCCATGTCGCCGTTGTGGTTGATGCCGATCTCGCCGATGACGTAGACGGACTGGCCCGGGCCGACCTTGAAGTCGCCGATGCTGACGGGTGCGATGTCGGTGATGGCTGCGGTGGTCATGCTGACCGCCCCTTTCCTTGGTGGTGTTCGCCGGCGGTCGCGAGGACGCGCGGCTGTGGTTGTGCGGCGAGGATGCGCTCGCAGGCTTCGCGGACGGCCCCGTGGCCGCCCTTGGCGGACAGCACCAGGCGTGCCGCCGCGCGTGCTTCGGGCCGGGCGTCGGCGACCGCGAGCGGCCATCCGACGGCGGCCATGGCGCCGACGTCGTTGACGTCGTTGCCGAGGAAGGCCACCCGTTCCGGGTCCAGGCCCCGCGCGGCGATCCACTCGGCCAGCCGGGAGGCCTTGTCGTCGATGCCCTGCAGGACCTCGACGCCGAGCTTGCGCCCGCGGGCGGCAACGACCGGGTTCTTCTCCGTGGACAGGATCAGCAGCGGAACCCCGGCGCGGCTCAAGCGGGCCACACCCATCCCGTCGCCGCGGTTCACGCGCACGTGCTCGGTTCCGTCCTCGGCGAGCAGGACGGCGTCGTCGGTGTGGACCCCGTCGAAGTCGGTGACCAGCGCGTCGACGTCAATGCCCGCCGGGGCCCCGGCCCCCTGCTCCCGGCGTTCCGCCAGCGCGGCCACCAGGTCCAGGTCCTCGGGAGTGTCGATCTCGGTCGAATGCTCCGGCGGGACCACGTGCAGCCGCAGCCGGCCGAAGAACCGGTGCCCGTGGCGGCGGAACCCGTCGGTGCGCAGCGCGTAGAACGCGCCGGTCTCGCGATACTGGGGTGCGCGGTCCTGGCGGCGGGGGCGGTGCGCGGCGTCGTGCCCGACCGCGTCGACCCCGCCGTCCGCGCCCACGGTCCACAGGAAGGCGTGGCTCTCGGCGGCGCTGAAGCAGACGTCGGCGCCGCCGGCGAGGACCTCGGCGACCGCGGCGTCCAGGTCCGCGGGGTCGATGAAGGGGGAGGTGCACTGCAGCAGCACCACCACCTCGGGGTCCTCGCCCGTCTGGGCGCGGTGGTCGTCCAGGACGTGCAGGACGGCCGATTCGCTGGTGGCCAGGTCCCCGGAGAGTTCGGCGGGGCGTTTCACGACTTGGGCGCCGCAGCGCAGCGCCTCGGCGCGGATCCCCGGGTGGTCGGTACTGACCACGACGTCGGTCACGGACGGGGCGGCCAGAGCGGCCCCGACGGCCCGGGCCACGAGCGAGCGCCCGGCCACTGGCTGGAGGTTCTTGAGGGGGATTCCCTTGGATCCGCCGCGGGCTGGAATGACCACGAGGACCCGGGATTGCTTGGTCTTGCTCACCTCCCAGACGCTACGGAGCGGCCGTTAAGGGGCCGGGACGGGCGGGTGAACGGCAGGTGATGGACCGAAGACGCTTTGGCGTCCCGCGAACTCCGGCGGCGCTGCCGGAATCCGCCGCCCGGACCCGGCCGAACCCGCCGCCCGGCCCCGCCGTCCGCGGCGCGGCCCTTCGGCGGGCAGGCCCCAGCGGATAGGCTCGGAGCCATGGAGTCTCATCCCCCGAAGCCGGCGGCACGCCCGGCCGGCCGGCCGGTGCGCATCACCGTGCCCACGCGCAACGACCCGTTGCTGCGCCGGCTGACGGAAGTGGTCGGGGGACCGCTGGGCCGCCACGTGGATCCGGGCCGGGTGGACCCCGGGTTCTGGAGCGTCGAACGGGTGCTGATCCTGATGACCGTCGCCGCCGCGATCCTGGCGGTGCTGGCCAAGAACGCGTGCCGGATGAACGGCTGGGGCGGTACCGACTCCTTCGCCTGGGGCTGCTATTCGGACTGGCCGTCGCTGTTCACCGGCCGCGGCTTCGCCGAGAACCCGTTCGCTGCCTTCGCCACCGGCGCCGAGTTCGAATACCCGGTCCTGATGGGGGCGGTGGCGGGCCTGATCGCCTGGCTGGTCCCGCCGGAGGCGGGGAACCGCGCCCTGGTGTTCTTCGACCTGAACGTGCTCGCCGTCGTTGGCCTCTGGCTGGCGACCGTCATTACGACGGCGCGCAGCGCCGGCCGCCGCCCGTGGGACGCGGCGATGGTGGCGCTGGCCCCCGGCATCATCCTGGCTTCCACCATCAACTGGGACATGTGGGCGGTCGCGCTGCTGGCGCTCGCCGTGCTGGCGTGGTCGCGCGACAAGCCCCTGCTCGCCGGGGTCCTGGTGGGGCTGGGCACCGCCATGAAGCTCTACCCCGTACTGTTCTTCGGCGCCGTGATCGTGCTGGCCCTGCGCACCGGGCGCTGGCGCCCGCTGGCCCTCAGTGCCGCCGGCGCCGCGGGCGCCTGGGTGGCGGTGAACCTGCCGTTCGCGCTGGCGAACTTCGAGGCGTGGACGTACTTCTTCGAGTTCACCCGGGACCGCGAGGCCGGCTGGTCCTCGCTGTGGAACGCCTGGAACACGCTGGCCGGCGCCCTTCCCGGGACCCCGCGCGTCGATGCCGAAACCATCAACGCGGCCGGCTTCTGGCTCTTCGCCGGCTGCTGCGCGGGCATCGCCGTGCTGGGGCTGCTGGCTCCGCGGAGGCCGCGCTTCGCGCAACTGCTGTTCCTGGTGGTCGCCAGCTTCGTCCTGTTCAACAAGGTGTATTCGCCGCAGTTCGTCGTCTGGCTGGTGCCCCTGGCCGTGCTGGCCTGGCCGCGCTGGCGGGACTTCCTGGTCTGGCAGCTGGTGGAGGCCCTGCACTTCTGGGCCATCTGGATGCACATCTACGCGGTCACCGCGGACATCAAGCCCCAGCACACCTTTCCCGAGTCCTTCTACGTCCTGGCGGTCTTCGGGCACATGGCCGCGACCGGCTACCTGATGTACCGGGTGGTGGGCAGCATGCTCGACCCTGAGCTGGATCCGGTGCGCCGGGTCGGCCAGGAGGACCCGCAGGCCGGTCCCTTCGCGGGGGTCCCGGACCGTTTCACGCTGAGGTGGCCGCGCCTTTCCGGACCGGTCCCCGCTTCCGGCGCGGCGGGCGGACGGCGTTTCGCCGAACGGCTGTCCGGGCCGTCCGGTGAACAGCCCGCCGGTGCTTCCGGCGAACCGTCCGCCGAGCCGCCGGCGGAGGCCCGGAGCGGTGTCCCCGAGGCGGGGAAGGGAGCCCGCAATGGCTGACGCCGCCGTCATCGGATCCGGACCCAACGGCCTCGCGGCCGCGGTCACCCTGGCGCGGGCCGGGCTGTCGGTACGCGTCTATGAGGCCGAGGACACCATCGGCGGCGCCTCCCGCTCGCTGGAACTGGGCCTGCCCGGGCACCGGCACGACATCGGCGCCGCCGTCCACCCCATGGCGCTGGCCTCCCCGTTCTTCCGCGAGATCGGGCTCGCCGAGCGGGTCGGTTTCGCGGTGCCGGAGGTTTCCTTCGCCCACCCGCTGCCGGACGGGCGGACCGGCCTGGCCTGGCGCGACCTGGACCGCACCGTTGCCGGGTTGGGCGCCGCCGGTCCCGCCTACGGGCGGCTCTTTGGCCCGCTGGTCCGCGCGTACGGCGCCGTCACGGACATGGTGCTGCATCCCCTGCTGCGGGTGCCGCGCGGGCTGAGCGGCCTGGGCGCCACCGCCGCGTTCGGGCTGCGGGCGGCCGCGCTGTCCTTGCCCGAGACGATCCTGCGCTCCGCCGCCGGGACGCTGCCGCCGCTGCTGGGCGGTGCCGGCTGGCCGGGGGCGAGTGCGGAGGAGACGGAGACGGTGGCCGCACTGCTGGCGGGGGTGCGCTCGCACAACGCCGGCGGAGGAGCCGGCCCCGCGGCGAACGGGGCCGCCCTGATGCTGGCCACCGCCGCGCACGCCACCGGCTGGCCCATTCCGCTGGGCGGATCGCAGGCGATCCCCAACGCGCTGGCCATGGACCTCATCGACCACGGCGGGCGGATCGAAACCGGACGGCGCGTGGAGCGGATCGCGGACCTGGACGAGGAGCTGGTGTTCTGCGACACCTCGCCGGAGGGCCTGGCCCGCATCGGCGCGGCCGTCCTTCCCGAGGGCTACCGGAAGCGGCTCCTCGCCACCCGGCGCGGCCCCGGCTCCAGCGTGGTGCATTACGTGCTCAACGGACCCATTCCGTGGCGGGACCCGGACATCGCGCTCGCCGGCACGGTGCACCTGGGCGGCACCGCCGCGGACATCCGGCGATGGGAGGTGGACCAGAACGGTTCCGCCGACCCGCGCGGCGGGGCGCGTGCCGGACGGGCGGCCAACCAGGGGCTCGGAAGCGGACCCTACGTGATCGTTTCCCAGCCCAGCCTGTTCGATCCCTCCCGCGCCCCGGCCGGCCACCACGTCGTCTGGGCCTACTGCCACGTTCCGTTCGGCAGCCCCGCGGACATGACGGAACCGATCACCGCCCAGTTGGAGGCCGCGGCGCCAGGGTTCCGCGACACGATCGTTCACGCCGAGGCGATGACCGCCCCCGGCCTGCAGGCGCGCAACGCGAACCTCATCGGCGGGGACATCTCGGGAGGGGTCGCGGACCTGGCCGGGATGCTGAGCCGGCCGGTGCTGGCCCCGTCCCCGTGGCGGACCCCGGCGCGCGGGCTGTACCTGTGCTCCAGTTCCACCCCGCCCGGCCCGGCCGTGCACGGGATGTGCGGATACCTGGCCGCGCGGACGGCGCTGAAGGACCTGGTGGGCTAGGGATTTGATGGATTGAGTGAGGTGGCGGCTAGGCCGCGAAGAGGACGGAGCGGACCGCGTTCTCGAACCCCGCGATGTGGGTCTTGGCGAGGGCCGCGGCCTTGGCCTCGTCGCCGTCTATCACTGCCTGCAGCAAGTCCAAGTGCTCGTGGACGTGCTCTTGCAACCGCGGAAGCTGGTCGATGACCAGGCACCATATGCGCGTCGCCAGGTTGTTGTAACGGATCAGGGTGTCTTCGAGATGGGGGTTCGAGGCGGTCAGGTAGATCGCCCTGTGGACCATGGAGTCGCAGGCAAGAATTTCGGTCACGCTCGCGTGCTCGATGTCGAACTCCTCGACGCGGTGCCGGACCTCGGCCAGTTCGGCGCGTTGGGCGGCTGTGGCAACGCGTGCCGCCCGGGCCGCGGCGAGCGGTTCCAGCTGGAGGCGGATCTCGGAAACGAAGGCGAGGTCCGTGATTTCGACCCGGGTCGCATAGGTTCCTTGCTTCGGGTAACTCACCACCAGGCGGTCCACCTCAAGGCGTTTCAGCGCCTCCCTGACGGGCGTTCGCCCCACTCCCAGCTCCTTGGCCAAGGCCTCGTCGTTGAGCGCGTCGCCGGGCCGGATTTTCAGCGTGAGCAACTGGTCCCGGATCTCCGCGTAGGCCTTGTCCGCCAGCGACATCCGCCGCCCCGAGGGCTGGCCGTGGCCCTGTGCGTCCACCTGCCTCACTCCCTTTCCAAGTGCGCCCCGCGGCATCCTTGACCGCCATATAAGTGTGTCCTAGACTACACGAAACTCTAATATATTAGTTGTTTTACTTCAGATGTATATCTTGCCTAACGGAACTTCATTCCGTGTGCCGAGCCCGTGATTCGCGGCGCGGTGCCGTCCCCTGACTCCCGTACCCAGTTTCGCTACCCGGAGGACTCGACAATGATCGGTTCGGAAACTATCAGCGACTACCTAGAACGCCTGGCTTCGCGCGAGCCGACGCCTGGCGGCGGCGCGGCCGGAGCCCTGCATGCGGCCCAGGGAGCCGCCTTGGTCAGCATGGTTGCCGTCTACACCACCGGAAAGAAGTACGCCGCCCACGAGGACCGAGCCAAGCAGATCGCGTCCCGGGCGGACGAACTCATCTCCGCCTCCCTCCAGACGGCGGACGACGACGAAGCGGCCTTCACGGCCGTGGTCGAGGCCTACAAGCTCCCCTCCGGCTCGGAGGCCGAACGCTCCACGCGTTCGGACACCATCCAGCGAGCGGTTCTCGGCGCCACCGAACCGTCACTGGCCCTCATCCGGCTCGCAACGGAAATCATCGAACTGAGCGAGGAGCTGGTGGACTTCGGCAATCCCAACGTCGTCAGCGACATCGCCGCGGCCGCAGAGGCCGCGCGGGCGGCGATCGCCACCGCACTGATCACGCTCCAGATCAACATCAGCGCCCTGAAGGATGCCGGGGAGCAGGACGGCCTCCGGGCCGAGGCCGACCGCGCGGAACGCGCCATCGACCGTGCCCAAACCGTGTCCCAGCGCGTGCGGGAGAAGGTGGCCGCATGAACGCGCTTCCCCTGCTCGGACTGCCCGTCGCCCAACGGCTCCGGGAGGCTGCCGGCGCCAACGTGCGCGACCTCCGCGACAGGGGCATCGCGCCCAAGCTCGCGGTCGTGCTGGCAACCGACAACGACGCCACCCTCTGGTATGTCCGCTCCATCGCGCGGGCGGCCGAGAAGGCCGGAGTGGAATGCGAGATCGTCGACCTGGGAGCCACCGCACAGGCCGGCGAGATCGCCGAAGCCCTGCGCCGGCTCAGCGTCGATGACACCATCCACGGCATCATTCTGCAGACGCCCCTCCCGGCAGGAGTCTCCGCCGATGGGCTGGCCGCTGAGATCAGCGTCGGCAAGGACATCGACGGCGCCAACCCGTTGAGCCTGGGCCGGCTGACCGCCGGCCTGCCCGCCTTCGCGCCGGCAACCGCCCGCGCCGTGGTGGAGATCCTGGACCACTACGAGTTCCCCCTGGCGGGCAAGGGCGTTGCCGTGGTGGGCCGGTCCACGGTCGTGGGGAAGCCGTTGCTGCAACTGCTTCTCCAGCGGGACGCCACCGTGACGGTCTGCCATTCCCGGTCCGGGCCGCTCGAGCGCTACACGCGCGATGCCGACGTCGTCGTCGCCGCGGCCGGGCGCGCAGGGCTGCTCACCGGCCGCCACGTCCGCGCCGGTGCCGTCGTCGTCGACGTGGGAACGAACGTGGAGGAGGACGGCCAGCTGGTGGGAGACGTCGACGCGGAATCGATGGGCGAGGTTGCCTCGGCGCTCACCCCCGTGCCGGGCGGCGTCGGCACCGTGACCACGGCCCTTCTGGTGCTGCACACCACGGAGGCGGCCTTGGCGCAGGCCGGACCCCGCTCACTTGCGCGGAGCGTTCCCGGCGGCGCCGGCGGCAATGCCTAGGTCGGCGGCAGGCGGGACGCGGGGCACCCGGTGAGCATCGCATTGGGCATGCCACGGGTCGGACCGGCCGTGTCCCCGCCCCCGCCCCCGCCGGCGCCGGCCGGCGAGGCGCGGCTGCGGGACCGGTTCGGCCGGACCGCGACCGACCTGCGGATCTCCTTGATCGACAAGTGCAACCTCCGCTGCACCTACTGCATGCCCGCCGACGGGCTGGCCTGGCTTCCCCGCAGCCGCCTCCTCGCCCTTCCCGAAATCCTGCGGCTGGTCCGCATCGGGGTCCGCGACCTGGGCGTGCGGGAACTGCGCCTCACCGGCGGCGAACCCCTGGTGCGGGCGGACCTGGTGGACATCGTCGCCGGACTGCGCGCCGAACACCCCCGCCTGCCGATCTCCCTGACCACCAACGGCGTCGGCCTCGAGGCCAAGGCCCGTGCCCTGGCCGAGGCGGGACTGACGCGACTGAACGTCTCGCTGGACACCCTGCACGCCGGCACCTTCGAGAAGCTGACCCGGCGCGACCACCTGGACCGGGTCCTGGCCGGCATCGAGGCGGCGGACGCCGCGGGGCTGCGCCCGCTGAAGGTCAACGCGGTGCTGATGCGCGGCATCAATGAGGACCACGCACCCGAACTGCTCGCCTGGGCGCTGCAGCGCGGATACGAGCTGCGCTTCATCGAGCAGATGCCCCTGGACGCCGACCACGGGTGGCGCCGCGAGGACATGGTGACCGCCGCCGAGACGCGCGCCCTGCTGGAGCGCACCCACCGGCTCGCGCCGGACCCGCGTGCCCGGGGAGGCGCCCCCGCCGAACGCTTCCTGGTCTCCCTTCCCGGCGCGCCGGACCGGGTCCTGGGGGCCGTCGGGATCATCGCGTCGGTCACGGAACCCTTCTGCGCGGACTGCCGCCGCACCCGCATCACCGCCGAGGGCCGGGTGATGAGCTGCCTCTTCTCCCGCGAGGAAACCGACCTCTCGGCGCTGCTGCGTTCCGGAGGCAGCGACGCCGAAATCGCCGACCGGTGGCGGGCGGCAATGTGGGCCAAGCCCCGCGCCCACGGCATGGACCACGCGGGCCTGGGCGCCGACGGATTCGTTCAGCCCGATCGCCCGATGAGCGCGATCGGAGGCTAGTTCGCGCGCACGCCGCCGGCAACATCCATAACGTTGTCCAGGGACGTGGCGTCCGCGCTTGCCCTCACCTGGCCCGTCGGCTCCAGCGCGACGCCGAGGAGCGCTTCGACGGCGTCGGACACCAGCCCCGATCCGGTGCCCTGATCGCGGCGCTCGGCCTCGGGGCCAGCGGCCCAGTCATCCAAGGCCTCCAGCGCGCCCGGTGCGTCGAGGTCATCAGCGAGCCGTTCGCGCAGGGAAGCCACCAGTGCCGCGCCCTCGTCCAGGGTCGCGGTGGCGAGGCGGCCGCGCCAGGCGGCCAGCCGGCGTCGTGCCTGGTCCAGGAGGTCGTCGGTCCAGAACCAGTCGCTGCGGTAGTGCTGTCCCAGCAGCACGGTGCGCACCGCCATCGGGTCCGCTCCCTGCGCCCGGAGTCTCGAGACGAGCACCAGGTTGCCCCGCGACTTGCTCATCTTTTCCCCGTCCAGCCCGACCATGCCGGTGTGCACGTAGTGGCCGGCCAGCGGCAGGCCGTCGCCGGCGGCCGCGTGGCCCGCGGAGAACTCGTGGTGCGGAAAGATCAGGTCTGAGCCGCCGCCTTGGACGGTGAAGGGAGCGGGCAGGAACCGGCGGGCGATCACCGAGCATTCGATGTGCCAGCCAGGGCGTCCGGTGCCCAGCGAGGCGCCTTCCCAGTTCGGCTCGCCGGGACGCTCCATCCGCCACAGCAGGGGGTCCAGCGCGTCGCGCTTTCCGGGCCGCTGGGGGTCTCCGCCCCGCTCGGCGAAGACGCGGAGCATCGTTTCGCGTCCGTACCCGCTCACCGCGCCCAGGGACCAGGCCGTCCCCTCGGCCGCTTGGGCGTCGAAGTAGACGTCACCGTCGGGTTCGCCGCCTTCGCCGGGCACCCGGTAGGCCAGGCCCCGGGCCACCAAGTCCTCCACGGCCGGCACGATCCACGCGACGGCCTCGACCGCCCCGATGTAGCGGGTCGGCGGGAGCACGTTCAGCGCCTCCATGTCGCGGCGGAAGAGTTCCGTCTGTCCGATCGCCAGCTCGCGCCAGTCCACGCCGGTCGCCTTCGCCCGCTCCAGCAGCGGATCGTCCACGTCGGTGACGTTTTGCACGTAGTTCACGTCCAACCCTGCGTCCAGCCACTGCCTGTGCAGCAGGTCGAACGCCACGTACGTGGCCGCATGCCCCATGTGCGTGGCGTCGTAGGGGGTGATCCCACAGACGTAGAGCGAGGCGCGCCCGTCCGGCGCAGGCATGCGCAGTTCGCCGGTGGAAGTGTCGTGCAGCCGTAGCGCAGGCGGCTGACCCTCAAGGAAGGGAGTGATCGGTGCGGCCCAAGCGTGCACGGTGGTCCTTTCGGGGATGCTGCGGAGACGGTGGACCGGGCCACCACCGCGCTGGAGATCCTCTCGCGGGAAGGTCGTCGCCAGCATCAGCGTCTCGGGGCCAGCCTTCCGGTTCAAGCCCAAGGATCAGCCCGG
>NZ_BAABEO010000015.1:0-198120 GCF_039540195.1 Arthrobacter ginkgonis | reverse complement strand
CGGTCGATGCCGACGCCGGCAGCCGGCTGGACCCGCGGGTCACCGGATACGTAGCCGTGGTGGTGGAATTTCACGGGTTTCCTTACTTCGTTCTGTTGGCTGCTGCCGGCCCAGGGTGTTCTATATGGGAACTTTGCGTTCGATAATCGAGTATTGGCCGTTCAGCAAGAACTGTACGGCAAACATGTCGTGGGTCACAAGCCGTGGAAACGGGCCCCACGCCAAAACGCCGCCCGGGTTGTGCGCGCCCTGGACAAGCCAGAGAGTGCGCAACCCGGACGGCGTTTGTGGCCGGACCCTTTAGGCGGCCGCGTCGGCGGTCCGCAGCGCCTCGGTGATTCCGCGCGCTGCCGTCTTCACCGCGTCGGTGAAGCCTTCGCTGAAGCCGCTGGTGGGGGAGGAAAGGGACACTGCGGCGACCGCCCGCCCGCGGCGCAGGATCGGCGCGGCCACGCTGGTCAGCCCCAACCTGCTCTCCTCGCGGTCGTAGGCGACGCCCTCGCGCTGCGCCTGGTGCAGCTGGTTCACCAACTGCCCCGGGTGCACCAGGGAGTACTGCGTCCGGGGCGCCAAGGGGCGCCCCAGCGCGGCATCGACCGTCTCCTTGCTGGAGAACGCAAGGATCACCTTGCCCAGGCTGGTGCGGTGCAGCGCGGTGCGTCCGCCGATGGTTGAGGTCAGCAGCCGCCCGGCCTGGTGGCCGTGGATCTTCTCCACGATGACCACCTCGTCCCCGGCGGGCGCGGCCAGATGCACCGCCCGGTGGTGGGCGGACCACAGCTCGGACATGTAGGGCAGCGCGATGTCGCGCAGTCCGCGCGGAGCGCAGTGCTCCACGCGGTTGCCGAGCTCGAACACCCGCCAGGTGAGCTGGTAGTCGGTGCGCAGCGCGCCGACGCGTTCGACGAATCCGCATTCCTCCAGGGTGGCCAGCAGCCGGAACGCGGTGGACTTGGGGATGCCGGCGCGGCGGGAGATTTCGCTGACGCCCACGGCGTGGGTGCCGTCGCGGAAGGCATCCAGCAGGCCCAGCGCCTTGCGCACGGACGTCGAGGTCTTGGAAACGCTGGTGATCGGTTCGGCCGTCAGGGTCATGCAAGTCACCTTCCGCAGCGGATCGCGGCACCTTTGCCGAGATTGTAGTAAGTGATACAGGAACTGGATTGAGCGTACCAGAATGCGATCCGAATCACACCGGTTCGGGGCAAGGATCCGGGCGGGGATTCGGCGGCAGGGCGGAGGAGGCCGGCCGCGGCCGCGGCCGGCAGCGGGGCCTCCGCCGGGACGGCCCGCAACGCAGGACGACGACGGCGGGAGAACCCGCCGTCGTCGTCCTGCACTGAGTCGCCTTGAACCGCGCCGCGCCCAGCCGGGCCCGCGGGCCGAACTACGCCTCGATGGGGTGGTGGCACGCGACCTGGTGGTCGGGCCCCAGCGTCGTGAGGTCGGGCATGGTGGTCTTGCAGACCTCCGTCGCCGCCGGGCAGCGGGAGGCGAAGGGGCACCCGGTGCCGTCGTACTTCATCGACCCGTGGTCCTTGGAGACCACGGTGCGCTCGCGCTCCTGGCCGGGCTTCGGCACGGAGTTCAGCAGCAGCGAGGTGTAGTGGTGCCGCGGCGCCCGGTAGAGCGCGGTGGACGGAGCCACCTCGCACATCCGGCCCAGGTACATCACTGCCACCCGGTCGCTGATGTTGGCCACGACGGCGAGGTCGTGGGAGATGAAGACCATGGAGAGCTGGTACTCGGCCTTCATCTTCTCCAGCAGGTTCAGCACCTGGGCCTGGACCGAGACGTCCAGCGCGGACACCGGCTCGTCGCAGATCAGGACCTCGGGCTCCTGGGCGATCGCGCGGGCGATCGAGATGCGCTGGCACTGGCCGCCGGAGAGCTCGTGCGGCTTGCGCTTGGCCATCTGCTCGTCGACGCCCACCTGCGCCAGGACCTCCAGTGCGCGCCCCATCGGGTCCTTGGTCCCCAGCAGGCTCAGCGGCTCCGCCACGATCTGCTGGGCGGTGCGGCGCGGATTCAGCGAGGCGATCGGGTCCTGGAAGATCAGCTGTAGGCGGCGGCGCAGCCCGCGCAGCTGGCCCTGGCTCATGCCGGTCAGCTTGGTGTCGCCGAGCCACACCTCCCCGCCGGTGGGCGCCGGGAGTTGGATCAGGGACTTGCCCGTGGTCGACTTGCCGCAGCCGGATTCGCCGACCAGGCCAAGCGTCTCGCCGCGGCGCAGCTCGATGTCCACCCCGTGCACGGCGCGGAAGGGCTTCTTGCCGCGGACCTTGTAGTCCACCACGATCCCGGTGCCGCGCAGGGCGATCTCGGCGTCGGCGGAGGGGGAGGCGACGGTGTCCACTGCGGGAGAGGTCATGAGGAGGCTCCTGTCGCGGAGAGTTCGGAATCGGTGGTGTGGGCCGCGAGCGGGTGGAAGCACGCCAGGCGGCGGCCCTCCCCGGTGGTTTCCAGCGTCGGCCGGGTCTCGTGGCACTCCGCGGTGGCCCGCGGGCAGCGCGCGGCGAAGGAGCAGCCCGGAGGCAGGTCCACCAGGTACGGGGGCCGGCCCGGGATGGTCTTCAGGAGGGTGTGCGGCTCGTTCTCCATCGACGGGCGCGCCTCCTCCAGCAGGTGCGTGTACGGGTGGGACGGCGCAGCGAAGACCTCGGCCGCGGGACCGGACTCCACGATGCGGCCGGCGTACATGACCGAGACGTCGTCGCAGCGCTCGGCGATCAGCGACAGGTCGTGGGAGACCAGCAGGATCGCCAGGTTGCGCTCCTCGCGGAGCTTGTCGAACAGGTCCAGGATCTGGGCCTGCACGGTCACGTCCAGGGCGGTGGTCGGTTCGTCGGCGATCAGCAGCTCCGGGTCGCAGGCCAGGGCGATCGCGATCATAACGCGCTGGCGCTGGCCGCCGGACATCTCGTGCGGGTAGGACCGGACCTTCTCCGCCGGATTGGGGATGCCGACCTGGTGCAGCAGTTCCACGGCGCGTTCCCAGGCCTCCTTCTTGGAGATCCCGAAGTGGCGGCGCAGCGGCAGCGAGATCTGCTGGCCGATGCGCATCACCGGGTTCAGCGCCGTCATCGGATCCTGGAAGACCATCGAGATGTGGCGCCCGCGGATTTCCGCGCGCATCTGGTCCTCGGTCAGGCCCATGATCTCGCGGCCGTTGAACTTGATGGAGCCGTCGCGGCGGAACATGCGCCGGCGCGGCAGCAGGTCCATCACGGCCCGGGAGGTCACCGACTTGCCGGAGCCGGACTCGCCGACCAGCCCGTGCACCTTGCCGGCTTCCAGCCGCAGGCCCACGCCGTTGACGACCTCCGCGATGCCGCGGCCGGTGTCGAAGTGGATGTGGAGGTCCTTGATCTCCAGCAGCGGGGCGTTGGGCGCCAGGGTTTCCGTGGTGCTCACAGTGCGGCCTCCTTGATGTCGAAGCGCTTGCTGAGGAACTCGGCCAGGAAGTTCAGCGCCAGCAGGGTCAGGAACATGGCGGCGGCCGGGACCAGCACGATGTGCGGGTGGTGCTGCAGCTCCGCGCGGCCGGTGCCCATCATGGAGCCCCACGAGGAGGACGGCGGCGGGACGCCCAGGCCCAGGAAGCTCAGCGACGCCTCGGCGACGATCGCCACGGCGATCAGCACGGTCGAGTAGGCGATGACCGGCACGACGACGTTGGGCAGGATCTCGCGGAAGAGGATCCGCCAGCTGCCGGCGCCCATGCCGCGGGCGGCCACGACGAAGTCGCGGTTCACGTACAGCAGCGTGGCGGAGCGGGCGACGCGGGCCACGGCCGGGGAGGCCACGATGCCGATGCCGATGATGATGGTCCCCAGGCCGGGGCCCAGGAAGACGCCCAGGCCGATCAGGGCCACGATCGCGGGGAAGGCGAGCATGATGTCCAGCGCGGCGCTGATGACGCGGTTGGCGATGCCGCCGAAGAACCCGGCGCAGATGCCCAGCGTGGAGCCGATCAGCGTGGCCACCAGGACCGCGCCGATGCCGGCCGTCAGGGACACCTTGGCGCCGACGATCACCCGGGAGAGGATGTCGCGGCCGATCTCGTCGGTCCCCAGAAGGTGCCCCTCGGTGAACGGTCCGGCGGCGATGGCGCCGTAGTCGCTGCGCGTGGGGTCCGGCAGCTGCAGGAGCGGGAACAGCACGATCGCGGCGGCCAGGAGTCCCAGCCAGGCGATGGAGAGGATGACGGAGAGCGGGGCGCCGTCGCGGCGGCGGCGCCTCGGCAGCGTGGGGGCCTTGGAGGTGGACGGGGCCCCGGGGACCGGGACGGGCTTGTTCAGGACGGTGCTCATGCGCTGACCCTCGGATCCAGGAATGTGTAGAACATGTCGACGAGGAAGTTCGCGACGACGTAGGCGGCGGCGACGAAGAGGATGACGCCCTGGACCAGCACGTAGTCGCGGTTGTTGATCCCGCTGTAGAGCAGGGTGCCCACGCCCGGCAGGCCGCAGATCAGTTCGATGATGATCGTGCCGCCGATCAGGGTGCCGATGTTGATGCCCACCACGGTCACCAGCGTCGGCAGCGACGGCTTGAGCGCGTAGCGGAACAGGACGGTGCGGGAGGTGAGGCCCTGGGCGCGGGCCACCAGGATGAAGTCCTCCTGGAGCACGCGGATCATCTCGTTGCGCAGCACGCGGGTGTACAGCGGGACCAGGCCCGAGGCCAGTGCGACGGCGGGGATGATCAGGGACTCCAGGTTCGCCCCGAGGCCTTCCTCGATCGGCACGTAGCCGATGGCGGGCAGCCAGCCGAGGGTGACCGAGAAGACCACGATCATGACCAGGGCGACCACGAAGTTGGGGATGGACTGCAGGCCGAAGGTGACGACGGCGGTGCCGCGGTCGAACTTGGTGTCGCGGCGCTTGGCGGCGGCGACGGCCAGCGGAACGGCGATGGCCAGGGAGATGACCTCCGCCAGGACCAGCAGCTCCAGGGTCACCGGGAGGCGCTCACCGATGGCGTCGACGACCTGCTGGCCGGTGCGGAAGGACACGCCCAGGTTGCCGGTGATGGCGTCGCCGAGCCACTGGAAGTAGCGGACCAGGAGGGGCTGGTCGAGGCCGAGCTGGCGGCGGATTTCCTCCACCGCGCCCTCGGTGGGGTTGGAGCTGGAGGCAACGATGACTTCGGCCGTGTCCCCGGGGAGAAGGTCAAGCAGTACGTACACCAAGAAGCTGACGCCGAGCAGCACGCCGGCCAGGTGGGCCAGTCGTACCGCGGCGATGCGCAGTTTTGGCGCCATGGGTCCTCCGAGTTAGTGGATGGGATGCAATGAGTCATGACGGTATGTGCCACCCGTCACAACGGGCCACGGGATCGTTCCGGATGCTGAAACGTGACGTCCGCCACTGCGGTGGCCTCCTCCGTTACGCTGGTGACTGCCATCCCGCGGGCCGAGGCTGCCCGGCTCCCACCGACGAGACGAATCGACCCTTCCATGACCGAACCGACCAGGCGCCGCAACCGCCAGGGGGACGCCTCGCGCCGACGCATCCTCGAGGCCGCCTTGGGCATCGCCGCGGAGAGCGGGTACCGTGCGGCCACCATCGCCCGGATCACCGAGGAAACCGGGCTGCCGGCCAGCTCGATCTTCTGGCACTTCAAGAACAAGCAGGTGCTGCTGGCCGAGGCGCTCGAGCACAGCTATCAGGGCCGGCGGGCCGAGGTCCCCGAATGGGTCCAGACCGGTTCTCCCGAGACGCTGGAGGCCCGCCTCGTCGAGAACCTCACGTTCGGCGCCCGCGTCCCGCGCCAGTCCGACTACTGGCGCCTGGGCCTGACCGTCGCGCTGGAAGGGCCCGACGTCGACCCGCAGCTGAGCGGCCGCTTCGTCGAAATCCGTGGCTACTCCCGGGGGCGCATGGTCGACTGGTGGGGCCGCGAGCTCGGCGTCGAACTCCACACCAGCGAATCCGGCTACCTGGGGGACCTCACCCTGGCGTTCCTTGACGGCCGCTTCCTCAACCAGGCCCTGTCCGGGGCGTTCCCGCGCCGCATGACGCGCATGTTTGCGCACGGGCTGGCGCTGGCGGCCCGCGAGGGCGTGGCGCCCGGATCCGCCCAGGTGCCGGCGCTGGGTGCCCCATCCCTACCCGCCCCCTCCCGATCTGCACGCTCCGGCCAGGCCGAGCCGCCGTCCTCGCGCGAGACCCTGCTGCGTGCGGCGGAGAAGGTCATGGCCGCCCGCGGCTTCGAGGGCGCGACGATCGCCAAGATCTGCAAGGAGGCGGGGCTGCCCGCCAGCTCCCTCTACTGGCAGTTCAAGGACAAGGACGACCTGCTGGCGGAGGTGATGAAGGCCGGCGGCGAATCCTGGCTGGCCGCGGTCGAAGGGCGTCCCTATCAACTGGGCCTGGGCTGGAAGGACGCGCTGGAGGAGCGCTTGGGCTGGATGCTCGCGGACGCCGAGTCGAACCCCGCCCCGCTGCGCATCGGACACCTGCTGGCCCTGCAGCACAGCGGAGGCGGGGAGGCGGGCCGCCGGGCGTTCAAGGAGATCCGCGCCGAGCGCTCGCGCCGCGTCGCGCGCTGGTTCGTCGAGGCCACGGATCCCGGCCTGGACGCGCGCCAGGCGCGGCAGCTGGCCGACCTCCTTCAGGTGCTGGCCGACGGGCTGTTTATCTCCGTCCAGCTCGAGGACCGGAACCGGCCCCTGGCTTCCCACGCCGCGGCGATGGCCGCCATTGCGCGGGGAGCTGTCGAATACCTGCACACCGAGAAGGCCGCCATCGCCTCCTGACCCGCGCCCCCTGATCCGCCGCCAGACCCACCGTTTGCCCCCGCCGCCCGACCCGCCGCGCGTGAGCCGCAGTCCCGCGTGCGCCCCCTCGGAAAAGTGACGCTTTTGTGCGAGTGTTTCCGCGAATTGTGCTGCGTAAGTGCGGGTCCCCTTCCGGATTTTGCTCGTTTGCAGGCAGTGTTTCCAGGATTTTGCTACCTCTGAGGCAGGGACCTTGCGGAATCGTGCCACCTGCCTCCCCGCCTCCCTGCCTCCTTGCCGGCCAGCCGGCGTCGGACTCAGTCCGACGACCTGCGTCATGCGCCCAAACCGGCGTCGGCACTGCCGGTGATCGACCTTCACGCCGCGCACTATTTCCCGCGCACTGCCCGGAAGCGAGCAAAATCTTGGGTGGGCGGGGAGGGGCCCCGGACGCGGTCGACACTTTCCCGTGCGTACCCGCACTTACACGTCACAATTCGCGGAAACACCCGCACAAAGGCGTCACTTTTCGGGGTTCTTCCGGGCCACCGCCCTCAGCCGGCTTTGGCGATGCGGGCGCTGGCCTCGTTGGCGGCGGAGGTCAGTTGCCGGGCCCAGGCCTGCACGCGCTCGGACGTGGCGGGCGCCGGCAGCTGGGAAAGGCGCAGCACCAGCTGGACCGTGCCCGCGGCGTTGCGCACCGGGGCCATGATCGCATCGACGTCGTAGGTCTCCCCGGCCTCCAGGGTGCCCAGCCGGTAGCGGTCGGTGGCGCTGACGATCGTCTGGGTGACGGCCCGCTGGCGGGCGGGGGTCAGCTCGCCGCGCCCGTAGTCGCGCATGGCCTCCAGCAGGTCGTTGTCGGTGGACCCGCTGTGGAAGGACAGGGCCCACCCCCTCCGGCGGGCGGTCTCCAGCCGGGACCGGAACAGGGACTGGGTCTCCTCGTCGGCCCCGAACGCGCGGGCCACCCAGGCATCGACCTCGGTCTGATCCTCCCAGGCGACAAAGAGCTCGCCCAGCGGCGGCATCAGCGGAAACCGGGCGCCCAGGACCGCGGTGGTGCCAATGTCCTTCCCGGCGGCGGTGGCCACTGTCGCGACGTCGCTGCCGATGCGGGCGAAGGCGGTGACCTCGGCGCCGATCTCCTCGGCCAGCAGCTCCATGGAGGAACGGACCTCCTGGGCCAGGGTGACGCCGGAGGCGAGCTCCTGGTCGGTGGGAACCATGAAGGAGCGCGGGGTGAAGCCGCCGTAGCCGCCCTGGAAGAAGAGCAGCGGAGCCACGGGACGGCGCACCTCCAGCTCCTGCACCGCGCCCAGGACGATGTGGTGGTCCCCGCCGTCCAGGATGGAGTGGAAGGTGCAGTCGATCGAGGCGACGACGCCGTCGAGGATGGGCGCCCCGGCGCTGGAGGGGGTCCAGTCGAGGCCGGCGAACTTGTCCGCGGCGGGCCGGGCCAGCCGGCGGCAGAGGTCCTCCTGGTCGTGGGCAAGGATATTGACGGTGAAGCCGCTGGCGGTGCGCAGGCGTTCGAAGCTGTGGGAGGACTTCGTCGGCAGGAAGGCCACCAGTGGCGGGTCCAGGGACACGGAGGTGAACGTGCCCACGACCATGCCGATCGCCGCGCCGTCGTCGGCGATGCCGGTGATCAGTGCGACGCCGGTGGGGTAGTGGCCGAGTACCTCGCGGAACTTCAGGGGGTCGATGGTGGTGTCTGCTGCGGTGTCCGGCATGGTCCTGCTCCTCGTGCTCTGTTCCGGGAGGGGCCGAAGGAGTTTGTGGCCCCGATCACCAATCAGACAACCGCAGGGTTTTTGCGCCAACTTGGCGGTTCCGGAATGTGGAACGTCGAAATCCGTTGCGCTCCGCCGCCGCCCCAAGGCGGAGGGGGTTGTGATGCCCATCTCATGTCCGTAGTATTCACTACAGATTCTGTATTGGACACTACATTTCTTGCCTCTGCGGGGCGGCGGAAGCCGCCCCGCAGAGGCAAGAATGCCCCGATCGACAAGGCGGACAAAAGATGACTGCACTGGCGCAGCACGAGGTTCTCGAGACGCCCCGGACGGCCGTCTCCTCCAGCGACGGATCGACATCGGTGCTGAAGGCCCTCCAGCTCATGGACGCTTTCCGCAACGGCTCCCGCCTGCTGGGCGTCAGCGACCTGTCCCGGAGGGCCGGCATCCACAAGTCCACCGCCTTCCGCTTGCTGGCTACCCTGGAGCGCGGCGGATACGTCGAGCGCGTGGGCACCAAGTACCAGCTCTCCCTTCGGGTCTTCGAGATGGGCAACCGCGTGGAGCTGTGCAAGCCGAGCGGCCTGCGCGACGTCGCCCTCCCGTTCCTCTCCGAGCTCTACGCCACCGTCAACCGCACCGTCCACCTGGGCGTCCTCGACGGCGGCGAGGTGCTGTACCTGGAGAAGATCCACGGCCACCGCGCCAAGCGCCTGCCCACCACGATCGGCGGCCGCATGCCCGCCAACTGCACCGCCATCGGCAAGGCGATGCTCGCCTTCTCCGACAAGGAGACGGTCATGGCCGTCCTGGACCAGCCGCTGACGCGGATGACCCCGTACTCGAACAACCACCCGGGCCGGCTGGTGAACCAGCTCCACCAGATCCAGGTCGACGGGATCGCCCACGACCGCGAGGAGGTTGCCCTCGGGCTGATCTGCGTCGCCGCGCCGATCCTGCGCCGAGGCCGCGCCATCGCCGCCATCTCCGTCTCCTCGCCCACCGCAGGCTTCAACGAGGCCCTCGTCGGGGAACAGGTCCGCACCGCCGCCCAGGGCATCTCCGCGGCCATGTTCGACTGATTCGGGGTTCGACTGATTCACGGTTCGACTGATTCGGACCCGTGGACGGCGCCGGTACGACGTCGGCGAGCGCTCCCAGCCTTGCCTCCTCCCAGCCGCGGGACACCGAAAGGTGCCCGCGGCCCTTTCGTGCGTCCATCCCATCCGCACGGCGCCAGCCCATCTGTGCGGCGCCGTTTCATCTACGCCGCGTTGTCCCCTCGCCCGCGCGGCGGGCCATTGTGCGCCCGGTCCGGGGAGGGCGGGGGAGCCGGTTGTACCGGCATCCGGAACTTTCGGGGCGGAGCCAAATTCCGTTTCGGGATGCGGTACGCGCAGGTGTCTCCGGGCCGCCGCTGACGGGCAGTGTGTGATGTGACTTACACGCCATTCGGGGCGGCGAACCGTTCGCCGATCCGCCCGCGTCAAACACCCCATCCCTTGGAAGGTCCCACCACATGCTGAATGCAAACAAGCCCAGCCGTCGCACGGTGCTGAGCCTGTTCGGCGCCTCGCTCCTCCTGGCCGGCTGCGGCAGCCCGAGCACCACCGGGGCCGCCCCCTCCAACGGCGCCTCCGCCGGCACCGTCCTGCCCGAAGGCGTCACCACCACGGCCTCCGGCGCGCAGGCGCTGTCCCTCGGCGAACCCCAGGCCGGCGGCACCCTGACGGTCGGCCTGTTCGCCCCGGTCGAGTCCCTGGACCCCGGAACCTCCTCCGCCTCGGGCGGCTACGTGCAGCGTGCGATCTTCGACGTCCTGTTCGTCTACGACGAGAAGGGCAACGTGGTCCCCGAGCTCGCCAAGTCGATCAAGACCTCCGACAAGGGCACCACCTGGATCCTGAAGCTGCCCACCGGCGTGAAGTTCACTGACGGCACCGACTTCAACGCCGATGCGGTCGTGAAGCACCTGAAGAACCTGGCCGCCGAGGGATCCATGTCCCGCTCGGCCGGGGACGTGCGCCAGATCAAGAAGATGGTGGCCACCGACGCGGCCACCGTCAGGTTCACGCTGGCCTCCCCGAACATGGGGTTCCCCAAGGTCTTCGTGTGGGGCCTGCCCGGCGGTCCGTCCATGATCCCGTCCCCGACCGCCGTGGAGAAGCTCGGCCAGGACTTCGGGGCCAAGCCGGTGGGCGTGGGCCCGTTCATGCTGGAATCCTTCAAGCCCGGCGGCGACATCGTGCTGAAGCGGAACCCCGACTACCGGATCAAGGGCCAGCCGTACCTGGACGGGCTCAAGTTCATCCCCGCCACGGATACCCAGACCCGCGTCTCGGCCGCCATCGCCGGGGACCTGGACATGGGCAGTTCGCAGTCCGCCACCGACCTCGCGGCCGCGGCCCAAGGGGGGCTGACCCCGCTCTACCAGCCGGACGGCAGCTACTACAACCTGCTGTTCAACCTCTCCAAGGCCCCGTTCGACGACGTCCGGTTCCGCCAGGCCGTCATCCAAGCGATCGACCTGGACGGCCTCAACCAGGCGGTCTTCCAGGGCCAGCACAACGTCATGCGGGGCATGTTCCCGACCTCCAACCCGTTCTACGTCGAAACGGCGTGGCCGGGCTACGACCCGGAGGCGGCCAAGAAGCTGGTGGCCGAATACGTCGCCGCCGGCGGCAAGGCCGAGTTCACGCTGACCACCACCTCACCGCCGGAGTTCCAGAAGCAGGCCGCGATCCTGCAGCAGATGCTCGCCGACGCCGGGATCGCGATGACGCTGAACACCTCCGACCAGCCAACCATGGTCACCGAGGCCCTCTCCGGAAACTACCAGGCCCAGCACCGCTACACCGAGGTCCGCGAGGAGGTGGACCAGCAGCTGCGCAGCACCTACCACTCCACCTCCAAGGGCAACAACAGCAAGGGCTCCGACCCCCAGGTCGACAAGCTCCTGGACCAGGCCCGGCAGGCCAGCTCGGAAACCGAGCGCCGCGCGATCTACACCGGGCTGCAGAACCGGTTCGCCGAATGGCTGCCGATCGCCCCGCTGGTGGCGCACAAGAACGGCTGGTACGTCGGCAAGAACGTCGGCGGCTTCCCCGGTGCCCGCATCGGCGTAATTGAGCCGGACTGGCGCCTTGTCTGGCGCGTGCAGTAGCCCGGCAACCGCCCCCATGAACCATCCCTCAACCAAGGAGAACCACCGCCATGGCATCCGCAACCATTCTTGATCCCGAGACCACCGCGGCCGTTTCGGCCCCGGCCGGCACCCGTGCCGCCGTCCGGAGCCTCGGTTACACCATCATCGACACCACCGACCTGGACGCCTGGGAGGAGTTCGGCGCCGGACTGCTCGGCCTGCAGGTGGCCGTCAAGACCGCCGACCGGCTCGAATTCCGCCTCGACGAGAAGGAATACCGCGTCGTCGTCAACAAGGCCGACCGCGACGGCCTGGCCGTCATCGGGTGGGAGGTCTGTGGCGCCGCGGAGCTCGCCGAGCTCTCCGCCCGCGTCGAGGCCGCCGGCTACGCGGTGCGCCAGCTGGACAAGGACGAGGTCGCCGAGCGCCGCATCACCGCCGGCGCCGTGTTCACCGACCCGGACGGGCTGCTGGACATCGAGCTGCACTACGGCCTGCGCGAGACCATCGACCGCTTCGTCTCCCCAACCGGCGCCGGCTTCGTCACCGGCACCGGCGGCCTGGGCCACGTCTTCCAGTCCGTCGTCGACTGGGAGGCCTACAACCACCTCTACTTCGAGGTCCTGGGCTTCAAGCTCTCCGACCACATCGAGGTGGGCCCGCGCCACCACTTGGACCTGACGTTCCTGTACTGCAACGAGCGCCACCACTCCTACGCCTTCGCGCAGCTGCCGAACGTGGGCTCGGCGATCGGCCACCTGATGTTCGAGGTCGACGAACTCGACATCGTCGGCCGGGCTTGGGACAAGGTCCTGGAGGAGGACGCCGCCCCGATCCTGTCCACCCTGGGCAAGCACACCAACGACAAGATGGTGTCCTTCTACGTCCGCACCCCGTCCAACTTCGGCCTCGAGTACGGCACCGGCGGCATCAAGATCGACGACGCCACCTGGACCCCGACCCGCTACAACGCGGCCCACTACTGGGGGCACAACAAGAACCGCCCGGTTGACCCCACCGACGCCGCGGACAATTCCTAGGCGCCACCAGATTTGCGAAGGACGAAGACCATGACTGCAGTACTCAAGGAAACCGAAGCCGCGGCCGCCACCGATGTGCAGAGCCGCGTCGAGGCGCTGGCCGAGTACTTCGCCGCCAACGGCCGCGCCAACGAGGATGCCGGACGCCTCACCGACGAGGTCGCTTCCCGGCTCAAGGACACCGGCCTCGTGCGCATGCTCCAGCCCAAGCGATTCGGCGGCATGGAATCCCACCCGGTGGACTTCATGAAGGCAGTCCTGGCCACCGGCTCCGCCGATGCAGCCACCGGCTGGGTGGCCGGCGTCGTGGGCGTGCACCCGCACGAACTGGCCCAGGCGGACCTGCGCCTGCAGGAGGAGCTCTGGGGCCAGGACCAGGACACCTGGATCGCCTCCCCGTACGCGCCCATGGGCGTCGGGCGACCGGTCGAGGGCGGCTACATTTTCAACGGCCACTGGAAGTTCTCCTCCGGCACCGACCACTGCCAGTGGGTGATGATCGGCGGCTTCGTGGCCAACCCGGACGGCACCCCCAACCGCGGCGACGTCCGCCACTTTTGCCTCCCGCGCGCCGACTACGAGATCCTCCAGGACTCCTGGGAGGTCATGGGCCTGAAGGGCACCGGCTCCAAGGACCTGGTGGTCAAGGACGTCTTCGTGCCCGACTACCGGGTGATCTCGCAGGACGAGATCGTGGCCGGCACCGCGGCGCGGGCGCTGGGCCTGGACAACCCGCTGTATTCGATTCCGCGCGGCGTCATGTTCTCCGGGGCCATCGTGACCGGCACGCTGGCCATCGCCCAGGGCGCCCTGGGCGCGGCGCTGGCGTTCAACTCCAAGCGGGTCCAGATGGGTGGCAGGCAGTCCTCCACCGACACGTTCCAGCTGCAGGCGGTTGGCAAGGCCGCCGCGGACATCCAGTCCAGCATTTACCACGTCCTGGGCGACTTCGAGCGGGTCTACGACTACGCCGCCACCGGCAAGACCGTCCCGGTGGAGATGCGCCTGGAGGTCCGCCGCAACCAGGTCCGCGCCACCCACCGCGCGCTGGCGGCGGTCGATGACCTGTTCCTGCACGCCGGCGGCGGGTCGCTGCACCTGGACCAGCCGCTGCAGCGCTTCTGGCGGGACATGCACGCGGGCATGAACCACATCGTCAACGTCGCCGAGCCCTGGTACAGCAACTGGTCGCTGGATTACTTCGGCCACGATCTGCCGGCCGGAACAAAGCTCTAGGTACCACCGCTGGCGGGCCCTATCGTGTCGGTCTTAACGGCATCGAAGGGCCTGCCCGGCACCTCTCCACGGGGCCCGAGCAAGCCGGGCCCCGCCGTCGCACCCTTCCCCAAACCTTGAGGAGATCACATGAGCATCGAAGCAAGCACCGACGCGATCGGCATCGCCGGAGCCTCCAGCGAAACCATCGAATTGATCAACGGGGCGAACGCCCACTACATGGTTGCCGGGCCCGTTGACGGCAAGCCGGTCGTGCTGGTGCACGGCGGCCTGCCCGGGTCCTCAGGCGCGGCCGGCTGGCGCTTCATGATGCCGGCGCTGGCGGAGGCGGGCTTCCGCGTCTACGCCCCCGACCGCCCCGGCTTCGGCGAGTCCGACACCCGCGAACAGTACCGCCCGGTGCGCGGGCACATGAGCTGGGTCGAGTTCGTGCGCGACTTCGTCGACGCGCTGGGCCTGGACACCTTCCAGATCGCCGGCAACTCGCAGGGCGCCCAGTGCGCCGCGTACTTCACCGTCACCTACCCGGAGCGCGTCGAACGCCTCGCGATGATCGCCACCAGCGGCTTCAACAGCGCCCTGGACATCGATCCGGCGCTCGTCCAGCCCGGCATCGGCTTCCCCAAGTGGGAAGGCACTGCGGAGTCCATGCGCGAGATCATGACCACGATCATCCACCGCCCCGAGGCTGTCACCGACGCCGTGATCGCCCTGCGCACCGCCTCCGCGACCACCCAGAAGGATTCCTTCATGGCTGCCGCCAAGTGGAACCGCAACGCAGCGACGGACCCGAACACGGGCCAGCTGATGCGCCTGAAGGGCCGCCTGGACCAGCTGACCATCCCGATGATCTACCTCTACGGCCGCCAGGACGTCATGGGGCCGGTGGAGAACGCCTACCTCCAGGAAGACGTCCTCCCGAACGTCCAGGTGTTCTACCCGGACGACTGCGGCCACCAGGGCCAGACCGACCAGCCGGAGATGTTCAACGCGGTGTTCACCGAGTTCTTCACCAACGGCCAGGTCTCCCGCAAGACCGCCGAATGGGCCGGCGTCTCCGGCCGCCGCCCCGTGCTCGCGTCGATCATCGCCGACTAGCAGCCGGCAGGCAGGCAGGCAGCAGCCGTCCGCTGCCCCCGGCCGCGTTCCCTGAACGCGACGCCGGGGACGGCGGGACCGATCCGCAGGGTCGTGCCACCCAAGTCGCTGGGGTGGCACGGCCCTGCGTTTTTGCGTCCGCGGCTCCGGTCCTTTGGCCGGCGCTGCTCCGGGGCCTGCGGCAGCCAACGGGCGCCATGAGGGATTTCCGTAGTGCATGTTCCAATCGGCGGGACGGGATGCTGTGGCCTGAATCACGCGATGGGCAGAGTGTGACGTGACGCACCGCCGGTCACGGCGCCGGGCATTCCGGGCGTCGTTCAGGCGCCGCTTCGGCGCACCATTTGTTGGAAGGTTCCACACCATGCTGAATGCAATCAAGCCCGGCCGCCGCAAGGTGCTGAGCCTGGTCGGCGTCGCGTTCCTGCTCGCTGGCTGCGGCGCGGCGAACACCGCCGGCCCGGCGGCCCCCAGTGCCGGCACCCTGCCCAGTGGCGTAACCGTGACGGCGTCGGGCGCGCAGGAGCTGAGCCTGGGCGAGCCCAAGTCGGGCGGTTCCCTCACCGTGGGCATGATTGCGCCGGTCGAATCGCTCGATCCGACCTCATCCGTCTCCAGCGCGCGCAGCGCGATGAACGCCATCTTCGACGTGCTGTTCGTGTACGACGAGAAGGGCAACGTGATCCCCGAACTGGCCAAGTCGATCGAGACGAGCGACAAGGGCGCCACCTGGACGATGAAGCTGCCCACCGGGGTGAAGTTCACCGACGGCACCGACTTCAACGCCGAGGCCGTGGTGGCGCACCTGAAGAACCTGGCGGCGGAGGGCTCCATGTCCCGCTCCGCCGGGGACGTGCGCCAGATCGAGAAGATGGTGGCCGTGGACGACGCGACCGTCAAGTTCACCCTCAAGGCCCCCAACATGGTGTTCCCGAAGATCTTCGTCTGGGGCCAGCCGGGCGGTCCGTCCATGATCCCGTCGCCCGCGGCCGTCGAGAAGCTCGGCAAGGACTTCGGGGCGAGCCCGGTGGGCGTGGGCCCGTTCAAGGTCAAGTCCTTCAAGGCCGGCGGAGACATCGTGCTCGAGCGCAACCCGGACTACCGGATCAAGGGCCAGCCGTATCTGGACGAACTCAAGTTCGTCACCGCCACCGACACCCAGACCCGCCTGGCCGCCGCGGTCGCCGGCGACATCGACCTGGCCTCCACCCAGTCCGGCGTCGACCTGGCCCAGGCCACCGAGGGCGGCCTGACCTCGCTCTACCAGCCGGACGGCACCTTCTACGATGTGCTGTTCAACCTGACCAAGGCCCCGTTCGACGACGTCCGCTTCCGCCAGGCGGTCATCCAGGCCATCGACAACAACGGGCTGAACCAGGCCGCGTTCGAGGGCAAGCAGACCCCGATGACCGGCATCTTCCCCTCCTCCAACCCGTTCTACGCCGAGACGGCCTGGCCGGCCTTCGACCCGGAGGCGGCCAAGAAGCTGGTGGCCGAGTACGTGGCCGACGGCGGCAAGGCCGAGTTCGCGATGACCACCACGTCCCCGCCGGAGTTCCAGAAGCAGGCGCAGGTGATGCAGCAGATGCTCCAGGACGTGGGGATCACGGTGACCCTGAACGTGTCCGACCAGCCGACCATGGTCACCGAGGCCCTCTCCGGGAACTACCAGTCCCAGCTGCGCTTCGCCGAGGTCCGCGAGGAGATCGACCAGCAGCTGCGCCAGTTCTTCCACTCCACCTCGACCGGCAACAACGGCAAGGCGGGGGACCCGGAGGTGGACGCGCTGCTGGACGAGCTGCGCACGCCGAAGGGCCAGGAGCGCAAGGCGGAGATCTACGCGGAAATGCAGAACCGCTTCGCGGAGTGGCTGCCGATCGCCCCGCTGGTGGCGCACAAGAACGGCTGGTACGTCGGCAAGGACGTCGGCGGCTTCCCCGGCGCTCGCGTCGGGCTTCCCGACCCGGACTGGCGCCTGCTCTGGGCCAACCAAAACTAGCGCCAGAACGGCCGATCCCCGGGACGGGGACGGCACGACGGCGGGACCGCACCCTTCACCGCATGGCTTCCAACGGCCGTTGCGACACCCGGATCTTCGGGGGTTGCAACGGCCGTTTCGCGTTAAGGGAGGGTGTGCGGGCAGGCGCCCGATCCCCGGCGGGCCCCCGGTTCAGGCCCGGGCGGTGCCGGATCCGTGCCCCGTCAGGCCTGTGCGTCGTCGGATTCGTGCCCCATCAGACCTGTGCCCCGTTCTCGAGCGTCTGCAGCTCCCGCGTCTTCTCGAGCATGCGGCGCAGCAGGTGATTGAGCCGGCCGATGTCCTCGCCGGAGAGGTCGGCCAGGATGATCTCCTGCCCGCGCATCGAGATCGGCAGCATGGCCTCGTGCATCTCCGCTCCCGCCCGGGTCAGGTACATGGGCCGCGATCCGCGGGGCCCGTCGATCAAAAGCAGGAGACCGCGTTCGATCAGGGTATTGACGCTCTTGGAAACGACGGCCTTGTTGAGGCCGAGGAACTCCGACAATTCGGTCGCCGACGTGCCGGGGCGGATCGCCGCGGCGGAGATGACCCGCCAATCGTTCGTTCCGAGACCGAAGCGCCGGCGCATTTCCTGGGACTCCCTCCACACGAGGGCGTTGGACAACAGGGCCAGAAGCCTTGGCGTGAAGTTCTCCGGGTCTATCGTCTCGGCCAGCGGCTCCGTGACGGCATCGGGGGGTATCAGCGCGCGTAGCCGCTGCTCTCTCTCGCTGGACATGGCCCTCCTTCTGGCGGTCATGAATACGGATCGCCTAGTTGGTCTATGGATAAGTGTCACAGAGGAACACGGTCCAGGTGGTCCGGATCTCCGGTCGGGAGTCTCCTGGGGCTCAGGGGCCCGGGGCGGGGCAACGCTCGGCGGGCCCGCGTCCCGCCCGGATGCCCTGGCTCGCCACTGAAGCAAGTTTATAAAGAATCTTGTTTACATGTAAACAGCATACTGTTAGCCTCGTCACATCGAAGCCGGAAGCAGCGGTTCTTCGACCACGAGCGAGTCGATGGGGACGCCACGAAACGGCGGCAAATCGGCATCCGTGTCATTCGACGAGGAGGCATCAGATGGGCCAAATGAGCCTGCGGACGGGTGGCAACCCGCCCACGATTGAGGAGTTGGAAGATCTCGCATTCGAGCTGAGATCGAAGTTGCTGCATTTGTGCGGCACCTATGAGGGGGCCGTGCACATCGGCGGCGACCTTTCCGCCGCGGACATCTTCACGGCGCTCTACCACTATGGTCTCGACGTCGATCCGTCCGACATCGCCAACCCCGCGCGGGACCGCTTTGTGCTGAGCAAGGGGCACGCCGCGGTCTGCATGTACATCGCGATGGCCATGCGCGGGTTCTTCTCCTACGACGGGATCGTCGAGACGTACGGCCAGCTTGATTCGGCCTACGGCATGCATCCCTGCAAGGTCCAGCTGCCGGGAGTGGAGTGCTCCACCGGCTCGCTGGGACACGGCCTGCCCCTGGCCGTGGGAATGGCGCTCAGCGCCCGGGGTCGCGGCGAGGAACACCGCGTGTTCTGCCTGCTCGGCGACGGCGAAACCGGCGAGGGATCCGTCTGGGAGGCGGCGATGGCGGCCCGCAGCAACGAACTCGGCAACCTGGTCGCCTTCATCGACCGCAACCGCCAGCTGATGACGAGCTTTGCGGAGGAGCGCATCGCCTTCGAGCCGTACCCGGACAAGTGGGCGGCGTTCGGCTGGAACGTGGTCAACGTCGACGGGCACGACATGCGCCAGCTTGTCGAGGCGATCGACACGCTGCCTCCGGCCGACAGCAACCGCCCGACCGTGATCATCTGCGAAACCGTCAAGGGCAAGGGCGTCGATTTCATGGAACGCAACCTGGCCTGGCACGCCGGCTCGCTGGGGCCGGCCGACCTGGAGCGCGCGATGGCAGCGCTCGAAGCATCGCGCGAGAAGGAGTCAGTCTGATGCCCGTTACCTTCACCTTTGGAGAAATGCTCTCCGCACGGTCCGTCATCGGATCGACCCTCGCCGAGCTCGGCGACGAGTACGACAACCTCTGGGTAATCACCCCCGACATTGGAGCGACGCTCGTGGAGTTCCGCGACAAGTTCCCGGAGCGGTTCCTGGACGTGGGCCTCGCCGAGCAGGCGTGCGTCGGCATCTCGGCGGGCCTGGCGTACGACGGCAACATCCCGGTCGTCTCGGGCATGCTTCCGTTCCTGAGCATGCGTGCGCTCGAGCAGGTGCGCACCGACGTCTGCTATCCGAATCTTCCGGTAAAAATCATCGGCACCCACGGCGGCCTGGTCGGCAACGGCGGCTCCACCCACTACGCGGTCGAGGACCTCGCGCTGATGTGCGCCCTGACCAACATGACCGTCACGTCCATCGGCGACCCGCTCATGGTCGGTGAGGTCATCCGCCAGTCGATGACCATGCAGGGGCCGATCTACATCCGCCTCGCCGTCGGCAAGAGCGACAAGGTGCTCTACGAGCCCGGCCAGCACGAGGTGCGCATCGGCAAGGGCATCGTTGCGCGCGAGGGCACCGACGCCACCATCTTCACCCACGGCACGGTTGTCGCCCAGGCGCTGGATGCCGCCGAGGAGCTGGCGAAGGACGGGCGTTCGGTGCGCGTCGTTGACATGTTCACGCTCAAGCCGATCGACGAGGAACTCATCGCGCGCTGCGCCGCCGAAACCGGCGGAAGGTTCGTCGTCCTGGAGGACCACCTGGCCTACGGTGGCCTCGCTTCGCGGGTTGCGGATGTCGTCGCCGACCGCAACATCCACCTCACCGCGTTCGAGCGCCTCGGCATCCCGCAGGTCTATGCAGGCTTCGGCGGGGACGAGGAGTTGCGCAACAAGCACGGCTACGGACTCGACGCGACGATCGCTGCCACCCGGCGCGTCATCGCCGCGCAACCCTGACCACTCACCCGTCACGCGCCCACCGGAGAGACGAATGAAAACAGTAGCTGTCACCAAGATCGGGAGCCTCCGCGATCCCGACGAGCAGGCTCGCGGCCGCATCGGCCTGGTCGACTTGATCGAGCCGGCACTTGGACCGGAGGATGTCCGGATTCGAGTCGCCTATTCCGCGATCTGCGGATCGGACCCGCATCTGGCGGAGGGGTTCTTCGGCACGGAGGTGCCGATCGGCCTCGGTCACGAACTCTCGGGCGTGGTCGAGGCGCTCGGCGAGAAGGCGCACCGCAACGGGTTGCGCATCGGCGACCGCATCGCGGGCAACTTCCTGCGCTTCTGCGGCACGTGCACGCCCTGCCGGGGCGGCCAGCAGCAGTTCTGCGAGCACATCCAGGAGTACAACCGGCCCGGCATGGCGGAGACGGTGACCTGGCACGAGTCGCAGGTCTACAAGCTGCCGGACAGCGTGTCCCTGCTGAAGGGCTGCCTGCTTGAGCCGGCCTCCGTTGCCGTGCGGATCGCGGACAAGACCAACATCAAGGTCGGCGACCGCGTGGCCGTCTGCGGTGGCGGTCCGATCGGACAGCTGGCCCTGCAGGTGCTGAAGATGAACGGCGCGACGTCGCTCACCCTCATCGAGCCGATCGCCGAGCGCCGCGAGATGGCGCTGCGCCACGGCGCCGATGCCGTGATCGATCCGGTCACCGAGGACCAGTACCAGCGGGCGCAGGAGATCACCGACGGCCGAGGGTACGACGTCGTGGTCGACGCTTCCGGATCGCCGCGCGCCGTGCGCGGCCTGCTCGACATCGCCGCCAAGGGGGCCACCGTCGTCTACGGGGCGATGTACCCCCACGACTTCGAGATGCCCCTGAACCTCTCGGACTACCTCTACCTCAAGGAACTCACGCTCACCGGCGTCTTCGTCTCGCCGTACGCATTCCCGCGGGCGCTGCAGGTGCTGCCCCACCTGGAGCTGGACGAGTTCACCGAGACGGTGTTCGACCTCGAGGACGCCCCGGCGGCCTTCGAAGCACACGTGAGCGGAAAGCACCCGAAGATCGTCATCCGCTGCAACCGCATCGAGGACGGGGGAGGTGCCGCATGACGGCCCTGGAGCCCTCTTCGACCGTGACCGCCCTGCTGGAGCCGGTCGCGGCCCTCGAAGCCCGCGGCATCGTCAAGCGCTTCGACGGGGTGCACGCCCTCAACGGCGCGAGCCTGTCGGTGCAGCCGGGCGAGATCCATGCCCTGCTCGGCGAAAACGGCGCGGGCAAATCGACGCTCATCAAGATCGTCACCGGGCTGTACACGCCGGACGCCGGGCAGATCGTGCGCAACGGCGAAGAGCTCGAGTTCGCGAACGTCCGGGCCGCCCACAAGGCCGGCGTCGTGGCGCTCTACCAGGAGCTCTCGATCATCCCCACGATCAGCGTCGCCGAGAACATCCTGCTCGGCGAGCAGATGCCCAGCCGCGGATCCCTGGTCAGCTGGGGCGCCCTGCGAAAGCGCGCCCAGGAGCAGCTCGACCGGCTCAACCAGCGCATCCCGCTCGGCAAGCTCGCCGGGCAGCTCTCGCCCGTGCAGCAGACCATGGTTGCCGTCGCCCGCGCCCTCGCCACCGACGCCCGGGTGCTGATCCTCGACGAGCCGACGGCAGCCCTCACCGACCTGGAGATCACCGACCTGTTCGCGGTGCTCCGGGGGCTGCGCGACGAGGGAGTCGCGATCGTCTACGTCTCCCACCGCCTCGAGGAGGTCTTCGAGCTCTGCGACCGCCTCACCATCATGCGCAACGGCGAGACCATCACCACCAAGGCCGTCGCCGACACCACGGTGGACGAAGTCATCTCGACGATGGTCGGCCGTTCCGCCGGGGAGCTCTTCCCGGAGCGCAGCACCGCCACCGACCAGGTGGTGCTGGCGGTCGAGGGCCTGAACGGGCGCCGGGTGAAGGACGTCTCCTTCCAGGCGTACGCCGGCGAGGTCCTGGGCATCGGCGGACTGGCCGGCTCCGGGCGCAGCGAGCTGCTGCGCCTGCTGGCCGGCGCCCAGAAGCACTCGTCGGGGACGATCACCGTCGCCGGCCAGCGCCTGCCGCACGCCCCCGGCGTCGGACGCGTCCTGGAGGCGGGGATCGCCCTCGTCCCCGAGGAGCGGCGCAGCCAGGGCGTCATCGTCAGCGCCCCGATCGAAGACAACATCGCACTCGCGAACCTCAAGGCGGTGAGCTCGCTGGGGTGGGTGTCGGACCGCAAGGTCGTGGACCTGGCCCGCGAAGGACTCGCGGATCTGCAGATCAAGGCCCGCGGGCCGCGGCAGGCCGTCGGCCAGCTCTCCGGCGGCAACCAGCAGAAGGTCGTGCTCGCCAAGATGCTCGCCCGCAAGCCCAAGGTGCTGCTGATGGATGAGCCGACCCGCGGCATCGACGTGGGCACGAAGGCCGAAATCTATCGCCTCATCCGCGAGCTGGTCGCCGGCGGCACAACCGTCGTGGCCGTCAGCTCGGAACTGCCCGAACTCATCGGAATGTCGGACCGCATCATCATCATGCACGAGGGCCGGATCGCCGGCGAGGTGCAGGCCGAGGGCGCCGACGACGAACTGCTCCTCTCCTACTGCTACGGAAAGACCGACTGACATGACCAAGACCGACACGCTCTCGGCAACGACGACGACGGCGCCGCAGGTACGCGAACGTGCCTCCCTTTCCCAGCTCTTCTGGCAGAGCGGCACGATCGTCGCCCTGATCGCCCTCATCGCATTCTTCACGGTGATGCGTCCTGACGTGTTCCTCAGCTTCGGAAACATGCGCAACATCCTCGAACAGATCGCCATCCTCACGATCATCGCCGTCGGACAGACGGTCGTGATGGTGGTGGGCGACTTCGACCTCTCGGTGGGTACCAATGCGACCCTCTCGGGCGCCACGGCGGCGTCGCTGATGATCGGGGGAACCCCCATCCCGCTGGCGATCGTCGCGGGACTGTGCGTCGGCATCCTGGTGGGCGTGGTGAACGGTTTCCTGGTGGCGTTCCTCCAGCTCTCCGCCTTCGTGGCGACCCTCGCGACCATGACGACCGTCGGCGGCCTGGCCTTCATCGCCACCAGCGGCACCACGCTCTACGGAATGCCGGAAGACTTCTTCTGGATCGGGCAGGGCAGGCCGATGGGAATCCCCATGCCCATCTTCTTCGCCGTTGCCGCGGCAGTCATCCTGTGGATCGTCTTGCGGTTCACCACCCTGGGCCGCCGCTGGTACGCGGTGGGCGGCAACGCCGAGGTTGCCCGGCTCTCGGGCGTGAACGTGCGGTGGACCCGCTTCTTCGCCTTCGTCGTGGCCGGTTTGGCGTCCGCGATCGGCGGCATCATCCTGGTCAGCCGCCTCGGCAGCGCGAGCTCGGCCAGCGGGAACAACTACATGATGCTCGCCGTCGCGGCGGTCTTCCTGGGCATGACCATCCTGAAGTCGGGGCAAGCCAACGTCGGCGGCACCCTCGTGGGCGTCGGCATCATCGGCGTCATGAGCAACGGCCTCAACATCATCGGCGTGAACACCTACGTCCAGCAGGTGCTTACCGGGCTCATCATCATCGCGGCCGTCACGCTGTCGGCGCTCAAAGCCCGCAAGGCATAGCCCCGCCGCAAGCGGCACAACAACAAACTCATCTACGCACTCATAATCAAGGGAGAAAATGATGCGAAAGCGTATGGCTGCACTCGCCGGAATGGCCTTGGCCTCGGCACTGGCGCTGACCGGCTGTTCCGGTTCGGACGGCAACACGGCAGCGGGATCCGAGGACACCTTCAAGGTAGCCGCCTTCACCGCCGGCTACGGAACTCCCGGCGGCAAGTCCACGCTGGACGACTTCGTGAAGAAGGGCGAGGCCCTGGGCTGGGACGTCACGCTGTACACGAGCGAGTTCGACTACGACAAGATCAACAGCGACGTGAACAGCGCGATCACGCAGGGCGTCGACGCCGTCCTCGCCGGCTTCCCGGACCCGCGCCAGGTGTCGCCGCTGGTCAACGCGGCCAAGAACGCGAACATCCCGATCTTCTCGATCGATGGCGGCGTCGAGCCCAACGACGACTTCGTCGTCGACGTCACCTTCCAGCAGCAGCAGCTCGCCGACCTCACCGTCGGTGCCCTCGAAGAGGCCATGGGGGGCCTGAGCGGCAAGAACGTCATGGTCATCGGCCACGACCCGCACATCGGCATCATGACCCGCAGCCACCTGGCCGAGGAACTGCTCAAGGCCGGCGGCGCGAACATCGCCGGCGGCGAAATGAAGCAGGTGCTGAACCCGGGAACGTCGCAGGAAGAGGCCCTGAAGTTCGTCACCGACTACCTGCAGGCCAACCCGGAGGGCCTGGACGGCGTCTGGGTCGGCTGGGACCACGCCGCGCTCGGCGCCACGCAGGCCATCAACGAGGCGGGCCGTGAGGACATCTTCGTGACCGGCGTCGATGCCCTGGGCATCGCCGTCAACGAGATCAAGAAGGACGGCCCGTTCTACGCCTCCGTCTTCCAGGACTGGAGCTCGGTCGTCGACCAGGTGGTGGGCGACATGGAAGCCTACGAGAAGTCGGGCACCCTGCCCTCCAAGAACTTCGTCGAGGTCGAAGGAACCCTCATCGACCGCAGCAACGTCGCCGGCTTCACGCCGACGAACTGAGCCGCCGACGGGTGGGGGATCCGCCGACCGCGCATCCTCCACCCGTCCCACCTGCAGCCGTGAGAACCAACGAAAGGCATGGCCCATGAGCACGTCCGAGACAGTGGAAAAAAACGCGGCGGAGACCGCCCTCGGCGACGACCGCGTCGTCGACCTCTTCAACCTGCGCGGCGACATCGTCATCGTGACGGGCGCGTCCAGCGGCATCGGCCAGGCCGCGGCGGAGATCTATGCGGCGGCGGGTGCCGTGGTGGTCGTCGTGGGCCGGCACGAGGGCCGGCTGGCGGCCGTGCGCGACGGCATCATCGCGGCAGGCGGCGTCGCGCATTCCTACGTCGCCGACGTCGCCGTCCGGGGCTCGTTCGACCAGGTCCTCCGCGACGTCGTCGCGGAGGTCGGCCAGCCCACGGTCATCGTCGCCAACGCGGGCATCGCCGGTGGCGGGAGCTACCTCACGGATGAGGGATTGCTCGCCAACTACGCGGATGACGAGTGGGACAGCGTGTTGGCCACGAACCTCACCGGCACGTTCGAGACGCTCCGCGCGGCGGCCCGGGTACTGCCCGATGGCGGCCGCGTCCTCGTCACGGCTTCCACCGCCGGGCTTCGCACGGACCCGATGGTGTCGTACGCGTACGTCACCACGAAGGCCGCGATCCTCAATCTCGTCCGTCAGATGGCGCTCGAGTTGGCGCCGCGGGGGATCCGCGTGAACGCGATCGCCCCCGGGCCCTTCAAGGACACCCGGATCGGCGGCGGCGCCGTGCTCGACGCGGAGGGGGAGCGCCAATGGAGCGCGACCGTCCCTCTCGGCCGCATGGGCGTCATGGAGCAGATCCAGGGCCCGATGCTCTTCCTCGTCTCACCAGCGTCCGCTTTCGTCACGGGCGCCACGCTCGCCGTGGACGGGGGCGCGCTCGCGCTGTCCCACACCCTTTTCTGACCCGCCATCCGGGCATTCCACCAACGGCGCAATGAGTGACAAAGGAGTAATTGATGCGTAAGCGTATGGCTGCACTCGCCGGAATGGCTCTGGCCTCGGCGATGGCGCTGACCGGCTGTTCCGGTTCGGCCAACGAGGCGGGGGGATCCGAGGACACCTTCAAGGTCGCCGCCTTCACCGCCGGCTACGGGACTCCCGTTGGCAAGGCCACCCTTGACGCGTTCGTCGAACAGGGCGAGGCGCTGGGCTGGGACGTGAGGCTCTACACGAGCGAGTTCGACTACGACAAGATCAACACCGACGTGAACGGCGCGATCACGCAGGGCGTCGACGCGATCCTGGCCGGGTTCCCGGACCCGCGCCAGATATCGCCGCTGGTCAACGCCGCCCAGGACGCGAACATCCCGATCTTCTCGATCGACGGCGGTGTCGAGCCCAACGAGGACTTCGTCGTCGACGTGACCTCCAACCAGCAGCAGATCGCCGACCTCACCGTCGGTGCCCTCGAAAAGGCCATGGGGGGCCTGCAGGGCAAGAACGTCATGGTCATCGGCCACGATCCGCACGTCGGCATCATGACCCGCAGCCACCTGGCCGAGGAACTGCTCAAGGCCGGCGGCGCGAACATCGCCGGCGGCGAGATCAAGCAGGTGCTGAACCCGGGAACGTCGCAGGAGGAGGCGCTGAAGTTCGTCACCGACTACCTGCAGGCCAACCCGGAGGGCCTGGATGGCGTGTGGGTCGGCTGGGACCACGCGGCGCTCGGCGCCGTGCAGGCCATCAACGAGGCGGGCCGCACCGACATTCCCGTGACCGGTGTCGACGCCGTGGGCATTGCGCTGGCGGAGATCAAGAAGGACGGTCCCTTTGCCGCGACGGTCGTGCAGGACTGGCCCAAGGTCCTTGACCTCGTGGTGGAGGACATGACGGCCTACGCGGAGTCGGGCGCCAAGCCCGCCGAGAACTTCGTCGAGACCGATGTCACGCTGGTCGACTCGACCAACGTCGACGACATCCAGCCAACCGACTGACACGAGTGCCCGGGCGGATGAAAGCCCGCCCGGGCACCGCCCAAGCCAAATCACCATCAATCAGGAAGAGAACAATCATGCGTTTGGAAGGCAAGGTCGCCATCATCACCGGCGGCGCCAGCGGAATCGGCCGGGCCACCGTGCACAAGTTCGTCCGTGAGGGCGCGCGGGTGCTGGTTGCCGACATCAATCTGGAACAGGCCGAAAAGGTCGTCGCCGAAGTCACGGCAGCGGGCTTTGAGGGCGCCGCCGCCGCGGCCCAGGTGGACGTCTCGAGCTTCGCGGAAGTCGAAGCCACCGTTGCGCGGGCCGTGGAGGTGTTCGGCGGACTCGACGTCATTTTCAACAATGCGGGCATCGCAGGCGGCAAGCCGCTGCTTGAGCACGATCCCGAGACCGATTACGCGCCGATGATCCGCATCGACCAGGACGGCGTCTACCACGGCATCCTCGCAGCGGGCAGGCAGTTCCGCGACCAGGGCAGGGGCGGTGTCATCATCAACACCTCGTCGATCTACGGCGAGCAGGCCGCCGAGCTGGCCTTCTCCTACAGCGCCGCCAAGGCAGCCGTCATCTCCTTCACCCGCTCGGCGGCGTACGAACTCGCGGAGTTCGGCGTGCGGGCGGTGGCGATCACCCCCGGCCGCGTGGGCACGCCGATCATCAACCAGTTCACTGACGAGCTGAAGCAGACGTTCGCCTCGGAACAGCTCCGCGGCGTCCTGACCGAGCCCGACGAGATCGCCAACGTCGTCGCCTTCCTCGCCTCCGACGAATCCAACGTGATCAACGGGACCGTGGTGCACGTCGACGACGGGTACTCCAGCTTCAAGAAGCGCCTCGACCTGCCGACCTTCTAGGGAAGAAAGACCATGGAAACCGGCTTGGATGTGGCCTGCCACCTGAACATCTTCGTGCCCGACGTCGCATCCGTTCACCTTCCGTCCGCGCTGGACGCCATCGCCGCCGGCGGCTACCGGCGGGTCGTGCTGCCGCCGCTGGATCCGGAGCACGTCGACGCGCCGGCGTTGCGTGAGCAATTCGCGGCCCGGGGCCTGGCTCCGATCACCATCGCGGGACAGTCTCCCGAGGCGGACGTCTCCTCGACGAACGATGCGGTGCGCGAGGCCGGGGTCCTCCTGCTCCGCAGGGCCCTGGACCTGAGCGCCGCCCTTGGCTCGGACCAGATGAACGGGGTGCCCTACGGCGTCTTCGGCCATCCGGCGGGCCTCACCGACCGCGCGGCGTTTGAAAGGTCGGCAGCGGAGGTGGGGCGCATTGCGGATGAGGCCCACGCCCGCGGGATCCGCATGACCTTCGAGGTGCTCAACCGCTACGAGACATCCGTGGTGAACACCGCCGCACAAGCGATGGACTACGTCTCCGCGAGCGGCTCCGAGCACCTCTGGATCCACCTCGACACCTTTCACATGGCGATCGAGGAGGCCGACGCGTCGGCCGCCATCCGCACCGCGCTGCCCAGGCTTGGCTACCTCGAGCTTGGCCAGTCCGGAAGGGGCCCGCTCTCCGCGGGGTCGGTCGATGTCGCCGGCATCGTGCGCCAGGCCTTGGAGGACGGCTACGAGGGCAGATGGGGCATCGAGGCGTTCTCCCGCTCGACCCTCGCCCCCGGGGCGGCGGACATGCTCGCGATCTGGCGGCGCCCCTTCGACGACGGCGCGGCCTTCGCGGCCGACGCAGCGCACACGATCGGCCTGGGCCGGGCGGCAAGCGCCCCCAGCCGCTTGTGACCACCGACGACGCAATCGAACAGAAAGGCAGCAACATGACCACGACCACCGAAACCCGCGGCATCCTCATCGACGAGGCGAAGTTTGCGGGCAAGATCTACATCGACGGCGAGTGGACCCCCGGCGCGGGGGGAGAAATTGCGTCGACCGAGCCCGCCACCGGCAAGACCCTCGCCATGGTGGGACTCGCCAGCCCGAAGGACGTCGCGCGGGCCGCGGAGGGCGCGGAGCGCGCACAGAAGGAGTGGGCGGCCGCCCCCCATTCAGTCCGCGCCGCGGTGCTGCGCCGGGCCGGCCAGCTGTGGGAGGAGCATGCCGAGGAGATCTCGGGCTGGAACGTGCGTGAGGTGGGTGCCATCCCTCCGCTCGCCGGATTCGCCCTGCACGTCACGGCCGCCGAGTGCTACGAGGCCTCCGCCCTTCCCTCCGCACCGCGGGGCACGGTCCTCTCCAGCGAAGAGCCCCGCCTCTCGCTCGCCGAGCAGGTGCCGGTGGGCGTCGTCGGAGTGATCTCGCCGTTCAACGTTCCGCTGATCCTCGGCATTCGCGCGGTCGCGCCGGCACTGGCGCTGGGGAATGCCGTGTTGCTGAAGCCGGACCCGCGCACGATCATCACCGGCGGCGTGGCCATGGTGCGGATCTTCGAGGAGGCGGGGCTTCCCGCCGGCCTGCTCCAGCTCGTCCCGGGCGGGGCCGACGTCGGGGAGGCCATGGTCACGGATCCGCGCGTCCGCGTCGTCGCCTTCACCGGATCCACGCGCGCCGGCCGCATCGTCGGCGAACTGGCGGGCCGGCACCTCACCCGGGCCCACCTTGAGCTCGGGGGCAACTCGGCCTTCGTCGTGCGCCACGACGCCGATGTGGACAAGGCCGTCAACCTCGCCACGTGGGGATCGTTCCTGCACCAGGGACAGATCTGCATGACGGTGGGGCGCCACCTGGTGCATGAGTCCCTGTTCGAGGAGTACGTCTCCAAGCTCGCGGCCAAGGCCGAGTCGATGCACGTGGGCGATCCCGCCACCGGTCCCGTGCACTTGGGGCCGCTGATCGACGAGGTGCAGCGCGACCGCGTCCACACGCTGGTGCAGGACGCCGTCGCTCAGGGCGCCGTGCTGCGTGCGGGCGGCACGTACGAGGGACTGTTCTACCGGCCGACGGTTCTGGCGGACCCTCCCCGGGAGGCCGCCGCGTACTGCGACGAGGTGTTCGGCCCGGTCGCGTCGGTGGTTCCGTTCTCGACGGACGAGGAAGCGATCGAACTGGCCGCGGCCACCGACTTCGGGCTCTCCCTGGGCATCGTGACGGCCGACGTGATGGCGGCGCTGGAGATGGCACGCCTCATCCCGACGGGCATCGTGCACATCAACGACCAGACGGTGAACGACGAGGCGAACACCCCGTTCGGCGGCATCGGCGCCTCCGGCACGGGTTCCCGCCACGGCGGCGCCCAAGCGAGCGTCGACGCCTTCACCGAGACCCGCTGGATCACCATGCGGCGGGAGCCCGGCTCCTACCCGCTCTGATGCCGGCCGCCCCCGAAGCGGCACTGCCGGCTTCGGGGGCGGGCCCTGCAGGCGCAAACTCCTGCTCATCCTGACTGAAAAGAGACAAGACACATGACGGCGACCAAGCCCACCCAGGAGCTCTCCGACGCAGGCGTCAGCATCTGGCTCGACGACCTCACCCGCGAGCACATCGTGTCCGGCAGCCTGCGGAAGCTGATCGAAAAGAGGAACGTCGTCGGTGTCACCACGAATCCGACGATCTTCGCCGCCGCCCTGGCGCAGGGGGAGTCCTACAGCGAGCAGATCGGGGCGCTGGCGGACGCGGGCGCGAAGGTCCCGGAGGCCGTCCTCGAGATCACCGCCGCCGACGTCGCCGCCGCGTGCGACATCTTCCGGCCGATCCATGACGGGTCCAACGGATTCGACGGCCGCGTCTCCATCGAGGTGGACCCCGGCGTCGCCCATGACACCCAGGCGACCATCGAGCAGGCCAAAGCGCTGTACGCGAAGGTGAACCGCGAGAACGTGCTGGTCAAGATCCCGGCAACCGCCAAAGGCCTGGAAGCCATCACGGAGACCATCGCGGCCGGAATCTCTGTCAATGTCACGCTGATCTTCTCGCTCGAGCGCTACCGGGAGGTCATCAACGCCTATCTCGCCGGCCTGGAAAAGGCCAAGGCCGCGGGCCTGGACCTGGCCAGGATCCACTCGGTCGCCTCGTTCTTCGTCTCGCGCCTGGACACGGAGATCGACAGGAGGCTTGCGGAAATCGGCACCGAGGGGGCCCTCGCCCTGCGGACCAAGGCGGGACTTGCGAACGCCCGGCTGGCCCACCAGGTGTATGAGGAAGCGTTCGGCACCGACCGCGCGAGGCACGTCCTCGACGCGGGTGCGAACAAGCAGCGCCTGCTGTGGGCGTCCACCGGCGTGAAGGACCCCTCGGTTCCCGACACCCTGTACGTCGTTGAACTCGCCGCGCCGGGAACCGTCAACACCATGCCGGCGAAGACCCTGGAAGCCACCTTCGACCATGGGATCGTGCGCGGGAACACCATCGCGGGCAGTTACGCGGAGTCGGCCCGGATCCTGGAAGCGGTCGCCGCGGCCGGCGTGTCCTGTGACGACGCCACCACGCTCCTCGAGAGGGAGGGCATCGAGAAGTTCACCGCCTCCTGGAACGAACTCTGCGGCACGGTCGGTGCCGCGCTGGCGCACCGCCCGCAAGCCGCCGGAACGGACCCGCTTCTGGCCGCCACGGGGATGGCGGGACGCCTCCCTTCCGGAAAGGTGCACATCAACGAGGCGAAGGAGTGGTCATGAGCGTCAAGCTGTCGGCGGAAAGGGGCTGTGAGCTGGCACAGGTCCGGGCGCCGGTCCGCGCAGGTGGCACTGCCCATCGTGCCGCGGCATCTCCCCGGGTCGTGACCCTGACGCCCGCGCCCTCGATCGACAAGGTGTATTTCCTTGATCGAGTCCAGGCGGGGCAGGTCAACCGGGCCAAGGGCGTGGCCACGTACTTGGCCGGCAACGGGGTGAACGTCGCCCGGGCCCTCCACTTGGCCGGCAATGCGGTTTCGGCGGTTCTTCCGGTGGGTCCGGAAGGAATCGCCGCGATCGGATGCGACGACGGAATCATGCAGGTGGCGTGCGGGGTCGAAGTGGGGCGTCCGATCCGCACCAATGTGATCCTGGTCGACGAATCGGGATTGACGACGAACATCAATGCGCTGCCGGCTCCCCTGGACCCCGGCCAGTGGGACCGGCTATGCCAAGCGGCCATCGGGGAGGTCCGGAGGATCGGCGCAGACTGGTTTGTGCTCGGCGGCGCACTGCCCATTGACAGGAGCACCGGGGTCGCAGTTGACCTACGGCCCCTCTTTCGCACGATGCGGTCGCTCGGAGTCTCAGTCTGTTTGGACGCACCCGTCGACGAAGCCTGGTCGGGGTGGACTGACGCAGGCCAGCCCGATTTGGTCAAGCCCAATGCCGCCGAGCTGGCCCTCATGGCCGGGATTCCCGTGCTTTCCCTGCGCGACGCGGTGGAGGCGGCCGCTCTGGTGAGGGCGCGGGGAGTCGAGACGGTTCTGGTCAGTCTGGGGCCCGACGGCATCCTCGAGGTCGGTGGCCAAGGGGCACTGTGGGCGTGCGGTCCCCACGCGCAGGTGGTCAATACGACGGGTGCCGGGGACGCGGCGCTGGCAGGCTACCTCAGCGTCTCCGGCCGCGATGGTCGCGGGCAGGGGCAGCGCTACGAGGCGCTGCGGCGGGCCGTCTCCTGGGGGGCCCTCGCCGTCCAGCAGGAAACGACGATGCTGCCGCACGCCATCGCCAACGCCCCGGGCATCCTGATCGGGCTCCCCGAGGGGGACCACCGGCTCTCCTGACCGCTTCCGTTCCCTGCCGGGAGGACGGCGAGGACGCCGGGCCTCGGATGCAGGGAGGCGCCACCGGAAGCGGCCGCCGGCGCCGGACGGGGGTCCGGTGCCGGCGGCCGCTTCAGAAGCGCTAAACGAAGCGCTAAACCCTGTTCAGAAGGCTAGACCTTGGAGAGGTCCGCCTCGCGGTCGCCGCCGGCGGCAGGTCCGGCCGCTTCGCCGAAGGCGCTGCCCTGTTCCTTATCCAGGTGGGTGGACTTCTTGTTCTTGAGGGCGAAGATGTAGACCAGCAGCGAGATGCCGATGGCAACGGTGACGTAGGTGAAGAACAGGTCCTCGCGTCCGGCCTTCTGCAGCGCCGCACCGATCAGGGGCACGGTTCCGCCGAACAGGGAGTTGGCGATGGCGTAGCCCAGGCCAACGCCGAGGGCGCGGATGGAGGCGGGGAACAGTTCGGCCTTCACCAGGGCGTTGATGGAGGTGTAGCCGCCGACGGCCAGCAGTCCGCCCATCATCAGCAGGAAGGCCGTGACGGGGTTCTGGGTGCCGGCCAGCATGGACAGCAGCGGCCAGGTGAACAGCACGCCCGTGATGCCGAACCAGATCAGCAGCGGCTTGCGGCCGACCTTGTCGGAGATGAGGCCGTACACCGGCTGCAGGAGCATAAAGATGAACAGCGCCCAGAAGTTGATGAGCGAGGTGTCCGTCTTGGGGATGCCGGAGGTGTCATTCATGAACTTCAGGATGAAGTTGGTGTACGTGTAGAACGCCACGGTGCCGCCCATGGTGACCCCGATGCAGATCAGCAGGGACTTCCAGTGCCGGGTGAAGAGCAGCTTCAGGGTGCCGGGCTGGGCCTCGCCGGGAACCGCCACGTGGGCGGCGCGGATCTGGTCGGCGGAGACGGTTTCCTCCATGGACCGGCGCAGCCACAGGACCACCAGGGCGGCCACGCCGCCGAGGGCGAATGGGATGCGCCAGCCCCACTCCGTCAGGGCGTCCTTGTCGAGGAGTTGCTGGAGGATGACCAGGACCAGCAGGGCCAGCATCTGGCCGCCGATCAGCGTGACGTACTGGAAGCTGGAGAAGAAGCCGCGGCGGCGGGCCGTGGCGGCCTCGGACATGTACGTGGCGCTGGTCCCGTACTCGCCGCCGACCGAGAAGCCCTGGAGCAGGCGGATGGCGATGAGGGCGACGAGGGCCCACACTCCGACCTGCTGCGTGGTGGGCAGCAGGGCGATCGCGAAGGAACCCACCGACATGAGCGTGACGCTCAGCGTCAGGGCCGCCTTGCGGCCCTTGCGGTCGGCGTAGCGGCCGAAGAACCAGCTGCCGATGGGGCGCATCAGGAACGACGTCGAGAAGACGGCCATGGCTTCCAGGCCCGCCTGGAGCGGGTCTTCGGAGGTGAAGAAGTGGGACTGGAAGTAGGCGGCGAAGACGGTGTAGACGTAGAGGTCGTACCACTCAACGAGGTTGCCCGCGGAGCCCTTGAGGATGTTGCTCACGGCTTTGCGGGTCTGGGCCGCCTCATTCAGGGGCACGGTTTGTTGCGTGCTCATCTAGGAACCTTCCTGGTCGGCGCCGTCCTTGGCAGCCATTTCCTGCTGTTTGTGGTGTCCCCGGAACACTTGCCGCGGCGTGCTGGCCTGCGGCGCAATCTCGACGGGGACCGGCCTCCAGTAAGGAGGACACCCTCAAAGCTATGGGTGATGTCAGGCACATCCAACGTGGGAGGCCATTTCCTAACACTTCCTTAGGTTTTCACCGACCGTTCGGTCCGAGCCTCGCCGGACAGCGAAAAACCGCCGGAAGGGGTAGTCTCCAAACGGGTCGCGGCCCGCTGAATGCCGCGCGGGACCCGCTCAGCGACAAAAGAACAGCGGCAAAGGGACCAGGCCATGGAAGTGCTCATCGTCGAAGACGACGGCTCCATGGCGTCCGCCCTGTCCGCCGCCGTGGTCTCGGCCGGCCACAAGGCCACCACGGTTTCCCGCGGGGCGGATGCCCTGCTGGTCCACCGCAATTTCGAGGTGATCCTGCTGGACCTCGGGCTTCCGGACATGGACGGCCTGGAACTGCTGCGGAAGCTTCGCCAGGTGACCGAGTGCCCCATCCTGATCCTGACTGCCCGCAACGACGAGCGCAGCGTGGTCCTGGGGCTGCGGTCCGGGGCCGACGACTACCTGCTCAAGCCGGTCAAGCTCGTGGAGCTGCTCGCCCGGATCGAGGCCGTCACCCGGCGGACGGGCCGGAGCGGGACGGGCAGGGCCCGGAACATCGTGCTCGGGGACCTGGAGATCGATCTGGACCGCCGCGTGGCCGCCGTCGGTCCCCGGACGCTGCCGCTGACGGCGACCGAATTCGACCTGTTGGCGCTCCTGGCCCGGAACGCGGGATCTGTGGTCACCCGGGAACAGATCCTGGACGCCCTGTGGGGCGATGCCTTCCTGGCCTCGTCCCGTTCGCTTGATGTCCATCTGACGGGGCTGCGGTCCAAGCTCCAGCTTCCGGGCTTCATCATCAACGTCCGCGGGGTGGGCTACCGGGTCGAGGCGGATCCGGCATGAGGCTGCGGGTCCTGGGCGTCCTCAGCCTGCTCACGGTGGTCCTGGTGCTGGTTGTCTCCAGCGTGATCCTGTCCTCGGCCAGCCGGGAACTCACCCAGACGGTCCAGATCAACCGGGTGGCCGCCCTCAACCGGTTCGCCCAGCTGGCCTACGACGCGGCGCTGGACGATGACCCCACCCAGCTGCAGCGCGAAATGGACAGGTACTCCGCGCTCTATGGGGAAGGGGTCCTGGTTCGCCTGCCGCAGGGCACCCTGCACTCCGGAGGGCTGGGCCAGGACCGCCAGGACGTGCAGGACGCCGTGTCCAAGGCGGGCCTGAACCTCAACGACACCGTGCTGCCGCCGCTGCGGCCGTTCGGAACCGGCCCGGACGTGATCGCCCGGTCCTTCGGGACCTCCAGCCAGGTGCTGGGAGAGGCCGTGCTTGAGGTCAAGCTGGACGCGGCCCGGCAGAAGCTGCGGGAGCGGTGGCTCCTCGTCGGGCTGGGGGCGGCCGCGGTCTGGGCGGTGCTGCTGCTCGGCGCGGCCGGTGTGACCCGGTGGGTGCTGCGCCCCGTGCTCCGCCTGGACTCCGCGGTGTCGCAATTGGGGGCAACGGGAACGGCCACCGCGCTTCCCGAGGCCGGCCCACCGGAACTGAGGGCACTGAGCCGCTCCTTCAGCGCGATGGCGCACACGGTGAGCGAGAGCCTCGAATCCCAGCGCAGGCTGATCGCCGACACCTCCCACGAGCTGCGCAATCCGGTGGGAGCCCTGAGGCTGAGGTTCGACCTGCTGCGCCTGGAACTGCAGACGGAGCGGCAGCGGAACGCGGCGGACGGCGTCGCCGTGGAGATGGACCGGGTGGAGGAGATCCTGGAGGGGGTGCTTAAGTTGGCGTCGGCCGAGCACCGGGGGTTCGAGGGTGCTGCCTGGGACGCCGCCGGATCGGGGCCCGGGCCGGCCCTGATCGACCCGTTCCCCGTCCTGCAGGAGGAAGCCGAACGGGCAGAACCCGCCGCGCGGCTGGCCGGATCCTCCCTGGTGCTGGGAGCGGCGCCGGAACCTCCGGTGCAGCTTGCCTGCAACGCCGGCGAACTCTCGCAAATGGTGGGGGAGCTGCTCACGAACGCCGTCAAGTACGCCCCCGGGGCCCACATTTCGGTGGACCTGCGGACCGGGCCGGGGTCGGTGGAGATCGAGGTGTCCGACGACGGCCCCGGGCTTTCGGCGGAGGAGCGGGCCGCGTCCACCACCCGGTTCTGGCGGTCCCCGCGCCATCGGCAGATCCGGGGCACCGGCCTGGGCATGACGATCGTGGAGCGGCTCGCGGGAGCGAACGGCGGCCGCCTGCTGCTGGAGGAACGCGCGCCCCACGGGCTGGTGGCCCGCCTGGTGTTCCCCCGCCCCACGGCCGAGGGGGAGCGCAGGGATGGCTGAACCTCGAAACGGCGATGGCCTGCTGCCGCGGCGGACCGCGCTCCGGGCCGGGCTCTCCGTGGGACTGGCCGGCCTCCTGCTGCCCGCGGCCACCGGCTGCGCCCCAAAGGAACGCCCGGACAGGATCACGGTGGCTGGCGGCGAAACCGGCGGGTTCTACCTGGAATTCGCCACCCTGCTGGCGGGCCTGCTGCAAAGGAACGGCGTGGCCGCCAACGCCGTTCCGCTGACCACCGGAGGCAGTCTCGAGAACATGGAGCTCGTTGAATCCGGCGAGGCCACGTTCGCCATCGCCCTGGCCGACGCCGCGGCGCAGCGGGCCAACCCGCAGACGACAGGTACGCTGCAGGCACCAGGCGCCCGTCAAGTGCCGCCGACCGCGCCCGGGACGATTGCCGCCGTCGGAAAGGTGTACGAAAACTACGTGCACTGCATCGTGCGCAGGGACAGCGGCATCGGGGCCCTTGCGGACCTGGGCGGCAAGACGGTGGCCATTGGCGAGGCCAGGGCGGGAACGTCGCTGACGGCCCACCGCATCATTGCCGCTTCGGGCCTCTCGACGGGGTTCGGCGGCGCCCGGGCCATCCGGGAGGTGAACCTGGGGCTCAACGATGGACTCGCCGCCCTGCGGGAGGGATCGGTGGATGCGCTGTTCTGGTCCGGCGGCGTCCCCACGGCCGCCATCGCCGCCGCCAACCAGGAAGCGGGGCTGGGGTTCCTTGACCTCTCCGCCGTGCTCCCGGCCATGCGCAACCGCTACGGGGCCTACTACGACCGGGTCCTGATCCCGGATGAGGCCTACAGGGACGCTCCGGCCGTCTGGACGGTGGGAGTGGCGAACCTGCTGCTGTGCCGGTACGACGCGGACGGGCCCACGGTGCGGCGAACGGTTGAACTGCTGGTGGGCCACGCCCAGGAACTCATTCCGCGCTCCAGCCTGGGCGTGCAGTTCCTCAGCCAGGAGACGCTGATCAACACCGCCGACGTGCCGCTGCACCCCGCGGCCGCGGCCGCGTACCGGGACCTGCACGGGTAGAAAGAGGCGCGGCTGGAAGCCCGGGCCCCGGAAGCAAGACCCGGCGAGCGGCCGGCCAGGGACGCGGGCCCGCGTGCTCACCGGAGGGGCAGGTACAGGTCCGTGCGCAGCGTGGCGGGGTCCATCTCCGGGGTCGGCTCGGTGACATAGACCTCCCAGAAGGGAAGCCGCAGCGTGTGCCCCTGCCCCTCGGCCCACGCGGTGAGGCGCTGCCAGGCGTCGCCCAACGCGTCGTAGGGGCCAAGGTGGGAGAACACCGCCACGCGGCCCCCGGGGAGTTCCGAGGGCACCACGTCCAGGTCCGTGCGGGGGTTGTCCTGCTCGATCGAGGGCAGTCCACCCTGCAGCGGCCGGATCAGCGGAAAGCCCAGCTCCAGATCCACCGTGGCGCCGGGCTGGCGGGGGTACAGGGCGAACGCGGGACCGACCGGAGGCTTGCCCTCGTCTTGGAGGGCCGCCGAGACGGCCTGGTAGCCGCGGTCGAACAGCCCGGGCAACGCGTCCCATGCCACGCCGGCGGCCTTTACGACGGCGGTCGGGGTCCACTCGATCTCCAGGACGGCGGGTTCCAGGTACGGTCCTCCGGCGGGGACGGCCATGTTTGCTCCTTCGCTGAGGTTCATTCCCTCGGTGCGGTTCAAAGTCTCGTGCGGTTCACTCGCTCGAGACGCTGCGGAGGCGGCATGGCCCCCCGACTGCAGGGTATCGGCCCCGCCCGCCACTGGCGAGGGCCTGCCGGGATCGGCCCTCGCCAACCTCCGGTCCGGCCCGAATAATGGGGACTGGCTGACCGGTGCAGCGGCCGCCACTGAGCGCACGATCCCGGGAGGAACCATGAACGACGTCCCGACTCCGGAACCCGGCACCCCGGCCGGTGGGCTGCGGAGGCCGGCGGTGGACGCGGCGCAGGCCGCCCGGATCGCCTCGGCTCTCTATGGGGTCGTGGCCACGGCCACCGAACTGGGCAGCAACCAGGACCGCAACTTCCTGCTCATGTCCGCCGACGCCCGGCTGGCGGTCCTGAAGGTGGACAACCAGGCCTTCAGCGTCGTGGAGATCGAGGCGCAGAACCTGGCGATCGAACGCCTCGCCGAGGCCGGGGTGCCCGTGGCGCGCGTGCTGCCTGGCCTGGACGGCTACCGGATCCAGCGGGTCTCCGACGACGCCGGCACCGAATACGGGGTCCGCCTGTTCGAGCACCTGGCCGGCGGATACCTCATCGACTCCGGCTACCTTTCCCCGGAGGCGCTCGCCGGGATCGGGGCCTTGGCCGGAGAGGTCAGCGGCGCCCTGGCCGGCTTCGAGCACCCCGGCCTGGACCGCCAGCTCCAATGGGACATGCGGCGGGCGCTGGCGGTCGTGGAGGACCTGCTGCCCGCCGTCGGTGACGAGGACAAGGCGCTGCGGGTGTGGGAGGTCGCCGATCGGGCCGAGGCCCTGCTGGCGCCGCTGCGCCCGTTCCTGCCCCTGCAGCCGATCCACGGAGACCTGACCGACGACAACATCATTGCCGCCCTCGGCCCGGACGGGCGTCCGCGGGCGGCCGGGGTGATCGACTTCGGCGACCTGGCCATCGGCTGGCGCGTTGCCGAGCTGGCGGTCACCTGCTCCTCGCTGCTCCACCACAACCCGGACGATCCGCTGACGGTGCTAGAGGCCGTGCGCGCGTTCCACGAGCGCTTCGCGCTGTCCCGGGCCGAGGCGGCGGCCCTGTGGCCGCTGATCGTCCAGCGTGCGGCGGTCCTGGTGGCCAGCGGCTGGCAGCAGGTGGCGCTGGAGGCGGACAATGAATATGCCGCCGAACGCATGGACGGGGAATGGTCGATCTTCGAGGCGGCCACGTCGCTCCCGCTCGAGGTGGGCGTGGCGGCGGTGCTGGACGCGGTGGGCTTCCCGGCCGCGGCGCTGGAGAACGTCGGCGAACTGTTGATGCTCCCCGAGGCATACGTGCTGGACCTGGGTGTGGAAAGCCCGCTGCTCGACGCCGGAAAGTGGCTGGGACGCGACGCCGAGGACACGCTGGGGGTGGCGGCGCTGCGCACCCACGACGCGGTGGTCCTGCCCTACGGGGTGCCCCGGCTGACCCGCACCCGTACCGATGCGCGCACCGCCGCGGAGACCGTGCCGCTGGGCCTGCAGCTGTACCTGAACCGCGCCCTCCCGCTGGCCGCCCCCTGGCCGGCCCAGCTCACCCAAACCGGGATCGGCGAGGTCGAACTGCGCCGTGCCGACGGACTGCGCCTGATCGTCGGCGGCCTCGCCGCCGACCCGGAGGCGGAGGTTCCGGCCACCGCGCCGGCCCGCGCCCTCGCCGCGGGGGATGCGTTCGGCGAGGCGCCGGCGTCGTACCCGGGCCTCACCCCGCCGCTGTCGGTGCGGCTGGTCGCCCCCGACGCGCCGGAGGAGGTCCCCAAGTTCACCTCCCCGGACCTCGCGCCCGCGTGGCGGCGGCTGCTGCGCGACCCCGCCTCGCTGTTCGGGCTGGAACCCTCGCCCCTCGCCGCGGACCCGGAGGAGGAGCAGCTGCGCCGCAACCGGACCTTTTCCTCGGCGCAGGAGCGCTACTACCACCGCCCCCCGCAGATCGAACGCGGCTGGCGGCACCATCTGGTGGACATCGGCGGGCGCAGCTACGTGGACCTGGTCAACAACGTCACGGGCGTGGGCCACGGGCATCCGGCCGTCGCGGCGGCCGCCACCGAACAGCTGCGCCTGCTGAACACCAACTCCCGGTTCCTGTACCGCAGCCTCGCCGAATACGGCGAGCGGCTGGTGGCGCTCGCGCCGGAGGGCCTGGATACGGTGATGCTGGTCAACAGCGGTACCGAGGCCGTGGACCTGGCCCTGCGGCTGGCGTGGGCGGCGACCGGGCGGCGGACCGTCGTGGCGCTGCGCGAGGCCTATCACGGCTGGTCCATCGGCGCCGATGCGGTGACCACCAGCGCCTACGACAACCCCCGGGCGCTTGCCTCCCGCCCGGACTGGGTGCACGTTGCCGACGTCCCCAACCCGCTGCGCGGCACCCACCGGGGCCTGGGCGCCGGCGTCGGCTACGCCGAGGATCTGGCCGCCGACCTGGCGCGCCTGGACGCCGAGGGCCGGCCGGTGGCCGGGTTCATCTGCGAACCCATCCTGGGCAACGCCGGGGGAGTCCTGCCACCGACCGGCTACCTGGCGGAGGCCTACGCCGCGGTGCGCGCGCACGGCGGGCTCTGCATCGCCGACGAGGTGCAGGTGGGCTTCGGCCGGACGGGGGAGTTCTGGTCCTTCACCGCCCAGGGGGTGGTCCCGGACATCATCGCCATCGCCAAGCCCATGGGCAACGGCTACCCGATCGGGGGGGTCATCACCACCCGCGCGATCGCCGAGGCGCTGGGCCACGAGGGCATGTTCTTCTCCTCCGCGGGCGGCTCCCCGGTCAGCTGCCGGGTGGGGCTGGCGGTGCTGGACGCGATGGAGGCCGAGGGGCTGGAGCGGAATGCCCGCATGGTCGGCGCCCACCTCAAGGCCCGGCTGGAGGCGCTGGGGGAGCGGCACCAGTTGGTTGCCCACGTGCACGGGACAGGCCTGTACCTGGGCGTGGAACTGGTGCGGGACCGCCAGACGCTGGAGCCGGCGGCGGCCGAGGCCGCGGCGATCTGCGAGCGCCTGCTCACGCTCGGGGTGATCGTCCAGCCCACCTCCGAGCGGCGGAACGTGCTGAAGGTGAAGCCGCCGCTGTGCCTGACGATGGAGAGCGCCGACTTCGTGGTCGAGGCGCTTGACCACGTGCTCTCCACCGGCTGGTAGCCGCCGCGAAATTTCCCACTTTCCGGGCCGGACCTGCCGGAAAACGCGGCGTGTTGCCCGGACACGCCGCCGTGACGGCCGCGGAGGTGGGAAAAATTCCCGCGGCCTAGTTGGAGTTCCCGTCCGGGGCCGTCAGGAACTGGAGCCGCTCCGGCACCGCGGCCCGGATCCGGGTGACCGCTTCTTCGCCGCGGCGGAACCAGGCGGAGAGGAAGGCGAACTGGAACGCATCCCGGGTGTAGAGCGTGATCCCCTCGACGCCGGCATCGAATGGCTCGCGCTCCAGACCCACGATCGCCTCCCACGGCATGGCCGTGGTCTCGCCGAGCAGCGTCAGTTCGACGCCGGCCTGGCCGACCACCAGGCGTGCGTCGGCCGGGGCGCCGGCGAACCGGGCCAGCAGCCCGCGCTTGTACACCTTCCCTTGGACCTCGGCCCGTTCCTGGGTGCGGCGGGGCGGGAAGACGACGCCGGTGGCCGCGTTCACGTCGTCGGGGATGGCTTCCTCGGGGAGCCCGACGAGCAGCGTGGTGTCCAAGTCAGCCAGCAGGGCGGTGGTGAGCGCGGGGGTGTAGGTCTCCAGCGCGGCGGCGAAGTCGGCCAGCAGCCAAGGGCGTTGCCCGCAGAGTTCGGCCACCGCGGCCTGGTACGCATCGCCCTGTGCCGACTCGGGCTCGGCCCGGTCGGAGGCGAGCCGGGCGGTAGAGCGGCGCACTTCCTCAGGGGTGAGCCCGGTATCCCGCAGATTTCGCAACTCGTCTACGACGCGGCGGGCCGACTCGGCCGCGTTGCGCGGGGCCACGTCGATGGTGGCGACCAAGAGTGCGCTGCGGTCATCGACCGTCACGCCGTAGCAGTCCGCGCCGTAGACCAACCCGTCTCGGCGGCGCAGTCCCTCGTGGATGCGCCGTTCCAATGCCTGCTGCACCAGCGGCGTGGCGGCGGCAGCGTCGTTGTGGTCGCCGGGAATCCTGAAGGAGAGCACCACCTTCGTCCCGCCGCTGACGTACTCGGCCGGCGTGGACGCACCGACGCGGTCGGCGTCGAGCAGGGGCCGTCGTGGCCCCTCGGGCAGTGGCAGGCGCAGGCCCTCCGGTGGGGCCGCGGAGCACACCAGGACGGCGTTGCCCCGCGTGAAGTATCCGGCCGCATACTTCGCCACGTCCGCGGCGGTCAGACGGTCCAGGTACTTCTCGTCCACCGCGGCCAGCCCGGGCCCGATCAGGCCGTAGTGGTTCGACAGCGCCTCGGCCATTTCCGGCGGCACCGGACTCGTGACGCCCTCGGCCTCGAGCACGGCGCGTTCCCGGGCCAACTGTTGCTCGTCCACCCGTCCCTCGGCCAGGGCCGACAGCGATCCGCAGATGGCTGCCAGGGACTCGGCCACCTCCTCGGGCGTGCCCTCGAACATGAACTCCGTGATGCCCAGCTTGACCTCGCCGTTGTGCGCGTGGTCAGGCACCGGGATCCCGGAGAACGCGAGGTGCTCCACCAGGTGCGTGATCCCCGCCGTTGCGAAGGTCTCGTCCCGCACGCCGGCCCGGAAGACCAGCGATGCACTGAAACGGCCGGGCTGATCGGCCCAACGGACGGGAACGCCCTCGATCACGGCGGAATGGATCATCGGGTACCTTGGCCTCTCGCGGGATCTGCGCAGGCGCCGGTGCCTGCTTGCCGCGATCCTATCCGGCACCGGCCTGCAAGATGCAGAGCCTCGCCGACGCCGCGCCGCCTGTCAGGGGCCCTTCTTCGTAGCCGCTACGGCAAGAGGGCCAGGTGCTCGGGCCGCGGGGTCACCACGATGTCCGAGTACTCCGGGTGCTTGCCCAGGTACGCCTTGATGTACGGGCAGACCGGCACGATGCGCGCCCCGGCCTCCCGCGTCCCGTCCAGCGCCGCCCGGGCCAGCTTCGAGGCCAGCCCCTGCCCGGCGTAGGCGTCGTTGACCTTGGTGTGGTAGAAGATCCGCAGCGGTCCGGCCGCGTCCTCGAAGGGCATGTAGAGCGTCTTGCCGATGACGGCGTCCCCGTCGAGGAGCTCGTAGCGGTGCCGCTCCGGGTGGTGGTGGGCAACGATGGTGGCGGTTTCGGTCATTGCGGCTCCTGGGTGACGTCTCGGAAGGTTGCTGTTCGGTGTGTTGCTGCGCGGCGGGTTGCTGGGTTGGGGCGCCCGGGCGCCTAGCCCCGGGGCCTCATGCGCACGGTCGGAAGCGCGGGGGCCGGCCACGGCGCCGGTTCCCCCGGCGGGAAGGTGCCGAAGCGCGGGACGGGGGCGCCGTCGTCGTACGCCTCGGCCGCCCCGGGAACCGGCGCCCCGACGCCGATCTCCGCCTGCCAGGCCGCGCGGTAGGCCACGACCTCCTCGTGGCTGCGGCCCACGAAGTTCCACCACATCACGATCTGCTCGCCCAGCGGTTCGCCGCCGATCAGCAGCGCGCGGACCGCACGCTCGCCGGCCTCCAGCACGACGCCGGTACGCCCCGTGGGCAGGTACGCCAGGTGGTCTGTGGCGACCTCGCGGCCGTCGAGCCCCAGGTCTCCGGTGTCCAGCAGGATGCCGTGTTCGAAGGCGGGGTCCAGCTCCAGCCCCAGCCGCGTGCCGGGCTCGAGCAGGATTTCGGCGCCGACCAGCGCGGTGTGGGTCTTCACCGGGGAGGAACTGCCGGCGAGCTCGCCCAGGAACACGCGCAGCTCCCAGCCTTCCCCGGCCACGGGCTCCGGGCGGTAGTGCTCGAAGCCCGGCTCCACGGAGCGGGTCGCGTCCGGCAGTGCGATCCACAGCTGGGCGCCGTGCAGGACGGTGGTGTCCGGGGTGGAGAACTCCGAGTGGCTGATGCCGCGCCCGGCGGTCATCAGATTCAGCTCGCCCGGGCGGACCAGCGCGTGGAAGCCGGCGGAGTCCCGGTGTTCGATCTCGCCGGTGAACAGCCAGCTGGCGGTCTGCAGGCCGGTGTGGGGGTGTCGGGCCACGCGCATGCCGCCGGTGGCTTCCACGTTGTCCGGGCCGTAGTGGTCCAGGAAGCACCAGGCGCCGATCAGGCTGCGCCGCTTCTGCGGCAGCGTGCGGCGCACGGTCATGGCGCGCACGCCGCCGAGCGGGACGTCGCGCGGTTCCAGGAGTTCGATGCCCTCGCGGTCCGTGCCGGTCTCGCACAGGACTTCGGCGGGAACTGCCTCGGTGTTGCTCATGTGTACCAGCCTAAGCCTGTTCGGGCTCCGGGTCCGGGGTGATGGCGTGGCGGCTGATGATGGAGACCCGGTTGAAGGCGTTGATGGAGATGGCCGCCCACGTCAGGGCCGAGTACTGGGCATCTGTCAGGATGTTGCGGACGCCGGCGAGTTCGGCCAGGCGCTCCTCCTCGTGGGGAAGGAGGGTGACGGTCTCGGCGATCGCCAGCGCGGCCATCTCCTCGTCGGTGAACAGGTCCGTCTCGCGCCAGGCCGGCAGCACGCCCAAACGCTGGATGGTTTCGCCGGCCTCCAGGGCCTGCTTGGTGTGCATGTCCAGGCAGAAGGCGCAGCCGTTGATCTGGGAGATGCGCAGGTTCACCAGTTCGGCGATGCGGCGGCTGAGTCCGGCCGCCTTCAGTGCGGCGCTCACCTTCAGGGAGAAAGCGTTCAGTGCCTTCCACGGGGCGGGATCTGACTTGTCGAGGTAGAAGGCGTCTGTGGAACCCATGTCTGTCCTGTCTGTCTGGCGGTGTGCCCGCCTGCCGTTTTCCGGTCGCCGGAGGGCCGTGTGGTTCCCATTCTGCGCCATGTGTGCCGTTCCGGCGTGCGAGCTTCCAACACGTGCCGTTCCAGGTGGAGCGGTTCTTCCGCCCTGGGCGCGGGGAGTCAGCTGCCCCGCGGGGCGTACATGATCAGTCCGACGCCGGCCAGGCACACCAGCGCGCCGGCCACGTCCCAGCGGTCCGGCCGGAACCCGTCCACCAGCATCGCCCAGGCCAGCGAACCGGCCACGAAGACGCCCCCGTAGGCGGCGAGGATCCGCCCGAAGTTCGCGTCCGGCTGCAGGGTGGCCACCATCCCGTAGATGCCCAGCGCGATCGCCCCGGCCCCGACCCACACCCAGCCGCGCTGCTCGCGGATGCCCTGCCACACCAGCCAGGCTCCGCCGATCTCGAAGAGGGCGGCCACGCCGAAGAGCAGGATCGATTTGAGGACGGTCATGGCCCCCATCCTTCCATTCGGAGCGAGGCCCCGGCGGGGAGCGGTTTCGCCCCGCCCGGCGGTTCGGCCCGTGGCAGTGCATCTGGAGCCCGGCGGATGCCGGGGCCGGGCAGCGACGCATCGGTATGCTGATGTGTACGGACTGAGGTGTACGGACCACGGCGAAAGGGGGCGGCCCGATGGCTGCGGAACGAGGGGAAACGGCGGGTACGCGCGTCAGCCCCTACGAGAAGATCAAGGAAGCCATTGTGTCCGGGGAATTGGCGCCCGGGCAGGGGTTGGTCGAATCCTCCCTTGCGAAGTGGTGCGGGGTGAGCCGTACCCCCGTCCGCGAAGCGCTCCGGCGCCTGGAGCAGGACGGACTGGTGTCGTGGAACGAGCGTGGGCTGGTGGTCCGCGAGCGGTCCCCGGAGGAGATCCTGGACATCTACGAGGCCCGCATCCTGCTTGAGGCGACCGCGGGACGGGTTGCCGCGGACCGGCGGACGGATCACGATGTGCGGCTGCTCCGGGCCGCTGCGCAACAGTGCAGGAACGCCGATGCCGCGTCTCCGGCCGAGATGGTCCGGGCGAATCGGGCCTTCCACCGGGCCGTTTGGCAGGCCGCCCACAATGAACCCCTGCGTGACCTGCTGGAACGCCTCGATCTGCATCTGGCCCGTTTTCCCGCGACCACGCTTTCGCAGCCGGGGCGCTGGGAAGCCGCCTGCGCGGAACATGACCAACTGGTCCAGGCGATCGAATTGCGCGCCGGCGAGAAGGCCTACGAGGTGGGTTACGCCCATTTCAAGGCGGCGCGGGACATCAAGCTGAACCTGTACACCGAGGAGCTGGGCCGGCTCTGACCGCCGAAGGCCGGCAGGGGCAGCGCTTCGCCTGCCCCTGCCGGCCGTTTTGCTGCCCGCGGGCGGGGTCCGGGGCCCGTTCCGCCGCATTGAACGTTCCGCTTTCCCCGATGGCTCTCCTCGTCTTGAATTCAACCGTATGCATCGGTATACAGCAGGGTGCAGGCATTCGGCAGAGTGCAGGTTTATAGCAGAAGGTGGAACTAATGCTTCGAGAGACAGCCGCCGGCAGTGCCGGGGCGGACTTCGACGTCGTCGTCGTTGGGGGCGGCAATGCCGCCTTCACCGCGGCCCATGCCGCAGCCGTCCGGGGACGCAGGGTCCTGGTCCTGGAGAAGGCCCCGCGCGAGGAGTTCGGCGGGAACAGCTACTACACCGCAGGTGCTACCCGCATAGCGCACGGCGGGCTGGAGGACCTGCGCGACCTGGTCGAGTTCGACGAGCGCCACGCGGTCTCCGAGGTCCCGCCCTACCCGGCCGAGGAGTACGCCGCCGACCTTGAGAAGGTGACCGAGGGGCGCGGCGACCGCGAACTGGCCAAGGTGCTCGTCGAGGAGGCCGCGCCGGGACTGCGGTGGCTGAAATCGTTGGGCCTGAAGTACCGCCTGATGTACGAGCGCCAGGCCTATGAGCGCGAGGACGGCACCTACCTGTTCTGGGGCGGGCTGCACGTGGGCAACGTCGGCGGCGGCGAGGGCCTGATGGAGGACCACGTGCGGGTGGCCGGGCAGCTCGGGACCGAGGTGCGCTACGGCCAGGACGTCTTCGGGCTGATCGTCGAGGACGGCGCCGTGCGCGGGGTCAAGGTGCGGCAGGCCGACGGGGCCGTGCGGGAGGTGCGCGCCGAATCCGTGGTCCTTGGCGCGGGCGGCTTCGAGTCCAACCCCGACTGGCGCCGCGAGCACCTGGGCGAGGGCTGGCAGAACGCCAAGATCCGCGGCACCGCCCACAACAACGGCGACATGATCGCCGCCGGCCTCGAGGCCGGTGCCGCCAAGGGCGGGGACTGGGGGTCCTGCCACTCCGTGCAGTGGGACGCGTTCACGCCCAACAACGAGTCCAACCGCGAGCTGACCAACCGGCTCACCCGGCAGAGCTACCCCTTGGGCATCATCGTCAACAACCGGGGTGAACGGTTCCTCGACGAGGGCGAGGACTTCCGCAACTACACCTACGCCAAGTTCGGCAAGGTCATCCTGCAGCAGCCCGACTCCATCGCCTACCAGGTCTTCGACGCCACGCTGCGGCCGATGCTGCGGACCGAGGAGTACGACATGCCCGGCGTCTCGGTGCGGACGGCCGGCACCATCGAGGAGTTGGCGGAGGGGATCGGACTGGATCCGGAGCGGCTGGCCAAGACGGTCAACGACTACAACTCCTCGATCGACACCTCGATCCCGTTCGACCCCAACGTCAAGGACGCCCGCCGCGCGGACACCTTCCCGGTCAAGAGCAACTGGGCCACGCCGCTGGTCACCGCCCCGTTCTACGCCTACGGCGTCACCTGCGGCATTACCTTCACCTTCGGGGGCCTCAAGGCGGACACCCACGGGCGCGTGCTGGACGGGGAAGGCCGGTGGATCCCCGGGTTGTTCGTTTGCGGGGAGATGCTGGGCGGCCTGTTCTCCGGCAACTATCCGGGCGGATCAGGCCTCGCCGCCGGCGTGGTGTTCGGCCGCCGGGCCGGCGCGCTCGCCTAAGGCCATCCGGCTCGCCGGGCCGGAGCCACCCCGGCCGCGAAGGCTCCGTGCCTTCCCTGGGTGCGGAGCCTTCGCGGCCCGGGCGGCGTGCCGGGCGCCGGGAGTGCGGGAAAATGGGGGCATGGACATGCAGACCCTTGTGATCGACCGTGAATTCGCCGCTCCCCGCGAAGCCCTCTGGGAGGCCTTCACCGATCCTGCCCGGGTGGCGGGCTGGTACGGGCCCGCCGGATGGTCCGTTGTCCCCGGCAGCGTGGAGATCGACCTGCGCGTTGGCGGCCGGCAGAAGCTGGAGATGCACTCGCCGGAGCATCCGGGCCAGGCGGTGCCCGTGGATGCCGTCTTCAGCGTCGTGCGCGCGCCGGAGGCGCTGGTCAACCACGACGGGCCCCATGACATGACCCTGGGCCTGGTCATTGAGCTGTCCATCGAGCTGGCCGAGACCGCCGGCGGCACCCGCCTGACGCTGAACCAGGGTCCGCTGCCCGCGGAGGTGGTGCCCTCCGCGCGTGCCGCTTGGGAGTCGGCGCTGGGCAAGCTGGAGCGGTTCCTCGCGGCCGGGTAGGACCACACCCTTTACTTGAAGCTTGAATCAAATGGGCGTAGCATGGTTCCCATGACGCAGACCCTCGATCGCCCCCCGGTCCTCTTCCTCAGCCACGGTGCCCCGCCCTTGGCCGACGACGCCCGCTGGACCCGCGAACTCGCGGACTGGTCCGGCACCTTCGACAAGCCCAAGGACATCCTCATGGTGTCCGCGCACTGGGAAAACGCCCCCGTCACGCTCAGCGCCACGCAGCGGCCCACCGAACTCGTCTACGACTTCTGGGGCTTCCCGCAGAAGTACTACGACGTCCGCTACGACGCCCCGCAGGCCACGGAGCTTGCCGCCGAGGTGGAGAAGCTGGTCGGCACCCACGGCCACCACGTGGAACGCGACGAGGAACGCGGGCTGGACCACGGCGCCTACGTGCCGCTGAAGGAGATGTTCCCGGCGGCCGATGTCCCGGTGGTGCAGATGTCCATGCCGACCCTGGACCCGCAGGGCCTGTTCCAGCTCGGCCGCACGCTGGCGCCGCTGCGCGACCGCGGCACGCTGATCGTCGGCTCCGGCTTCACCACCCACAACCTGCGCTGGTTCAACCCGGCGGCCGGCCCGGACGCGACGCCGCCGGCGGTCTCCAGCGAATTTGACCACTGGGCGGAGGAGGCCATGGCCGCCGGCGACGTCGACGCGATCCTGGACTTCATCCACAAGGCCCCGGGCGCCCGCGAGGCACACCCCCGCTCCGAGCACTGGGCGCCGCTGTACGTGGCCCTGGGTGCGGCCTCCGCCTCCGGCGGCATCGACGCGAAGACCGCGATCGAAGGCTTCTGGTTCGGGCTCTCCAAGCGGTCCTGGACGCTCGGCTAGCGGACTTCCCGCCTTGACGTGCCCCTCCGGCGAGGGCCACGCCAAGGCAGGACGACGCCGGGGCGGCCGTAGGCGGTTCGAGGGCCGCCGGGACAAGGCGGGCGACAGTCGCGCGGGTTGGGGCACACGCTCAGCGGAGGGTTGCCCCCGCGGCCTCGATGGCTTCGGGCGAGAGCACGTGGCCGATGGCCATCGCAGCGGCCCCGATCACGCCGGCGCGGCCGCCGGCTGTCGAGGGCGCAATCCGCAGATGCTCGGTGGCCAGCGGCAGGGAGCGCTTGTAGACCACCTCGCGGATCCCCGCCAGCAGGTATTCCCCGGCTTGGGCCAGGCTGCCGCCGATGATGATCACCGACGGGTTGATCAGGTTGACGCATGCCGCGAGCACGTCCCCGATGTCCCGTCCGGCCTGGCGGACCACCTGGATCGCTTCCGGGTCCCCGGTCCGGACCAGGTCGATCACGTCCTGGCTGGTGGACGCCTCCCGGCCCTTCTCCTCCAGCGCGGCGGCGAGGGCGGGGCCCGAGGCCAGGGCCTCAAGGCATCCGTAGTTGCCGCAGTGGCACATCACGTCCCCGCCGCGCGGCACCCGCACGTGGCCCAGATCCCCGGCCGTTCCCTGCGCGCCGCGCTGGAGCTGTCCGCCGGAAATGATCCCGGCGCCGATGCCGGTGGCCACCTTGATGAACATCAGGTCCAAGGTTCCGGACCAGCCGGTGACCTGCTCGCCCAGCGCCATGATGTTCACGTCGTTGTCCACCAGGACCGGGACGTTGAACTGCCGTTGCAGTTGTCCTGGCACATCGAAGCGGTCCCAGCCCGGCATGATGGGAGGGTTCATCGGGCGGCCCGAATCGTGCTCCACCGGGCCGGGCAGCCCGATGCCGATGGCGCCCAAGTCGGCGCCCGTCCGCCCTGCCTGGTGCAGCAGCTTTGCCACGGCCCCGGCCAGCCAGCCCAGCACCCGGTCCGGTCCTTCGGCGACCTTCAGGGCCTCGCGCTGCTCCGCCAGCACTGCCCCGGAGAGGTCGGTCAGTGTCACCAGAATGTGCGTGGCTCCCACGTCGGCGCCGGCCACCACGCGCGCCCCGGGATTGAGCGCGAGCAACGACGGCGGCCTGCCCCCGGTCGAGGCCGCGCCGCCGAACGGGGCGATGAGTCCCAGCTTCATCAGCGTCTCCACCCGCGAGGCGACGGTGGAGCGCGCCAGCCCGGTCAGCTGCGCAAGCTCGGCTCGGGTGCGGGGCTGGCCGTCCCGCAGCAGCTGGAACACTTCGCTCGCTCCGGGAGCGGGAAGCGGTGCGGCGTGCGGCTGCCGGACGGCCTCGGATTTCGACACCTTTTCAGTAAAACATGCGGTGCTTGTGTTCGCCTCTAGCTCGACTAAGAACCGATCACGAATTATCTTTTGCCGGACCATCGACAAAAGTAAGTGACGTGTGTCACGGTGGGCCTCGTGAGTGGGATTGTCAGCAATCATTCGGGTCCGGATGCCGCGCCGGTGCCGGATCCCCGCGTGGCCTCCGGCCCGGTGCTCGAAGTTCGGGGGCTGTCGAAGAGCTTCTTTGGAATCACCGTGCTGCAGGACGCGGCCCTGACCCTGATGCCTGGCGAAGTGCACGGGCTGGTGGGCGAGAACGGCGCGGGAAAGTCCACGCTGATGAAGCTGCTGGCAGGCGTGCACCAGCGGGATTCCGGCGAGATCCTCCTGGGCGGGGAGCCGGTGGACTTCGGGCATCCGACCCAGGCGCACGAGGCCGGCCTGTCCACGGTGTTCCAGGAGTTCAACCTGTTGCCGGATCGCACGGTCGCCGAGAACATCTTCCTGGGACGGGAACCTCGCAAGGGACCGCTGGTCAGCCGGGCGCTGATGAACAGTCAGGCCGCGCAGTTGCTCGACTCCCTGGGAATAGCGAGCATCCGGCCCACCACCCAGGTCAGGGCCCTGTCAGTGGCGGAGCAGCAGATCGTGGAGATCGCCAAGGCCGTCAGCTTCAATGCCCGGGTCATCTCCATGGACGAGCCGACCGCCGCCCTTGCCGGCCCCGAGGTCGAACTGCTGTACCAGATCATTGCGCGCCTGAAGCAGCGTGGCACCGCCATCCTGTATGTCTCCCACCGGCTGCGTGAGATTTTCGACTTGTGCGACAACATCACCGTGCTCAAGGACGGAAAGGTCGTCGCCACCCGGCCGGCAGCCGACCTGGACGATGCTTCGCTGGTCCGCCTGATGGTCGGCAGGCCCATCTCCGCCTATTTCCCGGACAAGCTCCCGTCGGGCCCCGATGCCCGGGACCGGGCCCCGCTGCTGGAACTCGCCGGTGCCGGGAACGGCCAGCTGGACGCCATTACGCTGAGTCTGCGCCCCGGCGAAATAGTGGGCGTGGCCGGGCTGCAGGGCTCGGGCCGCTCCGAACTGCTCCAGGCCGTCTTCGGCGCCGCGCCGTTCACCCGCGGCAGGATGCGGGTCAACGGTCGGGAGTTCCTGCCCCGTTCGCCGCGGCAGGCCATCCGCTCCCGGATTGCCATGATCACCGAGGACCGCAAGGCCGAGGGGCTGAGCCTGAACCAGTCCATCCTGGACAACGCGCTCAGCGTGGTCCGTGCCGTCATGCCCGGGAACACGCCTTCGGCCAGGCGGAACGTGCCTGGCGTGTTCTCCTCCCTGGAAGTAGTGGCCCGGGACCTGGACCAAGAGGTCCAGTATCTCTCAGGCGGCAACCAGCAGAAGGTGGTGCTGGCCAAGTGGCTGGCCATCAGCCCGCAGCTCGTTCTGCTCGACGAGCCCACGCGGGGCATTGATGTCGGGGCAAAAATCGCCGTCTACCAGCTGATGCGCCAGTTCGCGGCGGAAGGCAAAGCGGTGCTCATGGTTTCCAGCGAGCTTCCCGAGGTCATCGGCATGTCCGACCGCATCCTCGTCCTGCACGACGGCCGCCTGGCCGGTGAGCTTCCGGCCGGCGCCACCGAAGAGGAAGTCCTGAAACTGGCCACGGGCGCCAGAGGGGAAGAACAGCCATGAAACAAACGACCCGCACAGGCGCCGGTGTCTTCAACCGCCTGTCCTCCACCCAGATCGTTTACCTGGTGGCCCTGCTGACCGCTATCGTCGGGGCCATCCTGGTGGCCGCCACCGGACGGAACTTCTTCAGTCCCGGGAACATTTCCAGCATCCTGACCGGCACCTCGGTCCTGGGTTTCATAGCGATCGGGCAGACGCTGGTCATCCTGGTCGGCAGCCTGGACCTCTCCGTCCCCTATGTCACCAGCCTGGCCAGCCTCATTGGCGCCGGCGTGATGGCCAACCGGAGCGAGAACGTGCTCGCGGGCGTCCTCCTGGCACTCGGAGTGGCCGCGGCCATCGGCCTGATCAACGGACTGATCGTCTCCGGACTCAACGTCCACGGCTTCATCGCCACCCTCGGCATGGGACTGATCATCAGCGGCTATCTGGCGACCAACTACAAGGGCAGCTTCGGCCAGACGCCGACTCCGTTCCGGCTGATCGGTGCCACCGGCCTCGGGCCGGTGCCCGTCTCCACGCTCATCATGCTCGGCTGCGCAGGCTTGGCCATGCTGCTGCTGCACCGGACCCGCGTGGGCCACCACATCTACGCCGTCGGCGGCGACCGGAACGTGGCCCGGATGTCGGGCATCCACACCCCGACCCCGGTCATCACCGCCCATGTCATCTGTTCGGTGCTGGCCGGAATGGCCGGGCTCCTGCTGGCCAGCCGGCTCGGCGTCGGCAGCCCGACGATCGGCACCCAGGGAGGCTACGACCTGCTCTCCATCGCCGCCGTCGTGCTGGGCGGCACCCTGCTGTCCGGCGGCAAGGGCACCATCACCGGCACCCTCGGCGGCGTGTTGATCTTCGCCATGCTGGACAACATCATGTCCGTCCTGCAGATCAACCCGTTCCTGAAGGACGTGGTCCGAGGCGTCGTGATCGTGGTGGCGGTGGCCATCTACGCCCGCCGCAGGATTGTTGCCCGCCCGCCGCGCTTCGGGCCTACGGACGCGACCAGGCGCGAGGCCGATGAGGTGCCGGCATGAGCCAGACACTGAGCCCCGGGGCACGCAACGCCGTGCTGCAGCGGAACCGGTCCAGCTGGCGCGAGCGCTTCCTGCGCGGCCTGCGCACACCGGGCGGCGCCGTCTTCGTGCTGCTGGCGGTCCTGCTGGTGGCCATCATCGCGGTCAACCCCTCCTTCGGGGAACCCGGCTCCCTGATCCGGTTCATCGGGCGCACGGCGCCGATCGCCATTGCCGCCATCGGCCAGTATTTCGTGATCGTCTCCGGCGAATTCGACCTCTCCATGGGGTCGGTGGTGACCACCCAGGTCATCGTCGCCGGAAACCTGATCGGCCAGGACGATGCCAAGGTCATCCCCGTGCTGCTGCTGATGATCGTGCTGGGGGTGCTGATCGGCCTGGTCAACGGACTGGTCACCACCTTGCTGCAGGTGCCGAGCTTCATCGTGACCTTGGGCATGATGCTGGCGCTGCTGGGCCTGGTGCTGTTCTGGACCGGCGGGGCCGCCACCGGAAATCCCGCGGACAGCTTCCGGCAGATCGGCCGTGGCGGCATCCAGGACGTGCCGGTGCTGGAGATCATCCCGTATCCGGTGATCATCCTCGCCGCCGTCGCCGGGTTCGCCTTCTGGCTGATGCGCCGTCCCTACGGGCGGACACTGATCGCCGCCGGCGACAATCCCACCGCTGCCGCCCTCGCCGGCGCACCGGTCTGGTGGGTGCGGACCCGGGCGTTCATAATCTCCTCCTTGGCCGCCACCCTCGCCGGCATCCTGCTGGTCGGCTACGCCGGCGTGCACCCCTCCGTCGGGCGGGGCTACGAGTTCACGGCGATCACCGCCGTCGTGCTCGGCGGGGTGGTGCTGGGCGGCGGCCGCGGCTGGGTGCTCTCCGCCGCGGCGGGCGCCTTCGCGCTCGAGTCCCTCTTCGCCCTGCTCAACTTCATGGGCATCCAGTCCACCTGGCGCGACACCGTCCAGGGCCTCATCATCATCGTCGCCGTGGCGGCGGCCGCCCGCTCCTGGCAGCGCCGGCGCAAAGGCGCGGCCATCGGCGCGCAGGCCGAGCAACACCGGATTTCAACGGCATTACCGCCCGTCCAGGGCACCGAACAGGGAGGAAACCGACACTGATGCACAAGAGTATCCGCACCACGGTGGCGATCGCGGCGGCTTCGTCGTTGCTTGCGCTGACTGCCTGCACCACCGATCCGGCGGTCACCGAAACCACCGGCGCAACCTCGCCGGCGACGACCGAACCCGGCCAGGAATGGTTCGACCAGGCCCTCTTTAACGAACAATCGGCCCAGCGTTCGGCGACCTTTGAGGGGGACCCGGAGAAGCCGTACCTGCAGTACATCGCGGGAGAAACGACCGACACCTCCAAGTTCGCCTCCGATGGAGCCAAGAAGGTCTGCTTCGCCAATGCCTCGATCTCCAACCCGTGGCGGCAGACCGGCTGGATCACCATGAACCAGCAGCTCAAGGCCCTGCAGAAGACCGGGGTGATCTCCGAGATGGAGACCCGCGACGCCAAGGACAACGACAACACGCAGATCGCGGACATCGACTACTTCATCGCCGAAGGCAACTGCGACGCCTTCGTCATCTCGCCCAATTCCACCGCGGCGCTGACTCCTGCGGTGGAGCGGGCCTGCGAGACCGGCAAGCCGGTGGTGGTCTTCGACCGCGGCGTCGAGACGGACTGCGCCACTACCTTCATCCATCCGATCGGTGGCTTCGCCTGGGGCATCGACACCGCCGAGTTCCTCAGCGGCAAGCTGGCCGCCGGGGACAAGGTGGTGGCCCTGCGCATCCTGCCCGGCGTGGACGTGCTGGAACAGCGCTGGGCGGCCGCGGAGAAGATCTTCCAGGAAAAGGGCATCGAGGCCACCGACTACTTCACCGGGGCGGACCCGACCGAAATCAAGAAGATCATCTCCGATGAGCTCGCCAAGGGCGATGTCCAAGGCGTCTGGATGGACGCCGGCGACGGCGCCGTGGCGGCCATCGAGGCTTTCGAGGACGCCGGCAAGGACCTGCCCGTGATGACCGGCGAGGACGAGCTGAGCTTCCTGCGCAAGTGGAAGGAGACCGGCATCGACGCACTCGCCCCGGTGTACTCCAACTTCCAGTGGCGCACTCCGCTGCTGGCCCTGGAGAAGATCTTCAAGGGCGAGGAAGTCCCGGCCGAATGGGTGCTGCCGCAGACTCCCATCACCGCCGGCGAGCTCGACGATTGGCTGGCCACGAACGAGGGCATGCCGGACGGGCACTACGCCAAGTTCGGCGGCGAGGACCTGGAGGGCTATCCCGAGGTCTGGCAGCAGCGCCAGATCCCCTGATCGGCCAGACCCAAGCCAGCCGCCATCCACCCCAGCAGAGGAGACAGGTCAGTGAACGTCCCAAGGAACCGGCCCATCGGGGTCAACACCTGGGTCTGGGCGTCCCCCCTCACCGACGCCAACCTGCCTCCCCTGCTGGCAAGGATCGCCGCCATGGGGTTCGATGCCGTCGAGCTGCCGCTCGAAAACGCCGGGGACTTCACGGCCGGCACCGTCCGGCAGGCCCTCGCGGCCACCGGGCTAAGGCCCTTCATCGTCGGGGCGATGGCGCCGGGACGCGACCTGGTACGGACGGACGCGGCAACGGTGCAGGCCACCCAGGACTACTTGGGTGCCTGCATCACCCTGGCACACGACGTCGGTGCCCCGGCGGTCTGCGGACCGTTCTACTCCCGCACGGGGCGGCTCTGGCGGATGGACGCTGACGAGCGCGCGGAGGCGTACCGCCAGCTGCGTGCGAATCTGGCGCCGCTGGCCGCCCAGGCCGCGGAAGCCGGCGTCGTCCTCGGCATCGAACCGCTCAATCGGTACGAAACCTCGCTGGTCAATACCGTCGAACAGGCCCTCGAGGCGCTCGGCCCGCTGCTGGGACACGGTGTGGGGCTCGCCCTGGACAGCTACCACCTCAACATCGAGCAACGTTCCAGCGCCGGCGCCATCCGGCTGGCCGGCCAGCACCTGGTCCACCTGCAGGTCTGCGGCAATGACCGCGGCGCGCCTGGCGGGGACCAGACGGACTGGCCGGAACTCATGCGCGCCCTGGACGACGTCGGCTACCAAGGCCCGCTGAACATCGAGAGCTTCACCGCGGACAACGCGGCCATCGCCACCGCCGCCTCGATCTGGCGGCCGCTGGCACCCACGCAGGACGCCCTGGCCGCAGACGGCCTGGCCTTCCTGCGCAGCCTGTCGGCCCGGGTCTGAACAAGGAGAACAACATCATGACAGCCTCTGTCCCCGGCCATTCCCCCGCACTGGGCGTTGCGGTCCTGGGCTATTCGTTCATGGGCAAGGCGCACTCGAACGCCTGGCGGAATGTGAATGCCTTCTACGACACGCCCGCTGTGGCGCAGCGGCTATTGGTGGGCAGTGACCGCGAACGGGTGGCGGAGGCCGCCGGGCGGTACGGGTGGAGCGAGAGCTCCACCGATTGGCGCAGCGTGCTGGAGCGCGATGACATCCAGATCGTGGACATCTGCACTCCGGGACACTTGCACGCCGAACTGGCCATCACCGCGCTGGAGGCGGGCAAGCACGTCATCGTGGAAAAGCCGCTGGCCAACACGGTGGGGGAGGCGGAGCGGATGGCTGGGGCCGCCGTACGGGCGCGGGAGCGCGGCATCCAGTCCATGATCGGCTTCAACTACCGGCGCGTGCCGGCGCTGGCACAGGCCCGCAGCATGATCGCTGCGGGCAAACTCGGTACCATCCGCCAACTCAAGCTCGCCTACCTGCAGGATTGGCTGGCGGACGAACAGGCGCCGATGACCTGGCGGCTGCGCCGGGAATCCGCAGGTTCCGGGGCGCTCGGCGACCTGGCCTCGCACGCGGTGGACCAGATCCGGTTCCTGCTGGGCGCCGAGGTGCAGTCCGTCTCGGCCACCGTCCACACCTTCGTCACGGAGCGTCCCGGCCCTGCGGGAACCGAGGCGGTCACCGTGGACGACGCCGCTTGGGCCACGCTGCGGCTCGATTCCGGGGCCGTGGCCAGCCTGGAGGTCTCCCGCATGGCGTCCGGCCGGAAGAACGCCCTGCAGATCGAGATCTACGGTTCCGGCGGGCACCTGCGTTTCGACCTGGAGAACCTGAACGAACTGCACCATTACGACACCGCGGCCCCGCCGGAGCTGCAGGGCCCGGCCCGGATCCTGGTCACCGACCCCGCCCACCCCTATGCCGGTTCATGGTGGCCTCCCGGCCACATTCTGGGATGGGACCACACCTTCACCAGCCAAGCCGCGGATTTCCTGCGCAGCCTTGGCAGCGGGGCGTCTCCGGAACCGTCCTTCGAGGACGGACTGGAGGTCCAGAAGGTGCTCGACGCCGTCGAGCGCAGCGCCGCCCGTTCCGGTGCAACCGTGGATCTTTCCTTGCCCACCATGACGCCAAGGAGTTGACCATGGCACGGAACTTCACGCTCTTCACCGGCCAGTGGGCCGACCTGCCCTTCGAAAAGGTCGCCGAGCTCGCGGCCGGCTGGGGCTTCGACGGGCTTGAGATCGCCGTGTCCGGGGACCATCTGGACGCCTGGCGGTGGGACGACGACGCCTACATCGAGAACCGGCTGGACATCCTGGCACGCAACGGCCTGAAGGTCTGGGCAATCTCAAACCACCTCAAGGGCCAGGCCGTCTGCGATGATCCCATCGATTTCCGCCACCGGGACATCGTCGGCGAGCGGGTCTGGGGCGACGGCGATCCGGAAGGAGTGCGGGCCCGCGCTGCAGAGGAAATGAAGCTCACCGCCCGCCTGGCCCGGCGTTTGGGCGTGAAGACCGTGGTCGGTTTCACGGGATCCTCCATCTGGCAGTACGTGGCCATGTTCCCCCCGGTGCCGTCCGCGGTGATCGACGCCGGATACCAGGCCTTCGCCGACCGCTGGAACCCCATCCTGGACGTCTTCGACGAATGTGGCGTCCGCTTCGCCCACGAGGTCCACCCCTCCGAAATCGCCTACGACTACTGGTCCACGGCGCGAGCCCTGGAGGCCATCGGGCACCGGAAGGCCTTCGGACTGAACTGGGATCCGAGCCACTTCATGTGGCAGGGCCTCGACCCCGTGGCCTTCATCGCCGACTTCGCCGACCGGATCTACCACGTGGACTGCAAGGACACCAAGATGCGCATGGGCGGGGGCCGCAACGGCATCCTCTCCTCGCACCTGCCTTGGGGAGACCCGCGCCGCGGCTGGGACTTCGTCTCCACCGGGCGCGGGGACGTGCCGTGGGAGGACAGCTTCCGGGCGCTGAACGCCATCGGCTACGACGGCCCGGTCAGCATCGAATGGGAGGATGCGGGCATGGACCGTCTGCAGGGAGCCCCGGAGGCCCTGGCCTTCCTGAAACGCTTCGACTTCACACCCCCGCAGGCCGCCTTCGACGCCGCGTTCAGGCAGTAGCGGGAGGCGCCGGGTCACGGATCCGCGACGCCGATTCGGTCAGGTCAAAGGCCCGGGCGGTTGGCAGCGGGTTCACCAAAGCGTCGGTGCGCGCAGGTAGAGTGGCCCTTGCTCTCGGCAACGCAAAGGACTCGCATGCTTTTCCGTTTGATCCTCCAATACTCAAAACCCTACTCAGGCTGGATCGCGGCCGTGCTGGGCTTCCAGCTCGCCACGACCATCGCCACCCTCTACCTGCCCAGCCTCAACGCCCAAATCATCGACAAGGGCGTGGCAACGGGGGACACCGGCTTCATCTGGAACACCGGCGCCGTGATGCTCGGCGTCGCGTTCGTCCAGGTGCTCACGGCCATCGCCGCCGTCTACTTCGGTGCGAAGACCGCCATGGCCGTCGGCCGCGACCTGCGAAGCTCCGTCTTCCGAAAGGTCTCCTCCTTCTCGGCCCAGGAGGTCAACCGCTTCGGCGCACCCACGCTGATCACCCGCGGCACCAACGACGTCCAGCAGGTCCAGATGCTGGTGCTGATGGGCCTGAACTTCATGGTCGCGGCCCCCATCATGTGCATCGGCGGCATCATCATGGCCCTGCGTGAAGACGCCGGCCTGTCTTGGCTGGTGTGGGTCTCCGTGCCGCTGCTGGTGGCCATCGTCGGCGTGCTGATCCGCTTCCTGATGCCCCTGTTCCAACTCATGCAGACCCGGATCGACGGCATCAACGGCGTGCTGCGCGAACAGATCATCGGCATCCGCGTGGTGCGCGCGTTCGTCCGCGAACCGTTCGAGACCGAGCGCTTCCGCGGCGCCAACGAGCGGCTGACCGAGGTGGGCGTCAAGGTCGGCAACCTGTTTGTGCTGATGTTCCCGCTGATCGGCATGATCCTGCACTTGGCCACGGCCTCCGTGCTCTGGTTCGGCGGCCACCGCGTCGACGCCGGGGAAATGGAGATCGGCGCGCTGACCGCGTTCCTGCAGTACCTGCTGCAGATCCTCATGGCCGTCATGATGGGAACGTTCATGGCGATGATGATCCCGCGCGCGGCGGTCTGCGCCGGGCGCATCTCCGAGGTGCTGGGCACCGAGCCGTCGCTGCGCGACCCCGCCGAGGTCCGGGCCGAGGCCCCGCGCCGCGGCGTCGTCGAATTCCGCGACGTCACGTTCGGGTACCCGGGCGCCGAGGCGCCGGTGCTCAGCGGGCTCAGCTTCACCGCCGAGCCGGGCAGGACGACGGCGATCATCGGCTCCACGGGTGCCGGCAAGACCACGCTGCTCAACCTCATCCCGCGCCTCTACGATGCCGCCTCCGGCCAGGTCCTCATCGACGGGGTTCCGGTCACCGAGCTGACCCGCGCCCAGATCGCGGCGCGGGTGGCCACCGTCCCGCAGCGGCCGTACCTGTTCTCCGGAACCGTGGCCACGAACCTGCGCTTCGGGGCACCCAAGGCCAGCGACCAGGACCTGTGGGACGCGCTCGAGACCGCCCAGGCGGCGGGCTTCGTGCGCGAAAAGCCCGAGCAGTTGGACTCCACGATCTCGCAGGGCGGCACCAACGTCTCCGGCGGCCAGCGCCAGCGCCTCTGCATCGCCCGTGCCCTGGCCGCGAAGCCGAGCGTCTATCTCTTCGACGACTCGTTCTCCGCGCTGGACGTCACCACGGACGCCAGGCTGCGTGCGGCCCTGAAGCAGCCCACCAAGGACGCCGCGGTGATCATCGTCGCCCAGCGCGTCTCCACCATCACGGACGCGGACCAGATCCTCGTCCTCGACCACGGCGAGATTGTCGCCCGCGGCACCCATGAGGAGCTCTTGGAAACGTCGGACACCTACCGCGAGATCGTCGAGTCCCAGATCAGCGTGGAGGAGGTGGCCTAGATGGCACGGAAGAAAGAACGCCCGGCGGACACCGTCGCCGCGCCAGAGGAAGAACTCGGCGACATGTCCATCGACGACGGCTGGGGAGGCCAGCAGTCCGTCCGGAAGGCCAAGAACTTCTGGCCCTCGGCCAAGCGCCTCCTGGGTCTGCTGGCGCCGGAAAAGGCGGGCATCGCCGTCGTGCTGTTCTTCGTGACGATCAGCGTGGTGCTCACGGTCATCGCCCCGAAGGTGCTCGGCCAGGGCATGGACATCATCTTCTCCGGCGTGGTCGGCAAGGACATGCCCGCCGGCATGAGCCAGGAGCAGGTGGTCGAGGGGCTGCGCGCCCAGGGCCAGAACGACCTGGCCGACATGATCTCCGGCATGCAGCTGGTGCCCGGGGCCGGGATCGACTTCGTCGCGCTCGGCAGGATCATCATGATCGTGCTGGCCATGTACTTCGTGGCCTCCCTGTTCATGTGGGCGCAGGGCTACGTGCTCAACCGCCTGGTCATGCGCGTGGTCTACACGCTGCGCAAGGACGTCGAGGACAAGCTCAACCGGCTGCCGCTGAACTACTTCGACACCCGGCAGCGCGGCGACCTGCTCTCCCGCGTCACCAACGACGTGGACAACATCCAGAACGCTTTGCAACAGGCGTTTGCCCAGCTGGTCCAGTCGGTGCTGCAGGTGGTGGGCATCGTCATCATGATGTTCATCGTGTCCTGGCAGATGGCCCTGATCGCGCTGATCGCGCTGCCGCTTTCCGGCGTTGCCGCCGGCGTGATCGGCGCCCGAGCGCAGGGGCTGTTCAAGGAGCAGTGGAAGTCCACGGGTTCCCTGAACGGGCAGATCGAGGAATCCTTCTCCGGCCACGAACTGGTCAAGGTGTTCGGCCGTGAGGCGGAGAGCCTGGAGCGCTTCGAGGAGCGCAACGAGTCGCTGTACAAGTCTTCGTTCGGCGCGCAGTTCGTCTCCGGCATGATCTTCCCGGTCATGCAGTTCGTCTCCTACCTCTCCTACGTGGGCATCGCCGTGGTCGGCGGCCTGCGCGTGGCCTCGGGGCAGATGTCCCTGGGCGACGCCACCGCCTTCATCCAGTACTCGCGGGAGTTCACGCAGCCGCTGGGGCAGATGGCCGGCATGGCCAACATGCTCCAGTCCGGCGTCGCGTCCGCCGAGCGGACCTTCGAGCTGCTGGACGCCGAGGAGCAGGACGCGGAGACCGCCACCCGCCACCTGCCCGAGCGCACCGACGGGCACGTGGAGTTCCGCGACGTCACGTTCTCCTACGACGCGGCCAAGCCGCTCATCGAGGACCTCTCCTTCGACGCGCACCCCGGCCACACCGTGGCGATCGTGGGCCCCACCGGCGCCGGCAAGACGACGCTGGTGAACCTGGTGATGCGGTTCTACGAGCTGGACGGCGGGTCGATCGCCCTCGACGGGGTCGACATCACCGAGCTGTCCCGGGCGGAGCTGCGCTCCAAGGTGGGCATGGTGCTGCAGGACGCCTGGCTGTTCAACGGCACCATCATGGAGAACATCCGCTACGGGCGGCTCGACGCCACCGACGAGGAGGTCCTCGCCGCGGCCAAGGCCACCTACGTGGACCGGTTCGTGCGCGCCCTGCCGGAGGGCTACCAGACGGTCATCGACGAGGACGCCACGAACGTCTCCGCCGGCGAGAAGCAGTTGATCACCATCGCCCGGGCGTTCATCGCCAACCCCTCCCTGCTGATCCTGGACGAGGCGACCTCCTCCGTGGACACCCGCACCGAGGTGCTGGTCCAGCACGCCATGGCGGCCCTGCGCACCGACCGGACCAGCTTCGTCATCGCCCACCGGCTCTCCACCATCCGCGACGCTGACACGATCCTGGTGATGGAGTCCGGCCGGATCGTCGAGCAGGGCAACCACGCGCAGCTGCTCGCGGCCGGCGGGGCCTATTACCGGCTCTACATGTCCCAGTTCGCCGGACCCGCGCATGGAGAAACCGAGCCAGGCGCAGGCGAGGAAGGCGCTGGCGAACCGGCGGGGGAACCGGCAGGGGGCCAGCGGAGCTGACGGAACACCCCTAGGCTGGAGGGCATGCCCAACCACGCACCCAAGCCCCCGCGCCTGCCCGCCGACGTCCCGCCGTCGTACTCCGGTGCCGGCGACCTGTCCGCGCTCGGCGCGGACGGGCTCGCGGAACACCTGCTGTACGACTCGGACGACGCCGAGGGGCTGGACCTGGAGGACACGGTGTTCCGGGACTGCCTCTTCCGCCGCGTGGCGCTCCACGGGGCCCCGCTGCTGCGTGCCAGCTTCGGGGAGTGCCGCCTCGAGGACCTGAACGTCCCGGTCCTTGAGGCGGCCAACTCCGGGTGGCGCAACACGCGGATCGTGCGCTCCCGGATCGGGTCCGCGGAGCTGCACGGAGCCTCGCTGCGTTCGGTGGCGTTCGACGGCGGCAAGCTCGGCTACGTGAACCTGCGCGCGGCCAAGCTGGGCGACGTCCTGTTCCGCGACGTCATCATCGACGAACTGGACCTCGGCGGCGCCTCCCTGGAACGCGTGGCGTTCGAGGACTGCCGGATCGACTCGCTGGTGCTCAACGGTGCCAAGCTGAAGGACACCGACCTGCGAGGGGCTCAGATGCGCCGGCTCACCGGGGTGTCCGGGCTGCGCGGAGCCACCATCGACGGGTTCCAGTTGCAGGACCTGGCCCCCATCCTGGCCGCCGAGGCCGGGCTGACGGTCCTCTGACAGGCCCCTCGCCTCATACCGTTCCTGAGCCTCCCCGCCCTCGCTGGCGCTCGGACGGGGCCCCTCGCCTCATACCGTTCCTGAGCCTCCCCGCCCTCGCTGGCGCTCGGACGGGGCCCCTCGCCTCATACCGTTCCTGAGCCTCCCCGCCCTCGCTGGCGCTCGGACGGGGCCCCTCGCCTCATACACTGGGGTTCATGCAGCTGCCGCCATCGGGCCAGTACGGTCCCAGGATTACCCGCCCCGAGAAGCGCCGACAGCCGGTGTTCGATGCCGGCCCGTTCCGCCTCGGGGACGCAATCATGCTGGTGCTCTACGTGCTGCTCTTCATCTTCGGTTTTGCCGCGCTGCTGTACCAGATCCCCGGCTTCCACGAGATGTTCAGCACCCCGGACGCGGCCACCTTCGCGGTGAACCTGATCGGCTACGCCATCCTGTTCGCCGGGGCCATGGCCATGGCCTTTCCCGTGCTCTGGCACTCCTTCCGCACCTTCCTCTACCACCCGTGGGCCAAGGGCTTCATGATCCCGGGGGCATGGATCACCGCCCTCCTGATCAGCGCCGTCACCCTGATGGTGCTGGGCCAGGCGGTCAAGAGCCAGAACCAGCTGACCATCGAGAACCTGACCACCTCCATCCCGTTTCCCACGATGTTCGTGGTCGCCGTCGTTATGGGTCCGTTCGTGGAGGAATACGTCTTCCGCCACCTACTGATCGGCAAGCTCAGCCGCAAGGTCAACACCTGGGTGTGCGTGCTGCTCTCGGTGGCCCTGTTCGCCGGCATCCACTTCGTTGGTTCCGGAAGCTTCGACCCGGTGGCGGCGGTGCCCTACATCAGCCTCGGGGCGGTCATCAGCGTCGCATACGTGCTCAGCGGCAAGTCGCTGGCCTACTCGTACGTCCTCCACGCGTTCAACAACGCCATCGCCCTCATCATCAGCTACACGGTCCTGCCGCTGATCCAGCCATGACGGATGCCAGACAAGCGAACGCCGCGGGCGAGCACCCCTGGGGCGGGCATCCCCACGGCAGCCCCGGGTACCGGAGGATCATCCTGGCGCTTTTCGCCGCGGGCGTGGCGACCTTCTCCCAGCTCTACTCGGTCCAGGGCGTCCTGCCCGAACTTGCCCGCGACCTGGACGTCACGTCCGCCCAGGCCGCGCTGGCCGTCTCCGCGGCGACATTGGGCCTGGCCACCGCCGTGATCCCGTGGTCGGCCGTGGCGGACCGCATCGGCCGGCTGCGGACGATGGTGATCGCGGTGATTGCCGCCGTCGTGCTGGGCCTGCTGGTTCCCGCGGCGCCCGGCTACGAGGCGCTGCTGGCCATCCGCTTCGTCGAGGGGATGGCGCTGGGCGGCATTCCGGCCGTGGCCCTGGCCTACCTTAGCGAGGAGGTCTCCGCGATGTACGCGGCGGTCGCCGCCGGCACCTACATCTCCGGAACCTCCCTCGGCGGGCTCGCGGGGCGCCTGGTCGCCGGGCCGCTGAGCGAGTTCGTCGGCTGGCGCATCGGCACGCTGGTGGTGAGCCTGATGGCGGCCTGCGCCGCCGTCGTCTTCATCGTCTCAGCGCCCAAGCCGCGCGGCTTCGACCCCGTACCCCGCTCGGCGCCCGGCGCGCAGTCGCTGTGGCGCAAGCTCAAGGCCAACCTGCGCAGCGCCCCGCTCCTGGCGCTGTACGCGCAGGGGTTCCTGCTGATGGGCGGGTTCGTGGCCGTGTTCAACTACCTCGGGTTCCGGCTGGAGGCGCCGCCGTTCCTGATCCCCGCGTCGCTGTCCTCGCTGGTGTTCGTCGTCTACCTGTCCGGGACGTGGTCCTCGCGCAGGTCCGGCACGCTGGTGGTGCGGCGGGGCCGGCTGCCGGTGCTGCTGGGCTCCATCGGCGTCATGGCCTGTGGCCTGGTGGTGACGCTGGTGCCGTGGCTGCCGGCGATCGTGGCCGGCATGCTGCTCTTCACGGCCGGCTTCTTCGGGGCGCACGCGGTGGCCAGCGGGTGGATCCCGCAGCTGGGCATCGGTGGGCGCGCGCAGGCCGCCTCGCTGTACAACCTGGCGTACTACGGGGGATCGAGCCTGTTCGGGTGGGCCGTGGGCCTGGCCTTCGTGCCCTTCGGATGGCCCGGGGCGGTGGCGTTCGTCGCGGTGCTGATGCTGCTGGCGGCGGCGCTGGCGGCCGGGCTGCTGCGGCACGCCGAGGCGTAGCAGCCCGCGGAGCCTAGCGGGGAGTGGAGGGCCGGTTGAGTTTTTCCAGTTCCAAGGCTTCGGTACGGTCGGTGTGCAGCGCGTCGATCTCGGCCAGGGTCAAGGCCTTGGTTTCCTTGGCGGTCAGGGCCGCTGCAACGGAGACGAGGCAGGCAAAGCTGACGAACATTGCCACGGCCAGCCAATTGGTGCCCTCGGGTCCGGCCAAGGCCGAGGCGACCACGGGGGTGAGCCCGCCGGAGATCGCGAAGCCGATCTGGGTGCCCATGGCCAGGCCGGTGACCCGAACGCGGGTGGGGAACATCTCGGCGTAGAAGGAGGGCCAGATGCCGTTGGCCATCGAGTAGAAGAACCCCGAGAGGATGAGGCCGAAGACGAAGATCAGCGGCCAGTTCCCGGCGGCCACTGCCTGGAGGTAGGGGTACATCATCACGGCCGGCCCGATCACCCCGACGATGAAGACCGGCTTGCGTCCGATCTTGTCCGCCACGATGGCGGCCACGGGGATCATGAGCAGGGCCAGGGCGTTGGCCGAGACGGAGACCAGCAACATGGTGGTGCGCTCGAGGCCGACCACCGAGGTGGCGAAGGACAGGGACCAGACCAGGAAGACGACGTTGACGGTGTTGATCATCGCCGCCGCGGCGATGCGGATGACCGCCGTCTTGTGGTACTTCATCATCAGGGCGAGCGGTGTGGCCGGCTTTTCGCTGGGCAGCTCGGCGCGGGCCTGCTCGAAGGCCGGGGGTTCCTCCAGCTTGCGGCGGATGATCCAGGCGACGACGACCACGAAGGCCGAAAGCCAGAAAGGTATGCGCCAACCCCAGGAGAAAAGCTGCTCCTCGGTGAGCAGCTGGGTCAGCGGGATGAACACGGCGGTGGCCAGCAGGGTGCCGAACTGGGTGCCTTGAAGAGTCCAGCTCGTAGTGAAGGCGCGGCGGGGCTCGTCGGCGTGCTCAAGGGAGACGGAGATGGCGCTGGCTTGCTCGCCGGAGGCGGACAGGCCTTGGATCATGCGGCACACGACGAGCAGGGTCGGCGCGAGCAGGCCTACCTGCTCATAGGTGGGCAGGCAGCCTACGGCGAAGGTGGCCCCGCCCATCATGAACAGGGTGAGCATCAGCACGAACTTGCGTCCGAACCGGTCGCCGAGGGGGCCCATGACCAGCGCGCCGAGGGGACGGACGACGTAGGCCACCCCCACGGTGCCCATCGACAGGAGGATGGCCACTCCCGGGGAGGTCGTGTCGGGGAAGAAGAGGTGGTTGAGCACCAGTGCGGCGGCGGTGCCGTAGACGGCGAAGTCGTAGTACTCCAGGGCCGACCCGATCCAGCTGGCCAAGGCAGCCTTGCGGGGCGTTTTGCCGTGTGTTGGGGCCGTGCCGGCTGGCGGGGAATTGTGTGACATGACGGGCTCCTTTGGTGAGTGCTCCGTGGTGATGCCACGGCCGTGGCGGTGTTGTTGGTCTGGGGTGGGCTTCAGGAAGGGGCGGGGTCGGCCGGGAGGCCGAGGGGGACGTTGACGGGCTGCCCGGTGCGGGCTGCTTCGATCACGGCTTGGACAACGCGGAGGGACTGCAGGCCGTCCCGCGCCGTGACCTTCGGCTCGGCTTCGCGGCGGACGACGGCGGCGAAATGGTCAAGTTGCAGGTCCAGCGGGTCCTGGCGCCGGATCGGCAGGACGGTGGCGGTGAAGGGTTCCCACCACGAGGCTTTTCCCTCATAGGTCCGCAGGCGCATGGTCGGCACGGAGATCGATCCGCGGGTTCCGGCTATGTGGTAGCAGTCCTCATCCGGCGCGGTGTCGTAACTGGGGTTCTCCCGACTGGTCTGTTCCCAGGATCGGCCGGAGGCTGCGGCGTCGGAAATGATGAAGGTGCCCAGGGCGCCGTTGGCGAACGTGAGGGTGATCGCGGCGGTGTCCTCCACGGCGAAGCCGCGGGTGGCATTGCTGGAGGTGGCCTGCACCCGGACGATCTCTCCGCAAAGGGCCCGCAGGTCGTCGACATCGTGGATGAGATTGATCAGGATCGGCCCGCCCCCGGCTTCGCGCCGCCAGGGCGCGGCTTCGAAGTAGTCGTCGGGTTTGTGGAAAAGGGCCGAGCCCATGACCGCCACGGGGTTCCCGAGGGCTCCGGAGGCCACCGCCTTTGCGGCGGCATCCAACAGCGGGGAATAACGGCGGTGGTGGCCGATCAGCAGCGGAACGTCGGCGGCCTCGGCGACGGCAACCATCCGCTCGGCCGCCTGCAGCGTGTCGGCGATCGGCTTCTCCACGAGGGCCGGAACCCCGGCGTCGACCGCTGCCAGGGCTCCCTCGCAATGCAGGGCGTTGGGGGTGGCGAAGATCGCTCCGTCGACCTCGCCCAGGGCCTTGTCCAGATCCGCGGTCACGATCGTGCCTGGACCGAACGCGGCATCGGCGGGCTGCAGGAACGGGTCCACCACGTAGGCCAACTCCATCTGGGGATGGTCCCTGACGCGCTGGGCGTGCTGACGTCCGATCAGCCCCGCCCCAACGACGGCGATACGCAGCTTCTGGCCCATGTCAACTCTCAAATGGTGGGAGTAGCTCGGTATATCGATTTCCCAGAATGGTCCACGTCACATGGCGTGTCAAGAAAGGCGCATAATGGCCGCGGGAACGGTGGGCAACCCCCTGGGCCTGCTCCCCGTGCCCGGCAGCATAGGGGGAGTGGCGCCGGGGGGCCTTACGGATTCTGGGTGCCAGAATCTCGTGGCCGCCCCCACGTGCCCTCCCTCACAGTTTTCAGCATGCGTACCACCCCAGAGCGCGTCATCGGCGATGCGCACACCCAAGCCTCCCCCTTGGAAACCGGCCCGGCCCCCCTGAAACGGTCCTCCCTCATGGCCGTGCTCGTGTGCTGGCTCCTCATCGTCTTTGACGGCTACGACCTGATCGTCTACGGCACCGTGCAGTCGTCCCTCCTCGCCGAACCGGGCTGGGGGCTGACGAAGGCCACCGCCGGAACGATCGGTTCCGCGGCCTTCCTCGGAATGCTCATCGGAGCCCTGCTGGCAGGCCGGCTGGCCGACCTGCTGGGGCGGCGCCGGACCATCCTGGCCTGCTCCATCGCGTTCTCCGTCCTGACGGTCCTGTGCGCCTTCGCGCCGAACCCCTTCGTCTTCGGAGGACTCCGGCTACTGGCCGGCATCGGCCTCGGCGGCCTGGTCCCCTCGGTCAACGCGTTGACCGCCGAACTGATCCCGGACCGCTGGCGCTCGGCCATGGCCACCCTGATGATGTCCGGTGTCCCCATCGGCGGCTCGATCGCGGCCCTGACCGGCATCGTGGCCATTCCCGCCTTCGGATGGCGCTCCATGTTCCTCCTTGCCGTCGTCGGCCTCGTGGTCCTGGTTCCGCTGGGGTTCAAGTACCTGCCCGAGACGCTGGAGCACCCGGCATCCGCCGACCGGTCGGACCGGGGCCCGAAGACCGGCTTCGGATCACTGCTGCGCGCTCCCTACCGCGGCGCATCGATCCTGTTTGCGGCCATCACGCTGGCCACCCTGTTCGCCTGGTACGGGCTGGGCACCTGGCTGCCGAACCTGATGCAGCTGTCCGGGTACAACCTGGGATCGGCCCTGACCTTCGCCCTGGCCCTGAACCTGGGCGCCGTGGCCGGCTCGATCGTCACCGGCTGGGCCGGGGTCCGCTTCGGCACGATGCGGACCGCGGCAACCGCGGCGGCCCTGGCGGCGGCGGCGCTCCTGATGCTGGTCAGCCAGCCGCCGGTCGCCGTCGTCTACCTCGCCCTGATCCTGGCCGGCGTCGGCACCCACGGCACCCAGGCGCTGGTCATCGCCGCCGTCGCAAGCCGCTACCCCGAGCAGCTGCGCGGGACCGCGCTGGGCTGGGCGCTGGGCCTTGGCCGCATCGGCGCGGTCATGGCGCCGCAGGTCGGCGGCCTGCTGCTGGCCGCCGGACTCGGCGTCAGCTCGAACTTCATCGCCTTCGCCGCGGCCGCCGCCCTCGCCGCCACCCTGCTCGGCGTGCTGGTCCGCAGGGAGCGCACCGCCTGACCCGCAGGGAGCCCCGCAACAAGGCGGGGGGACGGTCCACGCCGCCGCCAGCAACTACGCTGGCTTAGGTGACCACCCCGCAGAAGCCGACAGCCCTCGCCCCCGCCGAGCCGCGCCTGGGACGGGCGATCCTGGCGCTCGCCGTCCCGGCGCTCGGCGCCCTGATCGCCGAGCCGCTGTTCCTGATCGCCGACACCGCGATCATCGGGCACCTGGGCATCGAGGAACTCGCCGGCGCCGGCCTGGGGACCACCGTCCTGCACACCGCCGTCGGACTCATGATCTTCCTCGCCTACTCGACCACCCCCGCCGTGGCGCGCCAACTGGGCGCCGGGCGCATGGACCGCGCGCTCGCCGCCGGGCGCGACGGCGTGTGGCTGGCGCTGGGCCTGGGCCTCCTGCTGGCCGTGGCCGGCTGGGTGGCGGCCCCGGCGCTGGCCGCCTCCATGGGCGCCACCGGCGCGGTGCTCGGCTTCGCCACCGACTTCCTGCGCTGGTCCATGCCCGGGGTGCCCGCCATGCTGCTGGTGCTGGCGGCCACCGGCGTGCTGCGCGGCCTGCAGGACACCCGCACCCCGCTGCTGGTGGCGGGAATCGGGTTCGCCGCGAACATCGTCCTGAACTTCGTGCTGGTCTACGGGGCCGGACTGTCCGTCGCCGGGTCGGCGCTGGGCACCTCGATCGCGCAATGGGGAATGGCCGCGGTCTACCTGTGGCTGCTGGTGCCCCGGGTCCGCCGCCACGGGGTGCGGTTGCGCCCGCACGGCCGCGGCGTGCTGGCCACCGGCAGGGTCGGGTCCTGGCTGATGCTGCGCACGGCGAGCCTACGCCTGGCGATCCTCGCCACCGTCTGGGTGGCCTCCGCGCAGGGGACGCTGACGCTGGCCGCCCACCAACTGGTGTTCACGATCTTCACCTTCCTGGCGTTCGCGCTGGACGCGCTGGCGATCGCCGCGCAGGCGCTGATCGGCAAGGAACTGGGCGCCGGGGACACGGAACGGGCCGGGCGGCTGACCGCCACCATGGTGCGGTGGGGCCTGGGCCTGGGGGTGGCCACCGGGGCGCTGCTGGCGCTGGCGGCGCCCTTCGCGGGAGCGCTGTTCACCCCGGACGCCGAGGTCCAGCGGGCGGCGGCGGTGGGGCTGTGGGTGCTGGCGGCCGCGCAGCCGCTGTGCGGGCTGGTCTTCGTGCTCGACGGCGTGCTCATCGGCGCCGGGGACGCGCGCTACCTGGCGCTGGCCGGCGTCGTGACCCTGGTGGTCTACCTGCCCCTGCTGTGGTGGGTGGCGGCGGTCCCGCTGCCCGCGGCCGCCGCGCTCCTGTGGCTGTGGATCGCGTTCGGCGCTGGATTCATGGGGGCCCGGGCGGGCACGCTGCTGTGGCGCGTGCGGAACGGGCGCTGGATGGTGGCGGGCGCATAAGTCTCCGGCGCGACGGCGGATCAGGCACCCGTGGGCGGGTGGAAACCCTCCGCGTTCGGCGGATGCTGCTGGTAGTAGTCGACGTCGGCGGCGTCCGCTTCGACCCTGAGCTTCTCGATCTGGTTCAGCGCCGCCTTGCGCTCGGCGACCGGTCTGTTGCCGTCATTCATGATGGCCTGGAGCTCATGGATGCGGCGGTAGAGGTCGTCCCGCTCGGCGCCCGTCACCGGTTTATTGGAGGACATGCTCCGAGCGTAGACCCGGGCCTCGCCCGGAAGGAACGCCCGCGGACCAGTAGAATCGAAGGCGTGCCTGCCCTGAAAACCCCCGTCGACGTCGCCACCGCCGTGTGGAAGCCCGTTACCCTGCGGGCCGCCGCGGCCCTTGCCTTCGGCGCGCTGTCCATCTTCTGGCCCGCCCCGAGCGCCTCGACGGTCGCCTACTGCCTTGCCCTGTTCCTGATCGTCAGCGCCAAGGCAGTCTGGGACTTCGCGAAGGCCCCCGTCATTCCGGACGGCGTGCGCGGGCTCCTGGTGGCCCCGGCCGCGGTGTGGCTGCTGGCGGCGGTCGCCCTGGTGATCTCCCCGGAAACGGTCACGATCGGCATCGCCGGCGGCCTGGCGTTCCTTCTCGCCGGCGCGCTCGAACTCGCCGGCTGGTTCCGTTCCCGCCGGGACCTGGTCCCGGCCCGCGACCTGGCCATCACCGGCGTCGTCTCCCTCGGCACCGGCGTGGGCCTGCTCGGCGGCCTGGGGCTGGGACTGGATGCCCACGGATTCTTCGGCATCGCCGGCGGCGGGGCCATCATCACCGGTGTGTTCCTGCTCATCGCTGGCCTGGGCTACCGCTACGATGCCCGGAGCACGGACGCGCGCCGGTAGACTGGGTCAGACCCCAATCCATTTCAGGAGGCATTACCGTGGGCAGCAACCCGTCCCAGCCGAAGCGCACGTGGCAGCAGAGCATCAAGGCTCCGCTGATCTTCTCCCTGGTGATGGGCCTGATCGCCGGCGGCGTCGCCGCCATCTCCTCCACCGGCGGGTCCGACCGTCCGCTGCGCATCGACATCGGCCTGACCGCCTTCGGGGTCGCCTTCGTGGCCTGCCTGCTGGTGATTTCGGTGCTGACCATGGCCAGCAAGGACAACCCGTCCGAGCTCAGCGAGGGCTCCGGCGTCAACCGCTCGTCCAAGCACCCGGACAAGAAGCCCGAGGCGTAGCCGCCATTCGGCGGCAGGCAACTCCAGCCAGCAGACAGGAACAGCCCGGCCTCGGCCGGGCTGTTTGCATGTGGGCACGAGGGGGGCGGCCAGCAGAGACTGGACTGCGCAGGGGGAGGCAGCCATGATGGGTCCAAGGGTATGGGCGTGAACCATAAACCGCCAGATGGTGGATGAAGCGTGAAAGACTCGGGAGAGTTCCTCGCGGGCTATTACCGGCACTTTTCGGCCGAAGACCTTCAGGGCTACGGTCCCGATACATTGCGGCGCCGGGCGCTGTACCACTTCGATATTGCCTCCGACCGCCGTCCGGGCCACGCTGCGGCAGGGATCCTGACCGAAGCCGACGCCAGCGTGGTGGCCATCGCCACGGACAACATGCCCTACCTGGTCAGTTCCGTGACCGCCGAACTCACGCGTCACAACGCCGCCATCCGCTTGGTCGTCCATCCCACGTTCGCGGTTTTGCGGGACCGGGCCACCCACCGGATCCTGGACATCCACCCTGCGCCCTCCGCGGGAACCACGCCGCGCTTTGCGCCCACGGACAGGGAAGTCGTCTGCGAAGAGTCCTGGATCGCGGTGGAAATCGGCAGAGTGGGTGAGGCGACGGCAGAGGAGAAGCTCCTGGACGGCCTCCGCACGGTCCTGGCCGACGTGAAGTCGGCGGTTTCCGACGCGCCCGCGATGCACCGGCAGGCACGCGCCGTCGCCAGAGCCCTTGGCACCCTGGCCCGCACCGCGGACATCCCGGACCTGCAGCAGGCCAGGGACCTGCTGCACTGGATGGCCAAAGGGAACTTCACCTTCCTGGGCTACCGCGAATACGGCGTGGACACGGAGCACGGCGACGACATGCTGGCCGCCCGGGAATCGACGGGGCTCGGACTCCTGAGGGAACCGTCCCGGGGGTTGGGGCAGCCCCGGTCCGCGTCCGGGCTGCGCGGACCGGATGACCGGCGGCTCCTGACACTGACCAAGGCCGATTGGCTCTCGACCGTGCTGCGGCCTGCGTATCTTGACCAGATCGCGGTCAAGAGCCACGGCACCGACGGCAGGGTCAACGGTGAATGGCATTTCATCGGGCTGTTCGCCCCCAGCGCCTACAACCAGCCGGTGCGCGACGTGCCTATTGTCCGGGACAAGGTCAACGAGGTCATCCGACGCTGCCAGTTCCCCCCGGATTCGCATTCGGCCCGGACCCTGCAGACCGTGCTGGAGTCCTATCCGCGGGACGAACTGTTCCAGATCGACGTCGATGATCTGGTCCCCATCGCCGAAGGCATCGTCCATCTGCAGGAACGGCGCCGTACCCGGTTGTTCCTGCGCGCCGATACGTATGGCCGGTTCGTCTCGGCGCTGGTGTTCCTGCCCCGCGACCGCTACAGCACAGGCGTCCGCCAGCGGATCGAGCGCGAACTGGGCCAGTCATTCCACACGAACACCATCGAGTTCGCGACCCAGCTCAGCGAATCCGCGCTGGCCCGGGTGTTCTTCCGCATTTGGCTTCCCTCCGGCCACCGCCTTCCCCGCCTTGACGTGCCGGCACTGGAGCGGCGGCTGGCCGCGACGGTTCGCTCCTGGGCCGAAGGCGTCGAGCAGGTCCTTCGCGACAGGTTTCCCGCCGAGGAAGCCGCCCGGCTGGCCCTGCAGTGGTCCGAAGCGTTCCCCGCCAGATACCGGGTGGATTACGAGGTCGACGACGCGGTCGATGACCTGGGGCGGTTCGAATCCTTCGACCGTCAGCGGGCCGGCGGACGCGACGACGCGGTGGTAGCGGTCCAGGTGCGCCCGGGTGCCGCCAACATCCTGGCCGAGGACGCGCGGATTAAGCTGTATTTCGCCAAGCCCCGAAGCCTGACCCAGATCCTGCCGTTCTTCCACAACCTGGGGCTCGAGGTCATTGACCAGCGGCCCTTCGAGATCCGGCTCGGCGACGGCCAGGAGTTCTTCCTCTACGACTTGGGCCTGAAGTACCCCGCCGGTGTCGATCCCGCGGAAACCAGCGGCTTGCTGGCCGATTCGTTCCGCGCCGCAATGCACGGGGATATCGAGTCGGACAGCTTCGACGGCCTGGTGCTCACCGAGCGGATCGAGTGGCAGCGCGTTGTCATCCTGCGCAGCTACGCCAAATACCTGCTGCAACTGGGCACCACCAACTCATACGGATTCATGGCCGATGTGCTGCTGGCCAACGTGCGCGTCACCCGTGCGCTGCTGGACCTGTTCCAGGCCAGCTTCGATCCCGGCCTCGGCGGCATTGAACGGACCCAAGGCATCGAAACCGCCCGGAAGGAACTGGGCGCAGCCATCGACGAGGTGCCCACCCTGGACGCCGACAGGTTGCTGCGCACCTTCATGAACCTGATCGAGGCCACGCTGCGGACCAATTACTTCCAGAATCGGCCCTACCTCAGCTTCAAGTTCAACCCGTCGGCCATTGCCGCGTGCCCGTTTCCCCGACCCGCCTACGAAATCTGGGTCTATTCCCCGCGGGTGGAGGGGGCGCACCTGCGCTTCGGCGCCATCGCCCGCGGCGGATTGCGCTGGTCGGACCGCCGGGAAGACTTCCGCACGGAGATCCTCGGCCTGGTCAAGGCCCAGACGGTCAAGAACGCCGTCATCGTGCCCACCGGGGCCAAGGGCGGCTTCTTTGCCAAGCGGCTGCCCCACCCCGCGTACGACCGCAATGCGTGGCTGGAGGAGGGGCGCGAAAGCTACCGGACCTTTATCCGCGGCATGCTGGACCTGACCGACAACCTCATCACCACGGATACCGGGAAGACCGTGGTCCCGCCCCCGAACGTGGTCCGCCACGACGGCGACGACGCCTACCTGGTGGTGGCGGCCGACAAGGGCACCGCAACCTTCTCCGACACCGCGAACGAATTGGCCCGGGAGTACGGTCACTGGCTCGGCGACGCCTTCGCCTCCGGCGGCTCGGTCGGCTATGACCACAAGGCCATGGGCATCACCGCCCGGGGCGCTTGGGTGTCGGTCGGGACGCACTTCAGCGAACTCGGCATCGACATCGACCGCGAGGACTTCACCGTGGTGGGCATCGGCGACATGAGCGGGGACGTGTTCGGCAACGGCATGCTCCGCTCCCGGCATATCCGCCTGGTCGCGGCGTTCGACCACCGCCACATCTTCCTGGATCCGCAACCGGAGCCGGAAGCCTCCTACGCCGAACGGCGGCGCCTGTTCGACCTTCCCCGGTCTTCCTGGGCCGAGTACGAACCTTCCGCGATCAGCGGCGGCGGCGGCGTCTACTCCCGGCAGGCCAAGTCCATCGCCATCACGGGGCCGGTCCGCCACGCCCTGGGCCTTGCGGAAGGAACGACGGCGCTGGCGCCCCAGGACCTGATCCGGGCCATCCTGCTGGCGCCGGTGGACCTGCTCTACAACGGAGGCATCGGCACGTACGTGAAGGCATCCTCCGAGTCCCATACCGAGGTGGGGGACAAGGCCAATGACGCGGTCCGGGTCAATGGCAATGAACTCAGGGCCAAGGTCGTGGTGGAGGGCGGAAACCTGGGCGTCACCCAGCGGGGCCGGATCGAGGCGGCCTTGGGCGGGGTCCTCGTGAACAGCGATGCCATTGACAATTCCGCAGGCGTGGACTGTTCGGACCACGAGGTCAATATCAAGATCCTCATCGACAACATGATTGAAACCGGACGGATGGAGGGCGGCGAACGCGCGGATTTCCTGCATTCGTTCGCGGACGAGGTTGCCACGTTGGTCCTGAAAACGAATGCGGACCAGAACGTTCTGCTGATGAACGACCGCTACCAGGCCTTGCAGTGGAGCCCGGGTTTCGAGCGGATGATGGACAGGCTGGAGTCCTCGGCAGGCCTCGACCGCGGGCTGGAGGCACTGCCCGGCACCGAGGAACTGCATGAGCGGCTGGCGGCAGGCAGTGGCCTCACCGGTCCGGAGCTCGCTGTTCTGTGCGCCTATGCCAAGACCGAACTGGCCGGACAGCTCAACGCCAGCGGTCTGGCCGATGATCCCTGGTTCGAGCGGACCCTGCGCAGCTATTTTCCGGCACGGCTGTCCGAGCGGTTCGAAGCGGAGTTGGACAGCCATCCGCTCCGCCGCGAGATCATCAGCACCGTGGTGGCCAACGACATGATCAACATGGGCGGGATCGCCTATGCCTTCCGGGCCATGGAGGAAACCGAGGCGCCCCCGGAGGCCGTGGCCCGAGCGTTCGTGGTGCTGCGGGACGTCTTCGACCTTGACTCGACCATGGCCGACCTGGCGGCGCTGCCGCCAAGCTGTCCCGCGGATAACCGCTGCACCATGGCCGGGGAAATGCGGCGGCTGCTCGATCGGGGAACCCGATGGTACGTCACCCGAGCTGGGCAGGAGCAACCGATCGCTGACGCCATCGAGCGGTTCAAACCCCGGATCGGCCCGCTGTGGGCGGACCTGTTGAGCTACCTGGGCGCCGCGGACCGGGAGCTTCTGCGCGCCCGCCTGGCCGACCACATGGCCGGCATCCCCGCGGATCTGGCCCGGCGCACGCCCCTGCTCTTGATGGGATTCGGGCTGCTGGACCTGGCCGTCATCACGGAGCAGATCCGGGAACCGATGCAACGCATCGCGGCGGTCCTCTTTGCCATCTACGACCGGCTGGGCGTCATCCCGCTGCTGATGCTGATCACCGCCCTGCCGCGGCGGAACCGCTGGGAGTCCCTGGCGCGGGCTGCGCTGCGCGATGATGTGTATTCGGCCGTGGCGGACATGACCGTTGCCGTCATGCAGACCACCGGGGCTGACGCCGAGGCCGATGCGGTGGAACGGATCGCGGCCTGGGAAGGGCAGCATGCCGTGCAGGTGGCTCGCATCATGGCGACGCTGGCGCAGCTGGCCAAGCCCGGGGAAGCGGACATTGCCTCGCTTTCCGTCGCCCTGAAGCAGCTGCGCACCGTCGTTCGGCGCTAGTGCCGCACCTGCGACTGTTGGCCCCCGCCCCTAGAGCGAGGTTTCGACGCCGTCCTTGGCACCCCACTTCTCAAGGAACTCCCCGCGGGTCAGCTCAGCGAGGTCCTTGCGCAGCAGCGCCACCAGGCCCTCGGCCTCGTCGATGTTGTAGCCGGTCACGCGCAGGATCTCGGTGTCGTTGTCGATGCGCCGCACGACGGCGGTGGCCCCCATCACATCCGATCCGTCCCCGCCCAGCACGGCATCCAAAAGCCCGACCACCCAGCGGGTGGCCGCCTTCAGCGGGCCGTCGTTGGCCTGCTCCAGATCCACATCGAACTCGTCGGAGGCGTTGTGCGGCAAGGCATCCTCGGGTGCGGTGCCGTACGACGCGGCGCCGACGGTGGGCTCGTCGGGCAGCGGTTCTCCGGAAAGGGGCTTGTTGGATGGGACCGCTCCGGGAAGGGGCTCGTCGGGCAGCGGCTGGTCGGCTGGAGTGGTCACATCGGCTCCTTCGCGCGGGTGGCGGGACGGGTGCCCGCTTGAGTCCAGTGTAGGTCGGACGCGGCCCGCCGGGCGGTGCGTTTTCCGGCGGGTCAGCCGGCGGAGGACCTGCGCTGGCGGTAGGCGCGCACGTGCTCCCGATTGCCGCAGTTTCCGGTGTCGCAGTAGCGCTTGGAGCGGTTCCGGGACAGGTCCAGCACAACGGCCCCGCAGTCCGGGGCCGCGCACACGCGGAGCCGGTCCAGTTCCCCGGACCGGATGACGTCCACCAGCGCCATCGCCGCCTCCACCGCCATGCGTTCCTCCAGCGGGGCCTCGGGGGTGGTGGCGTGCAGGTGGTAGTCCCAGCGGTCGTGCTTGACCAGCTGGGGCAGCGCGCGGGCCGCGCGCAGGATGTCGTTCACCGCCCGCACCGCGTCGTCCTCGCCGGAGATCCAGATGGCGCGCAGCCGGCTCCTCAGCTGGCGCACCGCGCGCAGTTCCCCCTCGGTGTGCGTGCGGGAGCCGGTGAACTCCTCCCGGGCCAGAAATTCGTCCAGGTCCGAGGGCGTCAGCAGCTGGTCGACGTCCGTTGCCTCGGCGGTGTTGATCAGGTTGACGACGCTCCGCAAGGCAACTTCGGTGTCAGGTGCAAAACTCATGAAGATCCTGTCTTCTATTGAATTGACGCCGGATGATGCTCGGCGTAGTGTCATAAGCATACTTCATTTTGGTCATGACATCCCCCTTCGGGACGTCTGGCCGCTTCTTCCACCACCATCAGGCGCCGACGTGCGCTGCTTCCGCAAGGTCTGCCCATGCCAACGAAACCAGCCCAGAATCTCCCGGCTGCACTCCCTCCGGTCGCCTCCGTAGCGCAGGCCCCTTCCCGCACGCGTGGGCGTACCCGGCCTGCAGCCCTTTCGGGGCTCTGGGTGGCCCTGTTCTCCTCCGCCGTGTTCGGAACCTCGGGCGCCTTCGCCAAGCCCCTGCTCGAGGCCGGGTGGAGCCCGGGGGCCGCCGTCACCGCACGCATGGCCGGCGCCGCCGTCATCCTCCTGATCCCCGCACTGGTGGTGCTGCACGGGAAGTGGCGCACGGTGGCCGCGAACTGGAAGCCGATCCTGCTGTTCGGCGTGTTCGGGGTGGCCGTCTGCCAGTTCGCGTACTTCCAGGCCGTCCAGCGGCTGAGCGTCGGCGTGGCGCTGTTGCTGGAGTACCTGGCCCCGGTGCTGATCGTCCTGCTCCTCTGGGCCCGCACCGGCCGGCGCCCGCGCCGGTACACGATCGTCGGCGCGCTGGCCGCGCTGGCGGGCCTGGTGCTCGTTCTCAACCTCACCGGCGACCAGGCCGTGGATCCGATCGGTGTCCTGTGGGGCCTCGGCGCCGCGGTGGGGCTGGTGGTGTACTTCTTCGTCACGGCCAAGGCCAACGACACCCTCCCGCCGCTGGTGCTCGCCACCGGCGGACTGTGGGTCGGCGCAGTGCTGATGCTGCTGCTCGCGGCGACCGGCGTGCTCTCCATGGAAGCCAACTTCGGGACCGTCCAGCTGGCGGGCACCGACGTGCCGTGGTGGGGACCGCTGGGCGCCCTGGTGCTGCTGGCGACCGTCTTCGCCTACGTGACGGGCATCGTTGCCGCCCGGGCGCTCGGATCCAAGGTGGCCGCCTTCATCTCACTTACCGAGGTGCTGTTCGCGGTGCTGTGGGCGTGGCTGCTCCTGGGCGAGCTGCCGCTGCCGATCCAGATGCTCGGCGGGGCCTTCATCGTCGGAGGCGTGCTGCTGGTGCGAGCCGACGAGCTGCGTACCGGCAAGTCGCCTGCCGCCGACCTGCCCGCCGCCTGATCCGGCCGGCAGGTTTCGGCCAGCCGAACCGGCGGCCTGACTCGGCTGCAAGGTCCCACCGCCGCGGATTAAGGCGAGATTCGACGGCGGTTCACGCCGGCAGCGCCGGCGTCGCGTAGTGTGACGCGCATCAACTGATGGTTGCGGCGTCCGGCGCCGCCGGCGGAGGGGCCAACGGGAGTGGAAGGCGGGGAGGCATGAGGCTTCGGGTGGAATTCGATGAGGAAGCCGGAGCCGCCTACGTCCAGGTGCACCACGGGATGGTCTCCGACTCGCGCGAATTGGAGCCGGAGTCGGCCGGCGGCCGGGCCGCCGTCGTGGCCGACGTCGACGTGCGGGGGCGCCTGGTCGGCGTCGAACTGGCCGGGGAGCCGGACCGCATCCGGGCCCTGCTGGCGAACCCCGCCTTCTGGCAGGAACTGGCCGATACTGCGGACGAAGCCAACGAACCCTCCGCGGAGGATTTCCGCCGGATCGAAGCCGCGCTCCTCGAGCGCGGCTTCGCTGACCTGTTTTCCGTCCGGGGCCGTGGAGGCCTGTGAAGTTCGCCTAGCCGTGCGGTGGGCGGGGCGCCCCGCCCACCGCGGGCTGCCTGCCTCGCTCTGCCTGCCGGCCGCGGCCTACCGGCCGAACCGCCGCAGCCGCAGGCTGTTCGCCACCACCAGGACCGAGCTGGCGGCCATCGCCGCACCCGCAAGCATCGGGTTCAGCAGCCCCAGCGCCGCGATCGGGATGCCGAGCGTGTTGTAGAGGAACGCCCAGAACAGGTTGGTCTTGATCGTGGCCAGCGTCCTGCGGGAGAGCTCGATCGACTGGCCGACCTGCCGCAGGTCGCTGCCCATCACGGTGATGTCCGCGGCCTCGATCGCCACGTCGGTGCCGGAGCCCATCGCGATGCCCAGATCCGCCTGCGCCAGCGCGGGAGCGTCGTTCACGCCGTCTCCGACCATCGCCACCACGGCCCCGGAGGCCTGCAGCCGCTTCACGGCGTCCACCTTGCCCTCCGGCAGGACGTCGGCGAACACGTCAGCGGCGGCGATCCCGACCTCGGCGGCCACGCGGCCGGCCACGGCGGCGTTGTCCCCGGTGAGCAGCACCGGGCGCAGCCCCAAGTCCAGCAGGTGCGCGATGGCGGCGGCGGAACCCTCCTTGACGGTGTCCCGCAGGCTGACGATGCCCTCCACCCGGCCGTCCACGGCGACCAGGATGGCCGTCGCCCCCTCCTCCTGCGCCTGGCGCAGGGACGCGCCGTCCGTCTCGGACAGGGCCACGCCGTTTTCCTCCAGCCACGCCGCGCGCCCGGCCAGCACGACGGCGGAGCCCGCCACCGCGCGCACCCCGCCGCCCGGGGCGGAGGCGAAGTCGCGCACCGGCAGGGCGGGACCGGCCGCCGTCGTATCCAGTGCCGTCGTATCCAGCGCCGCCGCTCCCGGTGCCGCCCATCCGGCCGGGGCGGTTTTGGCCGCGGCGTCCCGCGCGGCCTCGACGATCGCCCGGGCGATCGGGTGCTCCGAGCCGGACTCGGCGGCGCCGGCGTAGGCGAGCACCTCGTCCGCGGACAGTGCCCCGAGCGTGCGCACCCCGGTCACCGCCAGGTGTCCGGCGGTGACGGTGCCGGTCTTGTCCAGCAGGACGGTGTCCACGCGGCGGGTGTCCTCCAGGACCTGCGGGCCGCGGATCAGGATGCCCAGCTGCGCGCCGCGCCCGGTGCCCACCAGCAGGCCGATCGGCGTGGCCAGGCCCAGCGCGCACGGGCAGGCGATGATCAGCACCGTGACCGCGGCGGTGAACGCGGCCTGCAGGTCGCCGTCGAACACCATCCACAGCACGAACGTGGCCACGGCGATCCCCAGCACCACCGGGACGAAGACCGCCGAGATGCGGTCGGCGAGCCGGGCGATGGGGGCCTTGCCGGTCTGCGCCTCGGAGACCAGGCGGCCCATCTGCGCCAGCGTGGTGTCCCGGCCGACGCGGGTGGCCCGCACCAGCAGCCGGCCGGAGGTGTTGATGGTGGCGCCGGTGACGGTGTCGTCCGGGCCCACGTCCACGGGCACGGACTCGCCGGTGATCAGCGAGGTGTCCACCGCCGAGGTGCCCTCCACGACGTACCCGTCGGTGGCGATCTTCTCCCCGGGACGGACCACGACCTCGTCGCCGGGCACCAGCTCCGCGGCGGGGACGCGGACCTCGTGGCCGTCCCGCAGGACGGTGGCCTCCTTGGCGCCGAGGCTGAGCAGCGTCTTCAGGGCATCGCCGGCACGCGTCTTGGCGCGCGCCTCCAGCCACCGCCCGAGCAGCAGGAACGTGGTGACCACGCCGGCGGTCTCGAAGTAGAGCTGGTGCTCCGCCATGCCCGTTTCCGTGCCCATCTCCATGCCCATGCCGGCATGCGCGGTCAGGAAGGGGTCGGCGAGCAGCTGCCAGGCGGAGAAGAGGTAGGCGGCAAGCACGCCGATCGAGACCAGGGTGTCCATGGTCGATGCGCCGTGGCGGGCGTTGATGGCTGCGGCGCGGTGGAACGGCCAGGCCGACCACAGCACCACCGGGCTGGCCAGCGCGAAGGCCCACCAGCCCCAGTTCGGGAACTGCGCGGCCGGGACCATCGAGATGATGAACAGCGGGACCGTGAAGAGAACCGCCACAATCAGGCGGGGCTTGAGCTCGGCGGCCGTGCCGCCATGGGCGACGTGGTCCTGGTGGTCGGCCGCCTGGCCGTGCCCCGCCTGGCCATCCTCCTGGCCATGGGCCGCGGTTCCGTGTCCGACGCCGGCCGCGTCCGTGCCCGTTGCCCCGGCGTGGGCCCCCGGGTTTTGCCCGGCTTGGTGTCCGGTTCCGTGCCCGGCGTGGTGGCCACCCGCGGCGACCGGGGTTGCGTGCGCGTGGTGCGTGCCGGCGTCGTGCGGGTCGGCCTTGACCGAGGCGCGGTAGCCGGCGGCCTGGACGACGTCGATCAGCCTCTGGTCGGTGACGCCGGCGGGGGCGGTGACGCGGGCGGATTCCAGCGGGAGGTTCACCAGTGCCGTGACGCCGTCAAGCTTGCCGAGCTTGCGCTCCACGCGCGCCACGCAGGAGGCGCAGGTCATGCCCTGGATGTCCAGGTCGACGGTGCGTTCGGCCTGCCGGCCGGTGTCCTGTTGGGGGTCCATTTCAACTGTCCTTACCCGGTCTTGCCGGCTGTATGCCCGGCTTCGGCGCGTGCGGCAGCGCACTTTTTCGACGGCACTGCCTGGACGCGAGCAAAATCCGTGGCGGAATGCCCGCAAGTGAGCAAAATCCTGGGGGTCAGGCGTTGTTGCCGACCACCGTGTAGCCGGCCTCGGCCACCGCTTCGCTGATCGTGGCCTCGTCGATGGGGCGCGTGGAGGTGACGGTGGCGGTGGAGATGCCGCCCTTGACCAGTTCCACGGCGACGCCCTGGACACCGTCCAGGGCCTCGATTTCCTCCGTGACCGCGTTCACGCAGTGGCCGCAGGTCATGCCATCGATGCTGACGGTGGTGGTGTTCACGTTGTCCTCCTGGATCGGGGTGGTATCGGATCGAATGCTGAGGGGCGGCGATGGCCTTCGCTCCCGCCCAGCGGGTATCGCCACAGGTGGCCATGCTTCCCTTTGGGGCAGGTCAGCGCAACAGCCTGCCGATGGCGGCGGTTGCCTCCTGGACCTTCTCGGTGACCAGTTGGGGGTCGCCGCTGTCCTGGGCTTCGCGGGCGGCGCCGACCACGCAGTGGCCGATGTGGTCCTCGACCAGCCCCAGGCTGACCTTGTGCAGGGCGGCGGTGACGGCGGAGATCTGCGTCAGGATGTCGATGCAGTACTTCTCCTGGTCCACCATGCGCGCAATGCCGCGGACCTGCCCCTCGATGCGGCTGAGCCGCTTCAGCAGGGCGTCCTTGTCCGCCGTGTAGGCGTGGTCCCGGAGCTCGTCGACCAGCGTGCCGGCGTCGCGGCCCGCCGCGCGGTCCTGGCCGGGTGCGGGGCCGTTCTGGGGGGTGTTGCCGTTGGTTCCCATGCCGTCCATGGTACCCCTCGGGGGTATGAAGTCAAGTACCCCCTGGGGGTATGGAGGGAGGGCGGCGGATGCCCGGGACGGCAGCGCCGACCGCGTAAGCTTGCAGGCGTGCCAGCCAACCAGCTTTCCGTCCGACCGATCACCCCCGCCGAGCATGAGGCCTTCCTTGTGCACCGTCCCGAGGCCAGTTTCCTGCAGCTTCCGGCCTGGTCCGACGTGAAGAAGGAGTGGCGTTCGGAGCACCTGGGCTGGTACGACGGCGGGACGCTCATCGGGGCGGCGCAGGTGCTGCACCGCCCGGCCCCCGTCGTCAAGCGCACGCTCGCCTACATCCCGGAAGGCCCGGTCCTTGACTGGGAGTCCCGCGATCCCCAGGAGTACCTGGCGCCGATGCTGGCCCACTTCCGCCGCACCCGGGTGTTCCTGGTCCGCATGGGCGCGCCGCTGGTGCGCCGGGCCTGGTCCGCCGCGTCCGTGCGCAAGGCGCTCTCCGCCGGCGACGCCGGGCTGGTCACCACGCTCGATCCCAAGTCCACCGATCCGGTCGCCGAATCCGTCGCCACCCGGCTGGCCGCCCTCGGATGGACCAAGCCGGAGGTCAGCGAGGACTTCGCCGCCGGGCAGCCCGAGTTCCAGGCCCGCATCCCGCTCGTGAACGACGACGGGAAACCGCTGGACCTCGACGGGGTGCTGGGGCAGATGAACCAGAACGCGCGCCGCGAAACGCGCAAGGCCGCCGCGGGGCCCCTTGAGGTCCAGGTCGGCGGGATCGGGGACATCGGGCGCTTCCACGCGCTGTACCGGGAAACCGCCGAGCGCGACGGCTTCACCGGCCGGCCGGCGTCGTACTTCACCACCATGGCCGCCGCACTGAACGCGCACGCCCCCGGCACCTTCACCCTCTACCTCGCCTCCCACGAGGGGCAGGACCTGGCCGCGGCCATCCGGGTTCGCAGCGGCCGCAACGCCTGGTACGTCTACGGGGCGTCCTCGGCGGTCGAACGCAAGCTCTTCGCCCCCAAGGCCCTGATGCACCGCATGATCGAGGACTCGCTCGCGGAGGGCTGCGTGTTCCTGGACCAGGGCGGGGTTTCCGCGACCCTCTCCAAGGACCACCCGCTGGCCGGCCTGACGCTGTTCAAGACCACGCTGGGCTGCGACGTGGTGCAGACCCTCGGCGAATGGGACTACCCGATCCACCGCCTGTTCGCGGCCGCGTTCGACTTCTACATGAAGCGCCGCAGCCAGTCCAAGTAGCCCGTTTCGCCCGTTCGCCGGGCTCCGCCAACCCTGCCTCCGGAGCCCCCGGGCGCGTAGTGTTGCAGGCGTGGGAGCAAGCCAGCTCGCTGTCCGTCCGATCGAGGCCTCGCTACACGCCGGGAACCTCCGGTCGCACCCCCACGCCTCGTTCCTGCAGTTTCCGGAGTGGGCTAACGTCAAGCCGGACTGGAGGCCCGAAACCCTGGGCTGGTTCGACGCCGGGGGCACGCTGCGGGGATCCGCGCTGGTGCTGCACCGCCCGGCGCCGCTGCTGAAGAAGACGCTCGCCTACGTTCCCGAGGGGCCGGTGCTCGAGTGGGACACCGTCGACCTCGCGGCCTACCTGGACCCCCTGCTGGCTTACCTGTTGGCCGGGGGTGCGTTCCTGGTCCGCATGGGCCCGCCGCTGGTGCTCAGGACCTGGGCAGCCGAGGAGGTCCGCCATGCTCTCTCCGCCGGCGGCCACCGCCTCATGACCGAACTGGAGCCCGAACACACCGGGGCGGTGGCGGCCTCCGTCGGCTCCGCGCTGTCCGCCTTGGGATGGAAGCGGAACGCCACCACGGAGGACTTTGCCGCCGGGCAGCCCGAGTTCCAGGCCCGCCTCCCGCTGGCCGGAGCGGAGGGGCGGCGGCTGGACGCCGGCGTCGTGCTGGCCCACATGGACCAGAGCTCGCGCCGCCAGACCCGCAAGTCCGCCGGGGCGGGGCTGCAGATCACCGAAGGCACGGAGGCGGACTTCGCCGCCTGGCATGCCCTCTACCGCGAGACCGCCGAACGCGACGGCTTCACCGGCAGGCCCGCGGCCTACTTCGAGACGATGTTCCGGGCGCTGAACGCCGCGGAGCCGGGCAGTTGCGTGCTTTACCTCGCGCGGCACGAGGGCCGGCTCCTGGCCGCGGCGATCTACGTGCGCAGGGGCCGCGTCGCCTGGTACGTCTACGGGGCCAGCTCCTCCGAGGAGCGCAAGCTCTACGCCTCCCGCGCGCTGCAGTACCGGCAGATGACCGAGGCGATCGCCGCCGGCTGCGACTGGTACGACCTCGGAGGACTGTCGGCGACGCTCGACCTCGGCCACCACCTCGCCGGGCTGACGCTGTTCAAGACCACGCTCGGCTGCGACGTGGTGCAGACCCTGGGCGAGTGGGACTACCCGCTCAACCGCCCGCTCGCGGCCGCGTTCGACCTCTATCTGAAGCGGCGCGGCCGGCACTAGCGGCCGGCGGGCACGAGCGGGAGGCCTGCACGGTGGCCGGCACGGCGGCATAGCGCGGGGGCCTAAAATGGTGGGGGCGGCCAGGGACCGGCCGCGCCACCCAGCCTTTCCGCCCCGCCCAATCTTTCCGCCCCGCCCAACTTTTCCGAGGACACCCATGCCTGCGCCCGCGGCCGACGCATCCACCCCCCTCCAACGCCAATCGGTGCTGCGCACGCTGCGGTCCCCGCGGCTGCTCCAGACCGAGGTCCTTGGAGGCCTGGTGGTGGCGCTGGCGCTGATTCCGGAGGCGCTGGCGTTCAGCGTCATCGCGGGAGTCGATCCGCGCGTGGGCCTGTTCTCGGCGTTCACGATGGCGGTCACGATCGCCTTCACCGGCGGACGGCCCGCCATGATCTCGGCCGCGACCGGCGCCGTCGCCCTGGTGATCGCCCCGCTGGTCGCCAGCCACGGACTGGACCACCTGGTGGCGGCGGTCCTGCTGGGAGGCCTGCTGCAGGTCCTGCTCTCGGTCCTGGGCGTCGCCCGGCTGCTGCGCTTCATCCCGCGCTCGGTGATGATCGGCTTCGTCAACGCGCTCTCGATCCTGGTCTTCATGGGCCAGCTGCCGGAGCTGATCGGGGTCCCGTGGGCGGTGTACCCGCTCACGGCGGCGGGCCTGCTTCTCCTCTTCGGACTGCCCAGGCTGACGACGGCGGTGCCCGCGCCGCTGGTGGCGATCGTGGTCCTTACGGTGGTGACGGTGGCCGCCGGCATCGTGGTGCCCACGGTGGGGGACAAGGGCGAACTGCCCCACGCGCTGCCCACGCTCGGTCTGCCCCAGGTCCCCTTCGAGTGGGAAACGCTGCAGGTGATCTTCCCCTACGCGCTCTCCCTGGCGCTGGTGGGCCTGCTGGAGTCGCTCATGACCGCCAAGCTGGTTGACGACGTCACGGACACCCGCTCCAACAAGTCCCGCGAGGCCTGGGGGCAGGGGGTGGCGAATCTGGTCACCGGCCTCTTCGGCGGCATGGGCGGCTGCGCCATGATCGGGCAGACCATGATCAACGTGAAGGCCTCCGGCGCGCGCACCCGCATCTCGACGTTCCTCGCCGGAGCCTTCCTGCTGCTCCTGGTGGTGGCGCTCGGGGACGTAGTGGGCCTGATCCCGATGGCGGCCCTGGTGGCCGTGATGATATTCGTCTCCGCGGTCACCTTCGACTGGCACTCGATCGCCCCCGCAACCCTGCGCCGCATGCCCAAGTCGGAGACCGCCGTGATGGTGGCGACCGTCGCCGTCGTCGTCGCCACCCACAACCTCGCCATCGGGGTCGGGGCGGGCGTCCTCGCCGCCGCCCTTCTGTTCGCCCGCCGGGTCGCCCACCTGGTCGCGGTGACCCGCATCGTCACCGGCACGGGGGCGGACGCCACGGCGGTGTACGCGGTCGACGGCGAGCTGTTCTTCGCCTCCTCCAACGACCTCTATACGCAGTTCGACTATGCCGGCGACCCGGAACACGTCGTGGTGGACCTGTCCCGCTCCCACATCTGGGACGCCTCCACCGTGGCCGCGCTGGATGCCATCCAGGCCAAGTACCGCCGGCACGGCAAGGAGGTGCGCATCATGGGCCTCAACGACGCCTCCGCGGCGATGAACGCGCGCCTGGCCGGGCGCCTCGGCGCCGCCGGCTGACCCTCCCTCCACCCCTTGTCCGCCCCCTGTCCACGGGGTCCCGTCCAGGGTTCCAAGCTCCGGGGGCCCGGCGTAGAGTGGCGCTACCGTTTAGACCCGGGAGGGAACCATGGGCGACTACCGCCTGTATGCGGAAAGCGAGAAATCCACCTACCTTGCACCCTCGTGCTCGCTCTGCGGCCAGCACCGGCACGTGCGCTGGGAGTACCAGGAAACCGCGGAACGCCAAGAAGCCGCGGAACACCAGGAAACCAAGGGGCGCAAGGAACCTGCGGACCACAAGAATGCCGGGGGCCACAAGGGGCACGAGGACAAAGGGCACGAGGACAAGGCGTCCGAGGGCGCCGGCGGCTGGCTGCCGCGCGACGCCGGCTGCTCCAACGAGGCCTGCGCGGACTACCGCGCCTGATCTAGGCCTGGATGCACCCGTCCGGACGCCTATTCCCCGGATTCCTCGGTGGGCACCTGTGCGTCGCCGCCGCCCGGGGATTGCATCCAGACCAATTCCCACACGTGCCCGTCGGGATCGGTGACCGCCCCGGCATACATCCCCGGCATGACCTCCTCCGGCGCGCGGTAGACGGCGCCGCCGGTGTCCGCCGCCCGCCGGGCGAGGTCGTCGACCTCGGCGGAGGAATCGCAACTGATGCAGGTCAGCGTCTCGCGCACGCCCTGCCCGTAGCCCGGGGCGTCGTCGTTGCGCAGGAAGGTCTTGTAGAACCCGTCGGCAAGGGACATGACCCAAATGTCCGGGGTGATCATCCATGCCGTCGCGTTCTCGTCGGAGAATGCGGAGTTCCTTTCGAAGCCCATGGCCGAATAGAACCTGTCCGACGCGGAGAGGTCCTGGGTGGGGAGGTTAACGAAGATCATGCGGCCCATCGTGCCGTTCCTTTCGCTGGGTGGATCCCGCTGGGTGGATTCTTGCTGGGTGGTTTTTTGCTAGGCGAGGCGGGCCCAGCCCCGCCCGCGACCCTCCCACTCTGGCACCGGGCGCGGGCGCTGCCAAGGGAAGCCCGGGGACCCGGGCGCGCCCCTTCCCGAGGGGCGGCATGCCTGCCTAGACTGTGGTCCACGCCACTGGCCATAACAACCACTGGACCATGACCCCGCCGCCCCGGCCCGACACTGGATGGTGCTTGAGGATGCGCATGATCTCGCCCGCCTCGCGGACGCTGCAGCGGCGTGCCCTCGACGCGCACGGGGTGCTGGGTTCGGGCCCGCCGGAGGCCCCGCCCGCCGCGCTGTCCGGGCTGCGTCCCGTGGTCCGGGATTCCTGGCTGCGCTCCTTGGGCTTCCTGCCCGATCCCGCCCGTGCCGCTCCGCTGCAGGGGCTCGGCGCGGGCGAACTGGAGGCCTACCGCGCCGCCCACCCGCTCGCCGTCGCGCTGCCCGTCCTGGAACGGCTGCTGGTCGATCCCGCCCGCGACACCGGCCTGATCACTGCCGTCGGCGACGCGGCCGGACGCCTGCTGTGGGTGGAGGGTGATGCCGCCGCCCGCCGCCGTGCCGCGACCATGGCCTTCGAGCCGGGGGCCGACTGGTCCGAACGCGCCGTCGGAACCTCCGCCCCAGGGACGGCACTGGCCACCGGCCTGGGCGTCCAGATCAGCGGGGCCGAACACTTCAGCCCCACCGCGCATCACTGGAGCTGCAGCGCGGTCCCCCTGCGCGACCCCGCCACCGGGGAGGTGATCGGGGTGGTCGACCTGACCGGCGGATCCGAGGCGGTCTCCACCCACAGCCTGTCCCTGGTGCGGGCGGCCGTTGCCGCCGCCGAGGCCGAAATACGCCTGCAGCGGCTCGCAGCCGGCCTGGCCCACAGAGCCCCCGCGCCGGCCGCCGCCCGCCGGACGGCGCACAGGGAGCCTGGAAACGGCGCCGTCCGTTTGTCGGTGCTGGGGCACGACGGCGGCACCCTGGCCGCCGCGGGGCGGGACCTGGCGCTGGGCAACCGGCACGCGGAAATCATGGCCCTGCTGGCCTGGAACCCGGCCGGCCTCGGCGCGGACGAGCTGGCCCTGAGGCTCTACGGGGACCCCGCGCAGGCGGCGACGCTGCGCCCCGAGATGGTGCGGCTGCGCCGGGTCCTGGCCGCTGCGGGTTTCGCGGAGTTGGGCCCGCTGTCCCGGCCCTACCGCCTGGGCTGCCCGGTGGACCTGGATGCGCGTGCCGTGCTGGAGCTGGTGGGGCGCGGGCGGCACCGCCGGGCGCTGGCGGCCTACGCCGGCCCGGTCCTGCCGCGCTCGGTGGCACCCGGCATCGAGGAACTGCGCGCGGAGGTCGGCAACGGGCTGCGCCAAGCCATGCTGCAGGACGCCGGCGCGGAGGCGCTTATGGGCTACCTCGCCCTGCCGGAGGCCGCCGACGACGAGGACGCGCTGCGCACGGCCCTGCGGATCCTGCCGGCGCGGTCCCCGCGCCGGTCCGTGCTGGTGGCCCGGCTGGAGCGGCTGGAAGCCGAATCCGCCTAGCCGAATCCGCCTAGCCCAATCCGCATAGCCGAATCCGCTTGGCCGAACTCGCAGAGCCGAATCCAAGTACCCCCGCCCGAAAAGCGAGTATGCCAGCCCCCTAGGCAGCCCGTGCGCCCGGTACTAGCGTGGCGCACACCATTGGCCCCTACGGGCCGCGGGATCCGGCTCCGGGGGAGAGACGTGACAGTAACGGAAACAGTGAAAGATACGGTGCCTTTCGGGGACCGTCCGAGCGATGGCCGTCCGGCAGATGGCCGCACGGCCGGCGCACCCGTGCGGGACCTTCGGCTGCGCGGACCCGGCAAGGCCGGGTTCGGGTGCGGCACGGGCACCTCCAACATCTTCGACGCCGCCGCGGGACGGCGCTTCCACGGACGGGAGCAGGCGTTCGCGGTCCACCCCGAACGGATGCTGGTCCACTGGCGCACGGCCGGCACCGCCGCCAGTCCGCCGGGAGGCCCCATCCTGTCCGGAACCGTCACCGCCCTGGCCTACGTGGGGCGCGCAACGCAGGTGCGGGTGCAGCCGGAGGACGGCCCCGCCGTCGTGGTCCTGGCGGACCTGCCCGCCGAGACCGAACTGCTGGGCAGCACCGTCGACGTCACCTGGCCCGAATCGGCGGTCGCCTGGCTGCCGGGGGGATAGGCGCTCCGCGCGGGGCCGCCCGCAGGTGCGCCTCGGGACCGCGGCGCCGCTGGGAAGCGCTCCGCACCCAAGGAGGGAACCGACGATGCAACGGATCCGCCGGCCGCTGCGGGTGGCTGCCGCGCTCGCCGCCGCGGGTCTGGCGCTCGCCGCCTGCGACACCTCCACCGGGGGCGGGGAGTCCAGCAGTCCCGCCGCGGCCATCAAGACGGAGATCGGTGCGGGGGAAGGACAGCTGTCCGTCCTGGCCTGGCCCGGCTACGCCGAGGACGGCAGCAACAACCCCGACCTGAACTGGGTGACTCCGTTCGAGGAAGCCACCGGATGCCAGGTCACCGTCACGACGTTCGGAACGTCCGATGAGGCCGTCACGCTCATGGGCAGCGGGCAGTACGACGTCGTCTCCGCCTCCGGGGACGCCTCGCTGCGGCTGATCACCGGTGGGGACGTGCAGCCGGTGAACGTGGACCTGCTGGAGAACTACGGCGACATCTACCCCTTCCTGCGAGACCGCCAGTGGAACACGGTCGACGGCGTCCACTACGGGATGCCGCACGGCTGGGGCGCAAACCTGCTGATGTACCGCGCGGACCTGGTGGAACCGGCGCCCGCCTCCTGGTCCGCGGTGTTCGACGACGCCGCCAAGCACAAGGGCAAGGTGACCGCCTACGACTCGCCGATGTACATCGCCGACGCGGCCCTGTACCTCATGAAGCACCGGCCCGAACTGGGCATCACCCACCCGTACGCCCTGGACCAGGCCCAACTGGCCGCCGCCGTGGACCTGCTCAAGGCCCAGCGCGAGAACATCGGCCAGTACTGGTCCGACTACGCCATAGCGGTCCAGGCGTTCTCCTCCGGCAGCACGGTGGTCGGCACCTCCTGGCAGGTGATCGCCAACGTCGCCAAGTCCCAGGGCGCCGACGTGGAGGCCATCCTCCCGTCCGAGGGGGGCACCGGCTGGTCCGACACCTGGATGATCGGGGCCGGGACGGAGCACCCGAACTGCGCCTACCTGTGGCTGGACCACATCGCCAGCCCCGAGGTCAACGCGCAGGTCGCCGAATCCTTCGGAGAGGCGCCGGCCAATCCCAAGGCCTGCGAACTCACCCAGGACCCCAACCACTGCCAGAGCTACCACGCCGGGGACGAGGCCTACGCGGAGCGGATCTGGTTCTGGACCACTCCCGTGAAGAAGTGCCTCGACGGGCGGAACAACGCCGAATGCACCGACTATTCGGCCTGGGCGCAGGCGTGGGCTGACATCAGGGGCTGAGGATCCGCGGCGCCGGGCCCTGCCAAGCCCGGAAGTGGCCCGATGCAACCCGGATGCAACCTCGCCCGGCATAGCCTCTCGGTAAGGGTTCCGGCCCCGAAACACCACGGCCCACGCCGTCAGCCGACAACAAGGGAGTTGCCATGACCGTCTACGCCAACCCCGGCACCGAGGGATCGCTGATCACCTTCAAGCCGCGCTACGACCACTACATCGGCGGCGAATGGAAGGCCCCGCTCAAGGGCCGGTACTTCGAGAACGTCACCCCGGTCACCGGGCAGGTCTTCACCGAGGTCGCCCGCGGCACCGCCGAGGACATCGACGCGGCCCTGGACGCGGCGCACGGTGCGGCCCCGGCGTGGGGCCGCACCTCCGCGGCCGAGCGCGCCGTCATCCTGAACAAGATCGCCGACCGCATGGAGGCGAACCTGGAGCTGCTGGCGGTCGCCGAGACCTGGGACAACGGCAAGGCGGTGCGGGAGACGCTGAACGCGGACCTGCCGCTGGCGATCGACCACTTCCGCTACTACGCAGGAGCCATCCGCGCCCAGGAGGGCACGCTGTCCCAGATCGACGACAGCACCACCGCCTACCACTTCCACGAGCCGCTGGGCGTGGTCGGGCAGATCATCCCGTGGAACTTCCCGATCCTGATGGCCGTGTGGAAGCTGGCGCCCGCGCTGGCGGCGGGCAACGCCGTCGTGCTCAAGCCGGCGGAGCAGACGCCGGTGTCCATCCTGGTGCTCGCCGAACTGGTCGGCGACCTGCTGCCGGCCGGCGTGCTGAACATCGTCAACGGCTTCGGGCTGGAGGCGGGCAAGCCGCTGGCCTCCAGCAAGCGCATTCGCAAGATCGCGTTCACCGGCGAAACCACCACCGGCCGGCTGATCATGCAGTACGCCTCCGAAAACCTGATCCCGGTGACCCTGGAGCTCGGCGGCAAGAGCCCGAACATCTTCTTCGAGGACGTCGCCGACGCCAACGACGCGTTCTACGACAAGGCGCAGGAAGGCTTCACGCTCTTCGCGCTGAACCAGGGCGAAGTCTGCACCTGCCCGTCGCGGGCGCTGATCCAGGACTCGATCTACGACAGGTTCCTCGGCGACGCGGTCGCCCGCACGCAGCGGATCGTCCAGGGCAACCCGCTGGACACGGCCACCATGATGGGCGCCCAGGCCTCCAACGACCAGCTGGAGAAGATCCTTTCCTACATCGACATCGGCAAGCAGGAGGGCGCTAAGGTCCTCACCGGCGGCGGCCGCGCCGAGTTGGGTGGAGACCTGGCCGGCGGCTACTACGTGCAGCCGACCATCTTCGAGGGCGACAACTCCATGCGCATCTTCCAGGAGGAGATCTTCGGCCCCGTGGTCTCGGTGACCCGCTTCGGCGAGTACGCGGACGCGATCAAGACCGCCAACGACACCCTTTACGGGCTCGGCGCGGGCGTGTGGAGCCGCAACGGCTCCGTGGCCTACCAGGCGGGGCGCGAGATCCAGGCCGGCCGCGTCTGGGTGAACAACTACCACGCCTACCCGGCCCACGCCGCGTTCGGCGGGTACAAGTCCTCCGGCATCGGGCGCGAGACGCACCTGATGATGCTGGACCACTACCAGCAGACCAAGAACCTGCTGGTGTCCTACTCCCCGGACGCGCTCGGCTTCTTCTAACCTGCCTTGCCGGGGAAGTGCACGCTTCGGGAACCGCCCAGGCGTGCACTTCCCCGGCAGCATTCATCGCCAAACCCCCAGGAGGTAGGAATGGGCGCCAGGATCGACGCGCGGCCGGCCATCGAGGGTGAGGAGTTCTCCCGGGTGGCCCTCTCCCCGGAGGCCACGGCCCTGCTGCGGACGCTGTGGGAGCGCCACGGCCCGCTGATGTTCCACCAGTCGGGCGGCTGCTGCGACGGCTCCTCGCCCATGTGCTTTCCCGAAGGCGACTTCAAGACCGGGGGATCGGACGTGCTCCTGGGCGTGTTCGACCTCCCCCTGGATGGCGGCCCGGCCCACGAGGAGCCTGTGGACGACGACGGCGCAGCGAGCGTGGGACAGATCGGTTTCTGGATGTCGCGGGAACAGTTCGAGTACTGGAAGCACACGCACCTGACGGTGGACGTGGTGCCCGGACGCGGCTCCGGCTTTTCCGTGGAGGCTCCGGAGGGCAAGCGCTTCCTGATCCGCAGCCGGATCATCGGGTAGCCGGGCCCTGCCCTCGGCTTAGACTGGGACGGACCGGGCGCCCACCACCCGAAAGGCCGGCCTTGTTCCACTTGCTTGATGCCCGCCGGGGCGTTTCCGGCGCGGCGCCCCGCAGCTGTCCGGGGCGCGGCCGATGACCGACCTGCTGCCGGGAATCCAGACCGGGCTGGACCTGGTCGGGGTCTTCTTCTTCGCCGTGTCCGGCTGCCTGCTCGCCGCCCGCCGCCGCTTCGACATCGTCGGCTCGCTCCTGCTCGGTTCCCTCGTCGGGCTTGGCGGGGGCATCGTGCGGGACCTGATCCTGGACCGGGGGATCCCCAACGCCTTTGCCCAACCGGTGTACATGCTTCCCCCGATCCTGGCCGCCGGCCTGGTCTACTTCCACGTGGTGCGGGTGGAACGGCACCGGCGGTCACTGCTGGCGTTCGACGCCGCCGGACTCGCCCTGTTCTGCGTCACCGGCACGCTCAAGGCGCTCGAGGCGGGCATGGGCCCGGCCCCCGCCACGCTCCTGGGTGTCACCACGGCCGTCGGCGGCGGGGTCCTGCGCGACGTCGTGGCCAACGAGGTGCCCCAGCTGTTCAACCCGCGCGGCGTCTATGCCGTACCGGCGCTGCTCGGGGCCGGGGCCACGGCGCTGCTGGCCCAGGCCGGCTGGCTCGGCATCCCCTCCGGGGCGGCGGTGGCCGTTGCGGTCTTTGCGCTGCGGATGCTCTCGCTGCGCTTCGGCTGGCGCGTGCCGCTGGCCGCCCGGCTGCCCCGCGGCGGGCCGTCCGCCACCGGTACCAGAAGACGCTAGCCGCCCGATCCGTCCCGGGCTGCAGGCCCAGTGCCGCTAGGGCGCGGTTCGGGCGGTGACGGGGTAGGCCAGCGGCGGAATGGAGGGTGTCCGGCGGCGCGGAATCCACGGGCTCGGGGACTCCCCGGCCTGACCGGAAACAACCGGTCCCGTCCAAGACTGTGCGCTGGGGTACTTCCGTGTTTCGCCGCGGAGGGGGATGCTGGGGGCATGGGACATGCGCAAAACCCCCCGACCGCGCCATCCCCGAAGAGCGAGGCCAAAATGGAATCACAGGACCGCGTAGCGTGGCCCGAGGACTTTGGAGCCTCGACCGCGACTAGCCGGATGCGGGATGTCGCCCGCCGCCGTCGTGAGGCCGAGGAAAAGCTTGCGCTGCATCTCCTGGCCGCCGAGCCGCAACTGCGGTCCGCCGACCCTCACGGAGAGGTGGCCATGGTGTCAGCGGTCCTGCAAGGCCCGGTGACACCGGTCCATGTTCCGGAGCTGCCCATCCACGAGTCGCACGCTGCGGGCGCGACGGTGGTCCCCGAGCAGCTAACGGCCCCCGCGGAGCGCGCCAAAACCCCTGAGTGACCAGGTAAAGGAGGAAACGATGGCACACATACAGGAATCCGTGGAAGTCAACGTCGTCCCCGCGGTGGCCTACGAGTATTGGACGCGGTACGACGCGTTCCCGGAGTTCTTGGAAGGGGTCGTCAGCGTCACCCGCGTGGACGACACCACCACCCACTGGGTGGTGGCCGTGCACGGGGAACAGCGCGAGTTCGACACCCACGTCATCGAACGGCGCCCCGGCGAGCTGATCCACTGGCGCAGCGACGGGGCCCTGGGCGGCGAGGGAACGCTGCTCTTCGAGCCGGTGCAGAGCCGGTCCGCGGCATTCCGCGAAGCCCTCCACGGGGCGACCGGGGAACACGGCGGGGTGGCCCCCGCCGACACGCACACCCGCATCACGGCTCGGCTCTCCTGGGAGGACAAGACCAGGGCCGAACACTTCGGAGCCGCCTTCGGCACCGATTCGCGCAAGGTCAAGAAGGACCTGCGCCACTTCCGCGAGTACGTCGAGAAGCGCCGCGTCGACGCCGCAACGACCGACGCGGTATAGGACCGAGCGGCATAGGACCGACCAAAGGAGATACACCATGGCGGAAAACCCCCAGGGCCGCGCGAGCGACTCCTTCAACCATCCGGCACACGCCGGCACCCCGCAGACGATGCGCCGGACCGGCCTTGTCCTGACCATCACGGGCCTGCTGGTCATGATCGTGTTCGGGGCCTTCATCTACACCCAATTCGCCGCTGGCCTCGACACGGCCTCCCCCATGTGGCTCGGGGTCGCCTTCGGGGCCATCATGTTCGGCTACGGGCTGTTCCGCTGGTTCCGCGGCCCCTCGGCGCTGGACCACCCGCACGGCGGCACGAACGCCTGACCGGCCGCACAACCACCACGGCGGCGCCACCTTCCTCAGGGAAGGCGGCGCCGCCGTCGTGAGTCACTGCCGCCGGTCACCGCCGGTGGATCGACTTGTACGCCAGGTACGCGTTGAGGCCCTCGATCCCGTACTCGGTGCCGAGCCCGGAGTCGTGCCGGCCGCCGAACGGCGCCGCGTGGTTGGACGCGAAGAAGTTGATCCCCACCGAGCCCGAATCAACGCGGTCCGCCACGGCCAGCGCGGCGTCCGGGTCCTGCCCGAACACCAGCCCGCCCAGCCCGAACTCGGTGTTGTTGGCCAGCGCCACGGCATCGTCGACGCCGCCGTACTTCAGGATCGAGATGACCGGCCCGAAGATCTCCTCCCGGGAGATGCGCATGCCCGGGGTGACGTCCGCGAACACGGTGGGCTCGATGAAGGACCCCTCCTCCAGCCCGTTACCCAGCCGGGCGGCCCGCCCGCCGGTGGTGGCCCGGGCGCCCTCCGCGTGGCCGGACTCGACGTAGCCCATGACCGAGCGGAACTGGGCGGCGGTCGCCACCGGCCCGAACACCGTCTGAGGGTCCAGCGGGTCGCCCTGCTTCCCGGCCGCGATCGTCGCGGTCACCCGCTCCACCACCTCCGCGTACCGGGAGGCGGGGGCCAGGATGCGGGTGGAGATGTAGCAGGTCTGCCCGGTGTTGCGCATGCAGGAGCGCACCAGCACCGAGGACATCGCGTCCAGGTCCGCGTCCGGCAGCACGATCGCCGAGGACTTCCCGCCCAGTTCCAGGGTCACCGGGCGCAGCAGCTCGCCGCACGCCGCCGCGATCTTCCGCCCCACCGGGGTGGAGCCGGTGAACGCCACCTTGTCCACGCCGGGGTGGCGCACCAGGTGATCGCCGAGCCGGCCGGACCCGGTCACCAGGTTCACCACGCCCGCCGGCACGCCCGCGGCCGCCACCGCGTCGACGATCAGCCGGATGGACAGGGGCGTGGGGGAGGCGGGCTTGATGACCACGGTGCACCCGGCCAGCAGCGCCGGGGCCAGCTTGATGACCACCAGGTTGATCGGGAAGTTCCACGGCGCAATCAGGGCGCACACCCCCAGGGGATCCCGCCGCACCACGGACTCGCCGCCGCCGAGGGGGAAGGGGCGCACGTCCTCGGCCTCGAGGTACCCGGCCAGCGACGCGAAGTAGCGCAGGATGCCGGCCGCGTTGGCGGCCGCCCCGCGCGACTCCGCCACCGGGGAGCCGTTCTCCCGCGTGTTGGTCAGGGCGAGTTCCTCCGCGCGCTTTTCCACCTCGTCGGCGATCCGCCGCAGGCAGGCCGCGCGCTCGGAGGGCGCCAGCCGCGCCCAGCCGCCGAAGGCGCGCCGTGCGGAGGCGACCGCCCGGTCCACGTCCCCGGCGGTCCCGTCGGGAACGGAGCCCCAGGTCTCCCCGGTGGCCGGGTCCGTGACGGGATTGCTTCCGGTGCCGAGCGCCGGGGTCCACTCGCCGTCCACGAACACGTCGCGCACGTGCGTGTAGGGCAGTTGCAGGGCGGCGCGGGCCGTCTTCGCGTCCGACGCCGGCGCGTGCGCCTGCGCCGATGCCTGGGTTGGGCCGGCGGCGGGGTTCGGGGTCATCTGAGCACTCCGGTCTTGAGCAGGGCATTGGAGCGGGACAGGTCCGCGGTGGCCATGTCCACGGCGGCCTGGGTGATCAGTTCGGGCACAATCTCGACGGCCAGCCGGTCGGTGTAGGCGGCCGGGTCCATGGCGAACCAGGAGGAGGCCAGCGCGATCCCGGCCTGGTCGAAGCGCCAGAGCCGGTCGGCATCGCGCATGAGGGCGTCTTCCAGCGAGTAGGCGACCGGGCGGGTGTCGTGGCCGTCGATGATCTCGCAGACCCGCTCGATGAACCCGGCGCCGTAGCCCAGGCCCGGCAGCACCCGGCGCGCCACCTCGCAGCCCTGCTGCTCGTGTTCGTAGCGGATGGCCGCCTTGCGCCAGTCGCCGGCAAAGCCCTCGGAGATGATGCGCGACTCGTCCACGTGTGCCCAGCCGGTGTCGTGCAGCAGCACGGACACAAGCACCAGCTCCGCATCGGCTGAAGGGTAGGCCCGGCACAGCCGTTCGGCGTAGGCCATCGAGATCGGCAGGTGGATGTCGTTGCCGCGGGTCCGGGTCTCGTGGACCACGGCCTTCCAGAGGGCATCCAGCCCATCGGAGGCCGGCGTGGCGGAGATCGGGGCGGTCTCGACCAGGCCCTGGGCGGGCACGGGACGGACGGGGTGGGCCGCGGCGAAGGCGCGGGCGCGCGGGTCGGCCTCGGGGGATTCCGGGGCTGATGCGGCTGGGGTGGGTGTGCCCGTGTTCCGGGTGCTCATGGAGTTTCCTTGGAGAGGTTCGATGGCGCGTCCACGGTGAGGCCCTTCAGCGGGACTCCGGGATCCGCGGCGGGGCCGGCGGGGATGTTGCGCCCGGTGGCGAGGGCATTCTTGACGGCCATGAAGTCCAGCGGCGCGTTCACGCAGTCGGCGGCCACGATCCGCCCGGCGCGGTAGTAGAGGACGGTGAATTTGCCCCGGGCGTCGTCGCGGCGCACCACGGTGGCGTCGTGGCCCTCCCCGGGGGCTCCGCACAGCCCGGCGATCTGCAGCTTGAGGTCGCCCTGGTTGGACCAGAACCAGGGCACGCCCGCGTACTCCTCGCTCCGCCCGGTAAGGGAGTAGGCGGCGACCTTCGCATGCTCGATCGCGTTGTTCACGCTTTCGAGACGGATCCGCGCGCCCTCCGGCGCCCCGGGGACGGGGTGGGGCATGTTGGCGCAGTCGCCCACGGCCACGGTGGTCCCGTCGGAGGCCAGTGCGTGCCGGTCCACCACGATCCCGTTGTCCACGGTAAGCCCCATCGTCTCGGCGAGGGCGGTGTTCGGCTCCACGCCGATCCCGGCCAGCACGATCTGCGCGGGCAGCACGGTGCCGTCCGCCAGTTCCACGCAGGCCGGCCTTCCGGCGTCGTCCGGGAGGATCCGCGCGACGGCGGTATCCAGCCGGATGTCCAGCCCGCGGGCGCGGTGCGCCGCGAGGAAGAAGTCCGCGGTCTGCTCGCCCACGGCGCGTCCGACCAGCCGCGGGCCCTGTTCGAGCACCACCACGTTCTTGCCCATAGTCCGCAGGCTGGCGGCGGCCTCGAGTCCGATGAATCCGCCGCCGATGACGACGACGTCGCGGGCGTCCCCGACGCGGGCCTTCAGCTCCAGGGCGTCGTCCGCGTTGCGCAGGTACAAAACCCCGTCCAGTTCGGCGCCGGACACCCGCAGCCTCCGGGCCCGCGCGCCGACGGTCAGGGCCAGCCGGGCGAACGGGAAGGCGGCGCCGGAGGCGGCGAACGCGGTCCCGGACCCGTCCGGTTCCTTGTCGATGCGCACGATCCGCTCGCCCTTGACCAGGTCCACGTTGTGCTCGGCCCAGTAGTCGTTGGAGCGGAAGATCAGCGATTCGCTTTCCACCGTCCCCTGCAGGAACTCCTTGGACAGGGCGGGGCGCTGGTAGGGGCGGTGGTTCTCCTCGCCGAGCAGGGTGATGCGCTCCTCGAAGCCCAGCGCGCGCAGCGAGACGGCGAGCTGTACGCCGGCCTGGCTGGCCCCGATGACCAGCAGCCCGGTGCGGGCGGGGCGGGAATCCGGGGCGGGTGCGGGGGCCGGAGCGGCGGCGGCAATGGTGGTGCCCATGGCTAGACCTGCGTTTCCGGGGTGGTCACGTGCAGGTCCGCGCCCTCGGCCAGCCGGATCTGGCAGGAGAGGCGGGAGTTGTCCTGCCGGTCCTCGGCGGTGCCGTAGAGCATCTCGTCCTCCATCTCGCTGGGGGCGGGCAGCCCGGCCTGGCAGTCCTCGCGGACGAACACGTGGCAGGTCGCGCAGGAGAGCGACCCGCCGCATTCGGCGACGATGCCGGGGATGCCGTTGCGCACAGCCGTCTCCATGACGGAGTCGCCGGGGTTGGCCTCGACGTCGCGCACGGTGCCCTCGAAGTCGGTGAAATGGACCGTGGTCATTGGGGTCCTCCTGGTGGTTCGCCGGGCCGGGGCCCGGATGTGGCTGGAAAGGGGGTCAGATGAATTGGCGTCCGCCGTCGACGACGAGGGTCTGCCCGGTGATGTAGGAGCTCTCCGGTCCGGCCAGGAACAGTGCGGCTCCAACGATGTCCTCGGGCTGGCTGGCGCGTTTGAGCGCGCCGCGGTCCACGCCGTAGCTTTCCGCGTTCTCCATGAGCCCGTAGCTGGCCTCGGTGAGGGTGAAGCCGGGGGCGATGGCGTTGACGGTGATGTTGCGCCGGCCCAGTTCCTTGGCCAGCACCCGGGTCATGGCCACCACCCCGCCCTTGGAGGCGACGTAGTGCAGCCACTGCTCGGAGCCGGAGAAGATGGTGGCGCTGGAGAGGTTGATGACGCGTCCGCCCTCGCGCAGGTGCGGGCTGGCCGCCCGGGTCACCAGCCAGGGGCCCTTGAGGTTCACGTTCATGACCAGGTCCCATTCGGCCGGGTCGATCTCCTCGAAGGGGCTGCGGGTGACCGTCGCGTAGATCGCGGCGTTGTTCAGCACGACGTCGATGCCGCCGTCACCGAACTCCGCCGTCTTCCGCGCGAGTTCCTCCGTGGAGGCGGCGTCGGTGACGTCGGCGCGGAAGGCCGCGGCCGCGGCCGCGGTGTCCCGGACCAGGCGGGCGGTTTCCTCCGCCCCGTCCAGGTTCACGTCGGCGACCGCCACGCGGTAGCCGCGGGAGGCGAAGCCCAGGGCGAAGGCCCGGCCCAGGCCGCCCGCCGCGCCCGTGATGAGCGCGGTGCGGGCGGCCCCGGGGGAGGGCTGGTTCTGCTCAGACATTGGCCGGCTCGGCGTCGTGCCCGTGGTGGTGGCTGTGGGCGCCCGGTCCCTGGACGGCGGGGGCGTCGAGGATCTCGACGGTCCCCTTGGTCCCGTCCACCCGCAGCCGCTGTCCGGTGCGGATGGTGGTGGAGGCGGAGCCGGTGCCGGTGACGGCGGGGAGGCCGTATTCGCGGCAGACGATGGCCGCGTGGCTCATCATGCCGCCGATGTCCGTGACGGTGGCCTTGATCTTGCCGAAGATCGGGCCCCAGGACGGTGCGGTGACGGTGGCCACGAGGATTTCGTCCTGCTGGACCTCGGAGAGCTGGTCGGCGTCGTGCACCACGCGGGCGATGCCCTCGACGACGCCGGGGGAGGCGGCCATGCCGCGCAGCCCGCCGCCGGGGACCTCCTCGCCGGCGCCCAGCCACTGCTGGACCTGCTCGGTGGTGATGCCCCACAGCATCCGGGTGAACGGCTCGGTGATGGAGGCGGGCGGGGTGTTCAGCGCCGGGGCGGGCCGGGCGGTCTTCAGCGCGTCGACGATGCCGCGGCGGCGCTCGATCTCCGCGGGCCAGTAGGTCGCACCGATCGGCGCGGCGGCGCCGACGCCCCATGCGGTGACCAGGTCGAAGAGCGCGTCGCGGACCTCGTTGCGGGTCAGGTACAGCAGGTCGTCCGGCTTGGCCCAGAAGCCCTCGGCATGCATCATCCGGGACAGCTCGCGGATCTTGCGCCAGAACACGCCCATCGTCCAGTGCTCGATGTAGAAGTTGTGGTTCTCCACGTACGGGTAGGCGGTCGCGGCCAGCGTGCGCTTGGCGTCGAACGCGGCCTGGGCCTCGCCGTCCAGCAGGTCGCGGTACTCCTCGACGATCCGCTCCTTCTCCCGGATCAGGGCCTCCTTGGGGCGCATGATGTCCTGGCCGTCGTCGAGCCGGCGGATGTAGTCCGCGATGTAGCCCAGCGGGATCTCGTGGTGCTCGTTCCAGTATTTGTCGTGGCCGTAGAAGCCGTTGCCGACCGTGAAGTTGAACCACGGCTCGTGCGCCTCGTCCCAGCGGGCAAGCCAGCGCTCGCCGCCGGCCGCGGCGCCGATGGCGGCCAGGGTGGCCTCCGGGGCGTCGGTGTGGGAGAAGTGCGGCTGCAGGCCCAGTTCCACGGCCAGGGCGGCGAGCTCCTTCAGTTCGTCGTCCGGGCGGAAGAGCTCCATGTCCACGCCCTGCACCATGGTCGCGATCGATTGGTCGGGGATGTTCGGGAACACCTCCTTGCAGAAGTTGAAGAAGTCCAGGTAGGCGATGTAGCCCAGGTTGAGGAACTCGAAGTGGTATTGCCAGTTCTGGTAGCAGAGCTGGATGAGCCGGTCGTAGTTCTCCAGCAGCACCTCGGAGCCGTCCTTGGCCTTGCCGGAACGGATGTCCTCGATCGGCACAATCTCCGGCAGCTTCGCGAAGCGCAGCGTCTCCATCTCGTCGATGGTGCCGCGAACCTTGGTGTGCCACTGCTGTAGCAGCGTCTCCCAGTTGGCGAAGTAGTGGCCCACGCGTTCCTCGAAGAGCGGAACGCGGGCGGCGATCTGGTCCTCGGGCACCGGGATCGGGGACATGTAGAGGTAGCCGAGGTGGACGCGGAACTCGATCCCGTTGGCGTTGGGGATCATCAGGTGGCGGGCGTTGTACTGGCCCAGGCACTTGACGGCGAACTCCCCGCCGATGGTCTCGAAAGGCTTGTAGACGGTGGGCCAGTGCTGGGAGTCGCAGAACCAGAACTTCGCGTCCTCGGCTTCCTTGAGCTCGTCCTGGAAGACCAGGTAGTAGGGGTAGATCTTTTCCCAGCCTTCGGCGCCGGCGGGAACCGGCAGTTCGGAGGGCTTCGGGAAGGACTTCATGGACATGGGGGTCCCTTCGTCGGTGCTCGGCGTCGAGCGGAATGGGGAGGCTGGGTGCGTCAGGCGGAGGGCTTCAGGAGGGTGCCGGAGAACCCGCCCCACAGGGAGCCGGGGGAGGCGGGCGTGGCGGGTGCCGCGGGGGCCTTGGCGGAGTGGACGGTCTCGGGGCGCGCCTGCAGCAGCAGGAGGTTTTCGCCGTCGGGCAGGTCCCGGTCCAGCGCCCACTCGATGTCCTGGGGGCACTTGTAGTGCTTCTCGGCGCGCTTGGCCATCCGGGCGACGGCCTCGAGTTCGGCGTCGGTCAGGGAGCGCACGGCGCGGCGGCCGGCGTCGACCTCCCGTTCGACGAGCGCGTGCGCCTGCGGATCCGGGACGAGTTCGGCGTGCTTGTCGCCGATGTGCTCGCGCACCATGGCCAGGGTGACCTTGTCCAGCACCAAGTTGTCCGGGGTGACCTGGCCGGACACCACCATTTCGCCCACCCCGTAGGAGGAGTCGATGGTGATCTTGGAGCGGTCGCCGTTGGCCGGATCCAGCGTCATGGCGACGCCGGAGACCCGCGCGTTGACCATCTTCTGCACCACGACGGCCATGGAGAGCCCCTCGTTGGGGATGTTGTTCCGCAGCCGGTAGATGATGGCGCGGGAGGTGTAGAGCGAGGCCCAGCAGCGGCGGACGTGCTCGCCGACGGACTCGAAGCCCTCCAGCCACAGGTAGGTGTCCTGCTGTCCGGCGAAGGAGGCGTCCGGCAGGTCCTCGGCGGTGGCGGAGGAGCGGACGGCGACCGGCGCCGGGGCGTCGAAGCGGGCCTGCAGGGCGTCGTAGGCCCGGCGGGTCAGCTCGCGGATCCGCTCCGGGATGGGGCGGGAGGTGATGTCCTCGCGGATGCGCAGGGAGACGCGGTCGACGGCGGCCACGTCCTCCGGGTCGACGCCGGCGAGCAGCGCGTGGATCTCGGCGGTGATGCCCGCGGCGTCCATGAACGCGTCGAAGGCCGCGGTGGCGACCACGAACCCCGGCGGGACCGGCATGCCGGCCTCCGTCATGGTGACCAGGGAGGCGCCCTTGCCGCCCAGGTTCTCCAGCGTCGGAGCGATGCCGCCGTCGAAGAACTGGACGTACTCGTTGCTTTGGAAATCGTTCATTGCTGCTAGGCCTCCCACGTGACGGGAACGGATTCGGGGACGCGGAAGGAGATGTTCTCGCGGAAGGTGATGGACTCCGGATCTGCCAGCCGCAGGCCCGGGGCGCGGCCGGCGATCTCCTGCAGGGCGATGCGCGCCTGCAGCCGGGCCAGTTGGTTGCCCAGGCAGTAGTGGATGCCGTAGCCGAAGCTCAGGTGCTCGCGGGCGTTCGGGCGGGTGATGTCGAAGGCCTCCGGGTCCTCGAACTGGGTGTCGTCGCGGTTGGCCGCCCCCATCAGGAGCAGGAGCCCGGCGCCATCGGGGATCGGCACGCCCGCGACCTCGGTGTCCTTCAGGGCCTTGCGGCGCCAGGCGACGATCGAGCCGGAGTAGCGCAGGACCTCGTCGATGGTGCCGTTGACGAGCTTCTCGTCCTCCACGACCCGCTGCCACTGCGCCTGGTCGGCGAGCAGCACGCGGAAGGTGTTGGAGATCAGCGTCGTGGTGGTCTCGTGGCCGGCGAAGAGCAGCGAGTAGAGCAGGGAGGCGATCTCGTGGTCGGAGATCTCCGCTCCCTCGGCCTGGGCCTTCACCATGTCCGCGGTGAGGTTGTCGCCGCCGTGCTCCTTGGCGTGGGCGACCAGGCGCTGGCATTCCTGCCAGTACTCGACCAGGTTGTGCGCGTGCGGGATCTGCTCCTCGTCGCTCAGGTTGCCCCAGGTCATCGCGGCCCGGGAGTCGGACCAGCGCTTGTAGGTGTCCACCATGCCGGTGTCCGCGCCGATCAGCGTGAGGATGGTGATGGTCGGGACGTCGTAGGCGAGGTCGCGGAACAGGTCGCCGCGGCGCTCCGGGCGGGCCAGCATCCGCTCGATCTGGTCCACGATGTTCTGCCGGATGAACGGTTCCAGGACCTTGTAGCGGCGCGGGGTGAACGCCTTCTGGGCCACCGCGCGGATGCGGGTGTGCTCCGGCGGGCGGCGTGCGGACAGCCCGGAGTAGGCGGTGAACCCGCCCTCCTCCATGATCCGTTTGGCCTGGGGGCCACGCTCGCGGACGGGTGCCTGGGCGTTTTCGCTGGAGAAGGTCTCCCAGTCGTCGAAGACCGCCTTGATGTCGTCGTAGCGGGAGACCACGTAGTAGCCGGTGCGCTCGTCGAACATGACCGGCTGCTCGGCGCGGAGTTCGGCGTAGGCCGGGAACGGGTCCTTCATCTGGAAGGGTTCGTAGCCGTGGTGGCCGGCCGGCGCCTCCGCGCCGTGGCCGAACGGGCAGCGGGGGGGCCGCCTCCGTCGCTTCTGACATCTGTACTCCTCGGGGTTCCCGTCCGCGTCGTTGCCGGCCGGTCTGCTTCATCTCCCCAAGTGTTGCGCGCATCACACCGTTTCGCGCAGCAAAAACTTCCACTCAGTGGAAGCGCACTTTCCCGCGCAGGTTCCCTCTGCCGTCGGAGGAGCCCGGGTCCGGGCCCGGGACCAAAACGCCGCCCCGCCTGCGGCCCCGGCATGCAGGGCGGGCTGGCGGGGCGGCGTTCGGGTCTGCCGCGGGCGGGATTCGCCGGTGGGCTCAGCCCTCGGGGGCCAGCTCGACGGTGATCCCGTCGAGGGCGGGGCTGTGCTCCACCTGGCAGGAGAGGCGGGAGCCGCACTCGCGGTAGCCCTCGGCGTCGGCGAGGATTTCGATCTCGTCCGGGCCGCGCTCGCCGAGGGAGTCGAAGACCTCCTTGGCGAGGAAGACGTGGCAGGTGGCGCAGGAGGCGGTGCCGCCGCAGGAGGCCAGCACGGGGAGGTCGTTGTCGCGCAGGACCTCCATGAGGCTCTGGTCCTCCTCCCACGGCAGGTCGTGGGAGGAGCCATCGCGGTCGATCGCGGTGATGGTCGTCATCGTGTGTCCTTCAGGGTCTTAAGGTGTCTGGTCGATCGGTGTCTAGCGGGAGGGGGCCAGGGCCGGGACTGCGGAATCGGCCAAGGGGGTACCGGGGTCGGCGACCAGGGCGGCGTCGAGCGTGGCGCGTTCGGCAACGAGCCGCTTGCCCGGATTGAAGTCGGACAGCCCGCCGATGGTGTCGACGGCGGAGATCCGCCCGTCGCGGAGGTAGACCACCGAGAACCTCCCCGTGGCCGGTTCCCCGCGCACCACCGTCTCGTCGTCGGGGTGGCGCACGCCGGCGGTCTGCAGGCGCACGCCGTGCTGGACCGTCCAGAACCACGGCACCCCGGGCTCGCCGGGTTCCTGCCCGGTGATATCGGCGGCGATCCGGTCGGCCTGGGACTGCGCGTTCTGGATGCACTCCAGGCGCTGGCTGGCCCCGTCGAAGAGGCTGGCGAAGCGCGTCGCATCGCCCGCGGCGTAGATGCCCTCGGCCGAGGTGCGGCCGGCGTCGTCGACCAGCACGCCGTCGGAGCACTCCAGCCCCGCCGCCTCGGCCAGGTCCTGGTTGGGGACGACGCCGATCCCCGCCACGACCACGTCCGCCGGGTAGCGCGTCCCGTCGGCGGTGGCGACGAACTCCACCCGGCCGTCGCCCCCCAAGGCGGTGACGGCCGTGCCGAAGCTGATGCGCACGCCGTTGGCGCGGTGGACCTGCTCGAAGAACCGGGAGACCGGTTCGGAGGTCACGCGGCTCATGATGCGGTCCTGGAATTCAAGGATCGTGGTGTCGCAGCCCAGCTTCGCGGCGGCCGCGGCCACCTCGAGGCCGATGTATCCGGCGCCCACGATGACCACCCTGGCCCCGGGCGCCAGGACCTGCTTGAGCGCCCGGCCGTCCTCGAAGGTCTTCAGCGTGAACAGGCCCGGCAGGTCGGCCCCGGGGACGGAGAGGAGGCGGGGCCGGGAGCCGGTGGCGAGCACGAGCCTGGAGTACCCCACCTCGCGGCCGTCGGACAGGGCGACCATGCCGCGGGCCCGGTCGATCGAGACCGCGGTGGCGCCGGCGATCCGTTCGATGTCCTTGCCCTCGAAGTAGGACTCCTTGCGCAGCGGGGTCGCGCCGTCCGGCGCGCCGGGCTTGAGCAGTTCCTTGGACAGCGGCGGGCGCTCGTAGGGCAGCCCGGGCTCGCCGTCGACGAGCACGATGCGTCCGGAGAAGCCGCGCGTGCGCAGTCCGGCGGCGACGGAGACGCCGGCGTGGCCGGAGCCGATGATGACGACCCGGTCCGCGCTAGCCACGGTGGGCCTCCAGCTCCACGTGGAGGTGCTCCGGGCCGGCATTGGTCAGGTTGTTGCCGCGGACGTACTCGATGGGCCGCGCCGGGTCCAGGGAGATGCCAGAGAGCTCCTGCGCCAGCAGCTGCACGGTCACCCTCGTTTCCAGCCGGGCCAGCGGCGAGCCGAGGCAGCTGTGGACGCCGTGGCCGAAGCCGAGGTGCCCGTTGGTGTCGCGGTCGATGTCGAAGACGGCGGCGTTGGGGAACTTGGCGTCGTCGTGGTTGGCGGCGGCCGGAAGCAGGCGGACGATCGCGCCCCGGGGGATCGTGACTCCGGCGACCTCGACCTCCTCGGTGGTGATGCGGCTGGCTCGCTGGACGGTGCCGCGGAAGCGGGCCAGTTCCTCGACGAACAGGTCGGCGTCCTCCGGGGTGCGTCGGATGCGCTCGAGCAGCTCCGGCTGCTCGCTGAAGACGCGGAAGGCGTTGGCCAGCAGGATGGTGGTGGTGTCGTGCCCGGCGACGAACACGAACGCGCACAGTTCCTTGGCCTCCTTCTCGGTGAGCAGGCCCTCCTTCCACATGCGGGCGATGTGCCCGCCGACGGACGGGCTGCTCTCCGCGTGGAGGCGCTCCAGCGTGTCCTTCAGGTACGCGAAGAACTCGAAGGTGCTTTGCTCGTCGGTCCCGGTGCCCGGGGCGTTGCGGGCCAGCCGGCCGAAGTAGCTGAAGGTCTCGTCGGACCAGAACTTCATCTTCTCGAAGTCCTCGGCGGGAACGTCGAGCAGGGCGCTGATGGTGGACATGCTCAGCGGGATCGCATACTCCTCGACGGCGTCGCCGCCGCCCTTGGCCAGCATCGCCTCCAGGTACAGGGCGGCGTTCTCGCGGACACGGTCCTCGAACAGGGCGATGGCCTTCGGGGTGAAGGCCTGGGCGACGACCTGGCGCAGCCGGCTGTGGTTCGGGGCGTCCATGAGGGTCAGGAACGTCAGCGGCACCGGGTCCACGACCTGGGAGGAGAAGACCTTCGGCGCGCGCATGGCCTTGCGGACGTCGTCGTAGCGGGAGATGAACCAGACGTCGGAGGCCGCGGTGTGGGCGCGCAGCACCGGCGCGTTCGCCAGCATCCAGCGGTAGTGCGGGTAGGGGTCGGACTGGCTGCCGTCGTCGACGACCTTGAAGGGTTCCAGGCCCTCGGGCCAGTCGAGTTCGTGCGAGTACGGCGGAAGGCCGGCCGTGGCGGTGGTGCCGGCGCCGACGCCGTGGATGTCGATGGTCATCGTTCCTTGCTTTCCGGACCGTTTCCGGGCGCGCCTCATCGCGCGTCCGTGCGGACCTGGTTAGGGGGAATCGGGGTGCGGGGGATCGGTCGGAAGCGGCCGTTGCTGCGCGTCCGGCCGATCCCCCGGCGTAGGCGTGGTCTGCGCCTGCAACAAGGATGGCCCGGGGAGGTGTGGCGCGGGACACGCTTTTCCGGTAGTCGGAAAAGATCGTCCGTCAGCCGCGGAATGCCGCGGGTGCCGTGGAGGACCGCCGCGATCCTCGGAGTACCGCCTAGGCCACCGGGAAGCCGCGCCGGGGGCTCTCGGCGCCGAGCGCGCGGGAGATGCCGTGGGCCGCGGTCACCAGGGCGGCGACGACGCGAGGGATGCCGGTGTCCTCGCGCGGGATGATCGCGTTCAGGGCCGCGGCAATCCGGTTGTCCGGCCCGAAGACGGGTACGGCGACCCCTGTCCATTCCGTGCGGCCGATTCCCGGCACCGCGATGAAGCCGCGCTGGCGGATGTCGGCCAGCTGCCGGCGCAGGACGGCGGGGTCGGTCACCGTCTCCGGCGTCACCTTTTCCAGGTCCCCAGCCAGGACCTCCGCCTGGAAGTTCGTGGGGGAGTGGGCCAGCAGCACTAGCCCGCTTGAGGAGGCGTGGATGGGCATGCGCTGGGCGATGTGGGCCGCATCGAGCGGCGAATCGGGATGGGACAGCCGTTCCACGTAGAGCACGCTTCCCCGGTCCAGCACGGCCAGGGTGGTGTGCTGCCCCAGCGCGGACTGGACGTCCTCCATGAACGGCAGCGCGATCTCCTTCAGCGACAGGGCGTGGGACCCACGCGCCGCAAGTTCCCACATGCGCAGGCCCACGCGCAGGTCGCCGCCGGGCTGGCGCTCGATCAGGCCGTGGCGCACCAGCTCGTCGACGAGGCGATGCGTGGTGGTCATCGGCAGGCCCGCCCGGCGCGCCAGCATGGACAGCGTCATGGACGGCTGCGTGCGGTCGAAGGCGCCCATGAGGCGCACCACCCGGCTGATGATTGAGTCGCGCGTGGGCGGATTAGGCATAACGACGAGTATGCAGGACGGGCCCGCCGCCCGTCGCGGCGGAGCCCGATCCCCGTGCCGGCCGACGTCGGAGCCAGGACCTGGCTCCGTTTACGACCGGCTGGGGAGCACGCTGCCCAGCAGCGTCTCCAGCGGGATGTGTGCGGTGGCGCGCTCGATCTGCGCCGAAATCCCGCGCAGCACCGGCAGGTGGCGGACCAGCGTGGACGCCTGCGAGGACAGCGTCACGATCCCCAGCCCGGCGCCGACCCGGCCGGTATGGAACACAGGGACGGCGATGGATGCCGCACCCAGACGGACCTCCTCCGCCGTGATGGCATAACCCTGCTCGCGGATCTGGACCAGTTCCTCGGCGAGCCGGGCGGGGTTGGTGTGGGTGTGCGGGGTGGACTGCTCCAACTGGCGGCCCAGGTACGCCTCGCGCAACCAGTCCTCCTCGAACGCGAGGATCACCTTGCCCACCGCGGTGGAGTGCATGGGCAGCCGCCCGCCGACGCGGGAGGCCCGCGGAACGCGCTTGGTGCCGTAGATGCGCTCGATGTAGAGCACGTCGAAGCCGTCGCGCACGGCCAGGTGGGACAGCTCACCGGTGATCGCGAAGAGGTCCTGGACGAACGGGCGCGCGGCGTCGCGCAGCTGCCGCCCAGTGTTCTGCGCCAGCGCCCACAGGCGCAGCCCCAGCTGGTAGCGCCCGTTCACGCCCTTGGACAGGAAGCCCCACTCCACCAGCTCGCCCACCAGCCGGTGCGTGGTGCTCAGGGGCAGCCCGGAATACTCGGAGATCTCCGTCAGGCTCAGGGACCTGCGGTGTTCCTCGAACGGCTCGATGACGGCCAGGACCTTGGACGTCACCGTCCGGCCCGGCTCGCGGCTGCCGCCGGCCATGGATGCCCCCTTCGCTGCCGGGGACGACCCCCGTGCGGCGATTGTAGCCGCCCCGGTCCTGCCCTTGCCGGGAGCCAAGGGTAAGCTCCGGTGCAGGGCCGGAAACGGAGGTCGCGCGAGATGAAACCCGTCCCGTGAGCGGCGTTGAATGAACTTCGCCACCTTGGCGCTGATCTGCGCCGTCGCGATTCTGGGTCCCGTCATGTCGCTGCAGCGCTGGTCCCTGCCGGTGGTCCTGGGCGAACTCCTCGTTGGCCTGGTCCTCGGCGCCACCGGGCTGGGGGTCCTGCACGCGGACGATCCCACCTTCACGTTCCTGGCCCAGATCGGATTCGCCCTGGTCATGTTCGTCACCGGCACCCATATCCCGCTGCGCAGCCCGGACCTTCGCGCCGGCCTGAGCCAAGGCATCCTGCGCGCCCTGGCGATCGGCGCGCTCGCCGTTCCGGCGGGGCTGGGCATCGCGGCGCTGTTCGGCACCGGCCACGGCTGGCTGTATGCGGTCCTGATCGCCTCCTCCTCGGCCGCCCTGGTCATGCCCGCGCTCGCCGGCCTGCCACTGACCGCGCCCTCGATCGTGGCCATGCTGCCGCAGATAGCCATCGCCGATACCGCGTGCATCGTGCTGCTTCCGCTGGCGATCGATCCGGCGAACGCGACCCGGGCGGGACTCGGGGCGGCAGCCGTGCTGGCAGCCGGCGTCCCGGTCTACCTGTTCCTCCGGCGGGCCCAGCGCAGCGGCGCCCGCCGCCGAATGCACGACGTCTCCGAGGATCGCGGCCTGGCCCTTGAGCTGCGGGTGACCCTGACGCTGCTGTTCGGCCTTGCCGCGCTGGCGGTCTTCGTGCACGTGTCGATCATGCTGGCCGGCTTCGTGCTCGGGCTGATCGTTGCCGCGGTGGGGGAGCCGCACCGCCTCGCGCACCAGGCGTTCGCGCTGACCGAGGGGTTCTTCGGACCCGTGTTCTTCGTCTGGCTCGGTGCCTCGCTGGACCTGACCAAGGTCGTGGAACGGCCCGAAGCCCTCGCCCTGGGCCTCGTGCTCGGCGCGGGCGCGGCAGTCGTGCACGCGTCGATGGCGCTGACCGGTCAGCCGCTGCCCGTGGCCGCGGCGACCGCCGGGCAGCTCGGGGTGCCGGTCGCCGCCGCCACGCTCGGTACCACGCTGGGCCTGCTCGGCCCTGGAGAGGATGCCGCGCTGCTGCTCGGCGCGCTGGTCACGATCGCCGTGCTCGCCGTCGTCAACCGCTCCCTGGTGCGGATCGCGGGTGCCGGTCCTGCCCCGCCCTAATCCCGGCCCCAGACAAGGGAAGGACCCAGACGAGCGAAGGCCCCAGCCTGGGGGGAAGCTGGGGCCTTCTTCATCACTCGCACCTTTTCAGGTGCTTTCAACACTAGAGAGCCAGTCTGCAAGATCCCTGTGTGCGACGTGGGAGTTGGCCCGGCTCGGCTGCCCGGGCGGACGGGGCGGATGCTCCCGGCCTGCAGGCCTTTGCTGCCCTCCACCAGGCCCGCGATGCCCCGCGCGACGTCGAATCCGACCGTCCGGACGCGCACCTCCCGTGGACGTGGCCGAGACCACGGCGCAGGACTGGACAGGCATGGGACAATGGAAAGGATGACTTCCCCCAAAAACACCCCTCCTGCCGTCGACGCTGCCCAAGACGCCGTCCACGCCAGCGCGCCGGAGCACCACCGCACCCGTACCTCGGAGGCGGTGGCTGCCCGCGCCGACCGGGCGGCCAAGCACCACGACTCCGAGGTCCACCACGCCGAGGCCAAGAAGGCCCAGCGCATCTCCGAGCTGCGTGCCCGCAAGGAGGGCCGTGCCCAGGTGCGGCCGACCGCCGAGGGCTGGAAGCAGGCCATGGGCCCGGACGGACGCCCGCAGCTCCAGTTCGCCCAGCGTCCGCGCGTCTCCCAGCCGCCGGTCCACCTGGCCGACCTTTCCCTGAAGGAGCGCCAGGAGAAGCTCAAGGAGCTCGGCCTGCCGGCCTTCCGCGCCAAGCAGCTCTCCGTGCACTATTTCCAGCACTACACCACCGACCCCGAGCGCATGAGCGACCTGCCCAAGGCCGGACGCGAGGAGCTGGCGGCGGCGATGTTCCCGACGCTGCTCACCGAGGTCAAGCGGCTGAGCACGGACAAGGGCGACACCATCAAGTTCCTGTGGCGGCTCTTCGACGGTTCGCTCGTCGAGTCGGTGCTGATGCGCTACCCCGGCCGCATCACCTTGTGCGTGTCCAGCCAGTGCGGCTGCGGCATGAACTGCCCGTTCTGCGCCACCGGCCAGGCCGGGCTGACCCGCAACATGTCCACCGCGGAGATCCTGGACCAGATCGTCCAGGCCAACCGCGTCATCGCCGAGGGCGGGCTGGGCGGCAAGCGCCGCGACGGCGGGCACGACGCCGAGCGCGTCACCAACATCGTATTCATGGGCATGGGCGAGCCGCTGGCCAACTACAAGCGCGTCATGGCCGCCGTGCACCGCATGGTCGACGAGGCCCCCGAAGGCCTGGGCATGAGCGCGCGCGGGATCACCGTCTCCACCGTGGGGCTGGTCCCGGCGATCAACAAGCTCGCCGACGAGAACGTCCCGTTCACGTTCGCGCTGAGCCTGCACGCCCCGGACGATGAGCTGCGCGACGAGCTCATCCCGGTGAATTCGCGCTGGAAGGTCGACGAGGCGCTGGACGCCGCCTACGACTACTACAAGCGCACCGGCCGCCGCGTCTCCATCGAGTACGCGCTCATCAAGGACATGAACGACCACGGCTGGCGGGCGGACCTGCTGGCCCGCAAGCTCAACGCCCGCGGCCGCGGCTGGGTGCACGTGAACCCGATCCCGCTGAACCCGACCCCCGGGTCCATCTGGACCGCCTCGGAGCGGGACGTCACCGCCGAATTCATCGACCGGCTCGAATCCGCCGGCGTCCCCACCACCTTGCGGGACACCCGCGGCAAGGAGATCGACGGCGCCTGCGGCCAACTCGCCGCCGCCGAGTAGGTTTGTTCCCGGTACGACGCCGGTGCCCGGGTTCCGCGGCCACGGAACCCGGGCACCGGCGTCGTACCGCGCCCGACCGGTCCCGCAAAGGTACGGAGCATTGATGTTTCCCCAGAAGAGTGAGACTGCGAGTGGTTCATCCGGCCTAGGGTCCGGGACCCGCCGGGGCATGAAGGTCCGCGAGATCGGCGACATCGCGGCCGAATCGGTCACGCTGCTCGGCGCCGGCCGCGCCATCCTGCTGCAGCTGGCGCACCCGGCCGTGGGCCACGGGGTGGCCCGGCACAGCGTTTTCGCCCAGGACCCCATGAAGCGCCTGCACGGCACGCTGCGGTACATCTATTCACTGACGGCCGGGACCCCGGAGCAGGCGGCCGAGGTGGCGGCGCACGTGGACGCGGTACATGCACGGGTGCGCGGTTCCGCCGCCGGCGACGGCAGCCATCCCGCCTACGACGCCCGCGACCCGGAACTGCAGCTGTGGGTCGCGGCCACGCTGCACGATTCGGCGATGAGGGTCTATGACGCCGTCTATCCGGTGGTCCCGGAGGAGGCCGCCGAGGAGGTGTACCGCGGGTACGCGGTGCTGGGCACCGCGCTGCAGCTGCCGGAGGGGATGTGGCCGGCGACGCGCGCTGACTTCTCCGAGTACTGGGAGCGCGGGGTGGCCGGACTGCGGGTGGACGCGACCACCCGCGCGGTGGCGCACGAGTTGCTGCATTCGCGCAAGGTTTCCTGGTTCCTGCGTCCAGCCATGCCCCTGGCGCGCCTGGTGACTACCGGGCTGCTGCCGGAGCAGTTGCGCGAACCCTTCGGCCTGCCGTGGTCCCCGCGGCACGAGCGGGCCTTCCAAACGGTGCTGCGGACCGTCGCGGCGGTCTACCCGCGTCTGCCCCGGGCCGTCCGGCATGCGCCGATGCGGTACTACCTGCGCGCCGGATAGCGCGCGGGTCCGGTGCCAGCGTGCGTCCGGTTCTCAGGAGGGTCCGAGCGAGCCTTCAGGGGCGAGGCCCGGAACCCGGCCGCGGGGGAGCAGGGCCCCGGCCACGAGTCCGACGAGCCCGACGATCGCCAGCGTGATCATGGCGGCGGCGTATCCGCCGTGACTGAGGCCGACGACGAGGATGGTGCCGGCGATCGCCGTCCCGAGCGAGGAGCCCAGGTTGGACACGCTGCGCGACAGGCCCGAGATCTCGCCCTGCTGCTCCTCGCCGAAGCTGGACTGGACGATGTTGACCGAGGGCGTCAGCATCAAGCCGATGCCGAATCCGGTCACGAAAAGGCCCGGCGCGAACGCCCAGGGGCTCGAGGACTCGCCCACCATGACGATCAGGATGACGATGCCTGCGATCGTGAGGACGAAGCCCGCCATGACGAGGGTCCGTTGCGCACGCCGCTTGGCGAAGCGCTCGGCTCCGAACGAGGACAGGAGCAGGCCTACCGTCGCCGCCGTGAAGATGACGCCTGTCTCGATGGCGTTGTAGCCCCGCACGACCTGCAGATAGGCGGCGACCGTGAACGACGTGCCCATCAGGACCAGCCACTGGACGTTCTGCGTGACCATGCCGAGGTTGGACGTGCGGTTGCGGAACAGGCTCGTCGACAACAGCGGCTCCTTGTGGGCACGCTCCTTGGCGCGGATCCAGAGGAAGAACCACAGCAGCATGAGGGCACCGACGACGAGCAACGTCACCATGAGCCAGAAATTGTTGTCAGCGGCAAGAATGCCCATGACCACCAGGATGAGGCCGACGGCGGAGAGGACCGCACCGCCCGTGTCGAAGACGCTGGTCGGGTCCGGCGGCAGGGGATCCTCGATGTGGCGGCTGAGTATGATGATCAGCACAATGATCACTGCCTGGAAGATGAAGGCGGCCCGCCAGCTGATCGCGGTGGTGATCAGGCCACCGATCAGCGGCCCCGCAGCGGCGCCGACGCCTCCCATGGCGCTGATCGCCCCGAAGGCGCGTGCACGCGAGGTGAGGTCCCTGTACAGCAGCGTGGTGAGGATGTACACCGGCGGGATCAGCAGCGCCGTGCCGATGCCCTCGAGGATCGAGTTTCCGAGGATGAGGATGCCCAGGTTGGGAGAGACGGCACTGATCAATGCGCCCACCCCGTAGATGGCGAGGCCGACGAGCAGGCACCGCTTCCGTCCGTAACGGTCGGTCAGCTTCCCGCCGGGAATCATGAACGCCGCCATGACGAGCAGGAAGATGGTGATCGCCGTCTGGATGCCCTGCACGGTGGTATTGAGGTCCTCGCTCATGTCGTTGATCATCACGTTCATGTTCGAACCGGCGAAGCTGCAGATGAATTGGGCGAGGGCCAGGGGAATGAGCACCTTTCGCAAGGCGCTCGTCGGCCGGCCCGCCACGCTGCTTCCGCTCATTTGGCACCATCCTTCCGCCGGGCCTTGCCCGCAGCTTCGTCCAGGCAGTCGTTCAACGTGATGGCCGCATCGATGAGCGCCAGGTGCGTGAACGCCTGCGGGAAATTGCCGATCTGTTCACCGGTGGCGGCAATCTCTTCGGAATACAGGCCCAAATGGTTCGCGTAGGTCAGCATCTTTTCGAAGACCACTCGCGCTTCATCGAGCCGCCCTGACCGCGCCAGGGCGTCCACGTACAGGAACGTGCACAGGGAGAAGGTGCCCTCCGAACCGAGGAGCCCATCGGGGGAGGCGCTGGGGTCGTAGCGGTAGACCAGGCTGTCAGAGACCAGTTCGGCATCCATCGCGTGCAGGGTCGACTGCCACATGGGGTCGCCGGGGACCACGAAGCCGACCTGCGGCATCTTCAACAGCGAGGCGTCCAGGACGGTCTCGCCGTATTGCTGTACGAAGGCCTTGCGTTCCGGGCTCCAGCCCTTGTTCATGATCTGGTTGTAGATCGCGTCGCGCTCGGCGATCCATCGCTCCAGGGGCGCCGGCCGGCCGTGCGCCGTCGCGAGCCGGATGGCGCGGTCGAACGCGACCCAGCACATCAATCTTCCATAGGTGAAGTCCTTGCGTCCGCCCCGGGTCTCCCAGATTCCTTCTTCGGGCTGATCCCAGTTGTCGGCGAGCCACTCGAGCAGTTCGCAGACGGCGAGCCATCCGGGCTGCCCGATCCCCACCCCGAAACCGTGCAGATAGTAGAGGGCGTCCATCGCTTCGCCGTAGATGTCCAGCTGGAGTTGCCCGGCGGCTCCGTTTCCGATCCTCACCGGGGACGAGCCACGGTAGCCCTCCCAGTCGGGCAGGATCTCCTCCTGGAGGTCAGGATTGCCGTCGATGCGGTACATGATGTTCAGCGGGCCGCTGCCGCTCTCCCGGCGCTCGATGAAGCGGTCGTAGAGCCATCGGCTGAAGGCCACCGCCTCGTCGGCAAAACCCATCCGGATCAGCGTGTGGATCGAGAAGGATGCGTCACGCACCCAGGTGTACCGGTAGTCCCAGTTGCGTTCACCGCCGATCTGTTCCGGCAGGCCGGCGGTGGGAGCGGCCACCAGGGCGCCGGTTGGCGCATAAGTCAGGAGCTTCAGTGTGATGGCCGAGCGTTCCAGCTCCTCGCGCCAGCGCCCCGCGTAGGTGGATTGGCCCACCCAGTCGTGCCAGAAGTCCACGGTGTCGTCGAGCAGCCGCCGGACTTCGGCGGGCCGCATCACGCGGGGCACCAGGTCCGGACCCGTCTGCAGGACGACGCCGCGCATTTGGCCCTCCTCAAGAGCCAGGGAGACATGCAGGTCGCCTTCGTCCGTGGCGTCGTGCCGGCCCAACCGTTCATCCCCCTCCTCGCGGACGAGGTGGAGGACCAGGCGAGTTTCGCCGGCATCGAAGAGAGCACCGTCGTCGCTGACGCTCAGGTGGTGTTCCTGCCGGCCGTAGTCGAAACGGGGAGCCACCTCGATGTCGAATGAGACCCGTCCCCGCACGCAGCGCACCACCCGAACCAGGCGATGCTCATCGCTGGGCGACGTGCCGCTGATCGGCATGAAGTCGATCAGTTCACCGACCCCGCCCTCCGTCAGGAACCGCGTGATGAGGATCGCCGTGTCCGGCAGGTAGAGCTGCTTCGTGGCGAACGCCTTGTCGAGCGGCCGTGTGCTGAAGTGGCCGCCGCGGGAATGGTCCAGCAGGGACGCGAAAATGCTCGGAGAGTCGAAGCGTGGACTGCAGAACCAGTCAAGGGTGCCATCCGTTGCGACCATCGCCGCCGTTTGCAGATCACCGATGAGGCCGTGGTCGGCGATCAGTGGATATTCGTTCATCTGGTCGACCCATTCCTCCGGTACCGGCAAGCAGGGGGGTGGACACTTGGCAGCGGCAGCAGGCGTTTTCGCTTGGAGCGCAGAACCGAGCCTCTCACCATCTGGGTTCATCATCCGGCCGCCCCAGGCGCCCGTCATCATCCCCATCGGGTGATGCGTCCCTGCCCGCGGGCCCGCACCATGGGTGGCAGTGACCGAATCGGCCGGGCAGCAGCCGGGTTTCCCGGGTGGGTCCGGCCTGGTGAAAGGCGATGATCGGATGACGACTTCAGCGTCCGGGAAGGCACCTACCGACGATCCCGTGGCGGCGTTCTTTGACGAACTCGCGCGGCGTGGCTACGAGCCGCTGCTGCGCAAGGTTTCGGGGCGCGTCCGGTTTGATCTTGTGGACGGCTCCAACCTGGAGCCGCGGCTGGTGGTTATCGACAAGGGCAAGCTCACCGTGACGGGTGATTCGGCTGAGGCCGAATGCACGATCCGGGGCGAACTTCCGGTCTTCAAGGAACTGGTCAGTGGCCGCAGGAACTTCGTGGCTGCGGTCCTGCGGGGTGCGCTGGCGTGCCAGGGCGACCTCGAACTGATGTTCGCGATCCAGCGGATCTTCCCGGCCCCGCCGCGCGGGTGGGATCCGACTGCCGACACGAGGAGCGGATGATGAGCGACGGTATGGTGAAGATCCTCAACGGCAATACCTTTGTCGTTAGCGACGTGCGGGGCGACATCGAGGCCTCGCCGTCGGACCCGACGGGGCTGTTCTCGTTCGACACCCGGTTCCTGTCCAAGTGGGTGCTGACCGTGAACGGCGACCGTCTCATGTCGCTGTCGGCCGACGATCTGCAGTACTACGAGGCCCGGTTCTTCCTGGTCCCCGGCGTCGGGAGCGTCTATGTGAACGCGACGCTGTCGGTGATCCGCCAGCGTTCGGTCGGCAACGGCTTCCACGAAGAGGTGGCGATCCTGAACCATGACGACGCGCCGGTCGATCTCACGGTGCGGATCGAGGCCGATTCCGACTTTGCGGACCTGTTCGAGGTTAAGGACACCTTGCAGAAGAAGGGGTCCTATGCCAGGCAGGCGGGCGAGGGCTCGCTGCTTCTGAAATACCGGCGCGACACCTACGAGCGGTCCACGGCAATCTCGTCGTCGGAGCCCTGTTCGTTTGACGAGGACGGGCTGACGTTCTCGATCACGATCGGGCCGCACGAGACCTGGACGACTGGGCTCGACGTCGCTATCGAAATGCTGGGACAGCAAATCGGGGAGCCCGAACAGGAAATCGAGGGTGCACCCCGGTCGCTCGCGGACCAGGTGAAGCGGCCGATACCGGACATGGCGCGGAACCTGGCCGGCTGGCTCGACGAGGCGCCGCAACTCGAGTGTGACTGGGAAACACTGCTCGGGACCTATCGCCGGAGCCTCATCGACCTGGCCGCGCTCCGCTTCTCCCCGATGACGGCCGGGAGCCACAGCCTCCCGGCGGCAGGCCTTCCGTGGTTCATGACGATGTTTGGGCGCGACAGCATTTTCACGAGCCTGCAGGCGCTGCCCTTCACGTCGGAGCTGGCGGCGACGACGCTGCGCGAGCTCGGGTTGCGCCAAGGCACCCGCATCGATGACTTCCGCGACGAGGATCCCGGCAGGATCCTGCATGAGATGCGTTATGGCGAGATGACCGCGTTCGAGGAGCGTCCGCACTCCCCGTACTTCGGGACCGCCGACGCCACGCCGCTGTATGTGGTCCTGCTGGACGAGTACGAGCGGTGGACGGGTGACAGGGAGCTCGTGCTTGAACTCGAGTACGAGGCACGTGCCGCGCTGCACTGGATCGACGCCTACGCCGACCTCCAGGGCAACGGCTACATCTCCTACCGGCGCCGCAACGCCGAAACCGGCCTGGAGAACCAGTGCTGGAAGGACTCGTGGGACTCGATCTCCTACCGTGACGGCACGCTGCCCGGTTTCCCCCGAGCCACTTGCGAGCTGCAGGGCTACGCCTACGACGCGAAGGTGCGCGGCGCGCGGCTGGCACGGGAGGTGTGGAACGATCCCGACTACGCCGCAGAGCTGGAAAAGCAGGCCGCCGACCTGAAGCGGCGTTTCAACCACGACTTCTGGGTTGCCGACGGCGAGTACTTTGCGATCGCCCTTGACGCCGATGGCCGCCAGGTCGACTCGCTCACGTCGAACAACGGCCATCTGCTGTGGAGCGGCATCGTCGACGAGTCGAAGGCCAAGACCGTCGCGGCACACCTCCTGGGCGACCGGCTCTTCACGGGCTGGGGCATCCGCACGCTTGCCGAGGGCGAGAGCCGGTACAACCCGATCGGCTACCACAACGGGACCATCTGGCCGTTCGACAATTCGTTCATCGCCTGGGGACTGCGCCGCTACGGCTTCAAGGACGAGGCAGCCGTGGTTGCCGCCGGCATCCTCGAGGCGTCCCGGTACTTCGACGGCCGCCTCCCCGAGGCGTTCGGCGGATATCCGCGGTCGATGACGAAGTACCCGGTGCAGTATCCCACCGCGTGCAGCCCCCAGGCGTGGTCCACCGGTGCGCCGCTGCTGTTCCTGCGCACGATGCTCGGCCTGGAACCCTTGGGAGACCACCTCGTGGTGGATCCGGCGCTCCCGACGAGCATCGGGCGGCTGGAGCTCCTCGACATCCCGGGCCGCTGGGGACTGATTGACGCCTTCGGCCGCGGCCGCGTCGACACGTCACGGGTGACCGGCCCGCGGTAGTGACCTCCGGCGCCGTCCCGGCGGTTACGCGCCGATCCCGGCCGCGGCGACCATTACGGGGAGGATGGCGATGATCAGGATCGCGCCGAGGACGTCGAAGACCAGGCCGGTGCGGACCATCCGGGTGATGGGCACCGTGCCGGAGCCGTAGACGATCGCGTTCTGCGGGGTGGAGACCGGAAGCATGAACCCGAAGGAGGCGGCGAAGGTCGCCGCCAGGGCGGGCACGAACGGGTCCACTCCCATGGCCGTGCAGAGCGGGATGACGATCGGCACGACGACGGCTGCGGAGGCGGTGTTGCTGGTCGTCTCCGAGATGACGATGGCGAGGACCGTGGCGAACACTGTGATGGCTAGGGCGCCGGTGAAGCCGAGGGCCGCGGAGGCGGTGGCGCCGATCGTCTCGGCGAGACCGGTCGCCGCAAGCAGCGAGCCGAAGATGATGCCGGTGCCGAAGAGGAGGATCGTTCCCCAGTCGATCCTGGCGGCGTCGGACCACGTGAGGGTGGCGCGGCGTTCCTTCCAGTTGGTGGGCAGGATGAACAGCAGCGACGCTCCGAGCACGGCCACGATGCCCTCGTCCAGCCGGTCGTCAAGGAAGGCGTAGAGCTCGGAGCCGGTGCCCGCGACCAAGCCGGCGAATGCCGGGAGCAGCCACAGAGTCACGGTGAACCCGAACGCGACCAGGGTGTTGACCTCGGCCCGGGTCATCCTGCCTTGGGTGGCCCGCCGTTCGCGGACGAAGGCGTCGACGCCCTCCAGATGGCGGATCTCGGGCTTGTTGAGCAGGAACATGGTCGCGGCCAGCACAACGAACATGGCCAGGCAGAGCGGAGCGGCGACGACCGCCCACTGGGCGAAGGAGATGCGTTCCCCGGTGGCCTCCTCGATCAGGCCGCGGCCTACGAGGTTCGCGGGGGAGCCCACGGGAGTCAGCAGTCCGCCGACGCTGGCGCCGTAGGCGAGCATCAGCATCAGCGCCGCGCCGACGCGCAGGCGCAGGGGGTCGAAGTCGGCCTTGACGATCCCGCGGTTCTGCATGAGCTGGGCGATGACGGTGAGGATGCCCAGCGCGGTGGGCATGAGCATGGCCACGGTCGCCGTGTTCGAGACGAAGGCCGACAACATGCACGTGATCACGCCGAACGCCACGACGACGCGGTAGGTGGACTTGGCCACGCCCGGAAGGGCAAGGACCGCGAAGGCCAAGCGCTGGGCGATGCCGTGCTTGAGCATCGCCTGGGCCAGGATGAACGCGCCGATGAAGGTGAAGATGGTGCTCGACCCGAACGGAGCCAGCACCTCGCGGACAGGGGCGACACCGAGGACCACGATGGCGGCCACCCCGAGCAGGCCTCCGACGGGGAGTGGGACCGGCTCGCAGATCCAAAGGATGATCACGCCCAGGAGGATCGCCGCCAGCAGATGCTGCGTGGGATCCATGGGCACCGGCAGGAGCGCGAAGGTGACCGCTGCAGCCGGGGCGAGGAAGAGCCCGGTCGTTTGCCTGGCGCGCTCGAACCTCTCCTCCTTGGGGGAGAGGGTCTGTTCGCTCAGGCTGCGGAAGGTCTTTCCGCCCAGCAAGGCCGCGCGGACGTCCGTCCGCCGCGGGGGCCCCGGGCCCACGGCCGGGGCTGCGGGATCGCTGCTCACCTGCGTCCCCCGTTCCGTGTCCGTTCCGTCGCTGGATGGCTAGCTTCACTATGGCCCCGGGGTGCACGTCGCGTCCAAGGCCCGTGCCCTACATTGGGGATAGGCAAAACCAATGGGTCCGCCGCGGGAAGCGGCGATGCCCTATGCGTGCGGCCCAGCCGTCCGCCGTCGGACCCCGGCCGGGCGGAACGCGGAAAACCGGGAGGAATCATGGACGTCAGGCAACTGAGGTATTTCCTGGCGGTGGTGGACCATCAGGGGTTCAGCCGCGCCGCCGAGAAGCTGCTCATCGCGCAGCCCTCCCTGTCCCAGACCATCAAGACGCTAGAGCGGGAGGTCGGCCTGCCGCTCTTCCACCGGGTCGGGCGCAGGGTGGTCCTCAGCGACGCCGGCAAGGAACTCGTGGGGCCTGCCCGGCTGGTCGTCCGCGACATGGAGGCGGCGCAGTCCGCGCTGGATGCCCTGAAGGGAGTGCGCAGCGGAAGGCTCGACCTCACCGCGATGCCCTCGCCCGGGGTCGAGCCGCTGTCCTCGATGATCGCCGCCTTCGCGCTCCTGCATCCGTCCGTGACGGTGAGCGTCGACGCGGCCTTCACGCCCGAGGAGGTCGTCGCCTCGGTCCGCAGCGGAAGCACCGAGATCGGCCTGCTGGGCTCCGACCGCCCCATCCGGGTTCCGGACGTGGACGTGATGCAGCTCGAACGCCAGCCCCTGGTGCTGATCATCAACCCCTTCGCGGACACCTTTGGAGGCCGGGGCACCCTCGCCCGCGAGGACCTGGGCGGACACCGGGTCGTCGTCTCCCAGCGGGGGTCGTTGATGCGGTGGCTGGTCGACGACATCCTGGCCCGCGGCGTGAGCGTGGAGATCGCGGCCGAGGTCGCGCACCGCACCTCCGTCCTGCCCCTGGTCCTGGCCGGCGTTGGGCACGCGGTCATGCCGTCCTCTTGGGTGCCGCTCGCCCAGCGCTCCGGCCTGCGCGTGGCGCGCATCGAGCCGGTCTCCGAACTCCACGTGGCCGTCCTGAGCCGGCAGTCGGACCTGACTCCCGCCGCCCGCGCCTTCCTGGGCGTCGCCGCAGACCATGCCGCCTCCCACGCCGAACCATAGGAAGTTCCTATTTGGCGCATGAACTTTCGGTCTTGGACGCGATGGTAAGCCGGGCGCTCTAATTGAATTCGAAGCCGCATATGTGATGCGGAGCACATTCGATTCAGGAGAGAAACCCATGAGTGAGACCCAGGTCTTCAAGATCGCTTCCATCCCGGCCGACGGCGTGGGCAAGGAGGTCGTCGCCGCGGGCCGCCGCGTGCTCGACGTCCTCCAGGAGCAGTCCAACGGACAGTTCGCCTTCGAGTGGACCGAGTTCCCGTGGGGCTGCGAGTACTACGCCAAGCACGGGATCATGATGGATCCGAACGGCCTGGAGACGCTGAAGGCCTTCGACTCCATCTACTTCGGCGCGGTCGGCTGGGAAAACGTCCCGGACCACACCAGCCTGTGGGGCTTGCGGCTGAACATCACTCAGAACTTCGATCAGTGGGCCAACATCCGCCCGGTCAAGTTCCTGCCCGGCGTCCAGTCCCCGCTGCGCAAGGCGGACGACACCGAGCTCGACTGGATCGTGGTCCGCGAAAACAGCGAGGGCGAGTACGCCGGCCTCGGCGGGCGCAACCTCAGCGGCCGTGGCCCCGGCAACGAGGTTGCCCTGCAGACCGCCCTGTTCACCGAAAAGGGCTGCGAGCGCATCATGCGCTTCGCCTTCGACCTGGCCCGCACCCGCACGGTCAGGAAGGTTTCCTCCGTGACCAAGTCCAACGCCCAGCAGTACGGCATGGTGCTGTGGGACGAGGTGTTCAACCGGGTCGCCCTGGACTACCCGGACGTGGAGACCGAAAGCGTCCTGGTCGACGCGATGAGTGCGAAGTTCATCCTGCACCCGGAGCAGCTTTCCGTCGTCGTCGCCTCCAACCTCAACGCGGACATCCTCTCCGACCTGGGCTCGGCCCTGGCCGGCAGCCTGGGCCTTGCGGCCAGCGCGAACCTGAACCCCGAACGCCGCTTCCCCAGCATGTTCGAGCCGGTCCACGGCTCGGCGCCGGACATTGCCGGCCTGGGCATCAGCAACCCGATCGGCGCGATCGCCAGCGCCGCCCTGATGCTGGACCACTTCGGCCTGCACGAGGAGGCCCGCCGGATCGAAGCCGCGATCGAGGCCACCACCGCCGCCGGGGCCCTGACCCGCGACATCGGCGGCACCGCCACGACCGACGAGATCACCGAATCGATCGTCGCCGCCCTGAGCGCGAAGCTCGTCACCGTCTGACCTTCCAGGTTGGACCGCCCGGTCCGGCGCGGACACCCCGACGCCGGACCGGGCATGAATCCCGGACACCCCCTCCGGACCCCCGATCTTCTTCCGGCCCGCGACTCCGAAACCAGTTGTGCATGCGGAGCACGGCCTTTTCCCACTACGGCCTTTCCAACAATGAGGTAGGAACCATGGACCACTCCACAGGCGCAACCGTCCGCCCGCCGGCCGCGCGCAAGCGCTGGTACCGGCAGCTGTACTTCTGGGTGCTCGTCGCGATCGCCATCGGCATTCTGGTCGGCTGGCTCGCCCCGGACACCGGGCAGGCGATGCAGCCGATCGGCACCACGTTCGTCGAGGCGATGAAGATGCTCATCGGCCCGATCGTCTTCCTGACGATCGTCGGCGGGATCGCCAGCGTCGCGGATCTGAAGAAGGTCGGCGTCACCGGGCTGAAGGCGCTCGGCTACTTCCAGATCGGCACGATCTGCGCCATGCTCATGGGCCTGGTCGCGATCAACGTCTTCCGGCTCGGCGACGGAGTAAACGCCGATGCAAGCAAGATCGAGACCACCGGCACCGCGGCCGAACTCATCGAAAAGGGCCAGAACCAGCAGTGGTGGGAGTTCCTGACCCACATCATCCCGGGCAGCGTGGCCGAACCGTTCGTGGAGGGGGACATCCTCCAGATCATCTTCATGGCCGTGGTCTTCGGCATCGCGCTGAACGCGGTCGGCAAGGTCGGTGCGCCGATCCTGGACGTCGTCCAGCGCCTGACCAAGGTGATCTTCAAGGTGCTGAACTTCATCATGAAGGCCGCGCCCCTGGGCGCGTTCGGCGCCATGGCCTTCGCGGTCGGCAAGTACGGGGTCGAGACCCTCTCCAGCCTCGGCTGGCTGATCCTGCTCTTCTACGGGACCTCGATCGTGTTCGTGGTGGTGGTCCTGGGCGGGGTCATGGCCTTCCTGAAGCTGAACATCTTCAAGATGCTCAAGCACTTCAAGGAGGAGCTGCTGCTGATCCTGGGCACCTCCACCGCCGAGCCGGCGCTCCCGGGCCTGATGCGCAAGCTTGAGCACGCCGGAGTGAAGAAGGAGACGGTCGGCCTGGTGGTGCCCACCGGCTACAGCTTCAACCTGGACGGCGCCGCGATCTACCTCTCGCTCGCCGCCGTGTACATCGCCCAGGCCACCAACACCGACCTGACCATCGGGCAGCAGTTGGGTATGCTCGCCGTCATGCTGCTCACCTCCAAGGGGGCCGCGGGCGTCGCCGGCGGCGGATTCATTGCCCTCACGGCCACCCTCAGCACGCTTGGAACCATCCCGGCGGCCGGGATCATGCTGATCTTCGGCATCGACAAGTTCATGTCCGAATGCCGGGCCCTGGTCAACTTCTGCGGCAACGCGGTCGCCACCCTCTTCATCGCCTGGTGGGACAAGAGCCTGGACGTGGACCGCGTCCGACGCGTGTTCAACGGCGAGGACGTCCCGCCCGCCGCGGTGGAATCCGCGGAAGGCCTCCACGGCACGGAAGCCGTTCCTGGCACGCAGGAAAGCAGCACGCAGGCCGGCGTCGCCGCCGCGTACGTTCCGGCGTCCGACGGCGAGTCCGCCGCCCAGGTGCCCGCGGCGCCGGTGCACTCAGCGCAGGAGCGCGGCGCACGGACAAACGCGGCGGATGGCCGCGACGAGGAACTCGCGGAGGCCACGGCACGATGAAACCGCTCAACGTCCTGATCGCCGTGGACAAGTTCAAGGGCTCGCTCACGGCATCGGAAGTCGCCCACTGGCTCGGAACCGGCCTCGCCGCCGGTTCCGGCCAGCGGCCGGTCACCTGCCGCACCCTGCCCCTGGCCGACGGCGGCGACGGCAGCGTCCAGGCCGCCCTCGACGCCGGCTTCGCGCCGCTCAGCACCCCCATCGAGGGCCCCACCGGGGAACCGGCCGAGGCCACGATCGCCTTCGACGGCTCCACAGCCGTCGTCGAGGTGGCCACCACCTGCGGGCTGCAGATGCTCCCGCCCGGGAAGCCGGCCCCGCTGGCCAGCAGCAGCACCGGCTTCGGCCAGGCCATCCGCGCGGCGCTGGAGCGGGGGCCGCGGCGGATCGTCCTGGCCCTGGGCGGCAGCGCGACCACCGACGGCGGCGCAGGCATGCTCGCAGCCCTCGGCGTCCGCTTCCTGGACGCGGCAGGGAACCCGCTCACCCCCACCGGGGGAACGCTCCAGGACATCGCCCGAATCGACACAGCGGGGCTGATCCCGCTTGACGGCGTGGACCTCGTCGCGGCCAACGACGTCCGCAACCCGCTTCTCGGCCCCGACGGAGCGGCCGCGGTCTACGGGCCCCAGAAGGGGGCCACCCCCGCCGACGTGCGGCTGCTCGAAGCCGGTCTGGCCAACCTGGCCCGGCGGCTCGACGAGGCCGGTTGGCCCGGCACCGCCTCCGCGGCGGCGGCCGGGGCGGGAAGCGCCGGGGGACTGGGCTACGCAGCGATGCTGCTCGGCGCGCGGATGGTCTCCGGAGCGGACTTCTTCCTGGACCTGCTCGAGTTCGACCGGGCGCTGGAAGGCTGCGACCTGGTCATCACCGGCGAGGGCAAGATGGATGAGCAGACCCTCTCAGGGAAACTGCCCCTGGTGGTCGCGCGCCGCTCCGCGCCCGTTCCCGTGGTCGCGGTGGTCGGGCACAACGCGCTGCCCGCGGACGCGCTCCCCGAACACCACATCGCGGCGATCCACGCCCTGAGCGCCATGACCGATCAGGACAGCGCTGTCGATCCCGAACTCTCGGCCGCCCTGCTCGCCACCCTCGGGAAGCGCATCATAGACTCCCTCACCGACAAGGAACCCATCAACCCATGAGACGCGCGAAGATCGTGGCCACGTTTGGCCCGGCGATTTCGACCTACGAGGCCACCTTGGCGGTGTTGGAGGCCGGGGTGGACGTGGCCCGGCTGAACATGAGCCACGGGGAGCATTCGGTGCACGAACAAACCTACCGGCACGTGCGCAAGGCCGCGCTGGAGCTGGACAGGCCGGTGGCGGTGTTCGCGGACCTGCAGGGACCCAAGATCCGGCTCGGCCGGTTCGCCGCCGGAACCCACCACCTGGCGGTGGGGCAGCGGTTCACGATCACCACCGAGGACGTGGCGGGCACCGCCGAAATCTGCTCCACCACCCACCGGGGGCTGCCCGGGGACGTGTCCGTGGGGGACAGGCTGCTGATCGACGACGGGAAGGTGGAGCTGCGCGCCCTGGCCGTGGACGGCACGCGGGTCCTGACCGAGGTGGTCGTCGCGGGGGCGGTGTCCAACAACAAGGGCATCAACCTGCCCGGGGTCGCGGTGAACGTGCCGGCCCTGAGCGAGAAGGACGAGGAGGACCTGCGCTGGGCGCTGCGCACCGGGGTGGATCTGGTCGCGCTGTCCTTCGTGCGCGACGCCGCGGACATCGCCCGGGTGCACGAGGTCATGGACCAGGAGGGCCGGCGGGTGCCGGTGATCGCGAAGATCGAAAAGCCCCAGGCCGTTGACGCCCTGGAGGGGATCGTGGACGCGTTCGACGCGATCATGGTCGCCCGCGGGGACCTGGGCGTGGAACTGCCTCTGGAGGAGGTGCCCCTGGTGCAGAAGCGCGCGATCGAGCTGGCCCGGCGCTGGGCCAAGCCGGTGATCGTGGCGACCCAGGTCCTCGAATCCATGATCGGGAACCCCACCCCCACCCGGGCCGAGGCCTCGGACTGCGCCAACGCGGTCCTGGACGGGGCGGATGCGGTCATGCTCTCCGGGGAAACCAGCGTCGGCAAATACCCGGTCCAGACGGTCCAGACGATGGCGAGGATCATCGAATCCACCGAACGCCACGGCCTCGAGCGCGTCCCGGCGCTGGGCACCACGCCCCGCACCCGGGGCGGTGCGGTCACCAAGGCGGCCGTGGAGATCGCCGACCAGCTGGAGGCGACCTGCATCTGCACGTTCACCCAGACCGGGGACTCGGCCCGCCGCCTCTCCCGCCTGCGCCCGGCCAGGCCGGTCCTGGCGTTCACCCCCTCGGCGGACACCCTGAACGTGCTGGCCCTGACCTGGGGGATCCGGCCGCTGCGGATCCGGGAGGCCGAAAACACCGACAGCATGACCGAACAGGTCGACCGGCTCCTGCGCGAGCGGGGACTCGCCGCGCTCGGGGACCTGACCGTCATCGCCGCCGGATCGCCCCCGGGCCGGGCAGGCTCCACCAACGCGCTGAAGGTCCACCGCATCGGAGACACCGACGACTGACCCGCCGCAGCAGCGGTCAGGTCCCGAAACCTGTCCGCGGCGGTCAGCGTCCTGGCGCGCGGTGAGTCTGGCGCGCGGCGGGTATGGCGTGCATCGGGTATGGCACGCTGGAACCGGGCCGGCCGCCGTCGTACTGGTGGCGGAACGGTCCCGCACCCGTCCCGCCGCACCAGACTCAGCGGCATCAGACCTAGCCGCACCAGGAGCTTCCATGGCCAAGCCGCTCACCGTCGCCGACCGGGCCAAGGTGCCCCCGTTCCAGGTCATGGACATCCTGGGCCGCGTGGCGGAGCTGCGCGCGGCGGGCCGCGACGTGGTTTCGCTGTGCGCGGGGGAGCCCAGCGGCGGGGCGCCCTCGGGCGTGTCGGAGGCCGCGGCCCGGATCCACGCCGCCCGCACGCCGCTGACCTACACCCCGGCGCTCGGGGCCACCGAACTGCGCACCGCCATCGCCGGGCACTACCGGCGCTGGTACGGGCTCGACGTGCCGGCCGCGAACGTCGCGGTGACCGGCGGCGCCTCCGGCGCGTTCGTGCTGATCTTCCTGGCCGCCTTCAACCCCGGCGACCGGGTGGCGCTGGCCAGGCCCGGGTACCCGGCCTACCGGAACATCCTGCGCGCGCTGGGCATCGAGGTCGTGGAGATCGACTGCGGCCCCGCCACCCGGTACCAGCCCACCCCGGAGCTGCTCGACGCCGCCGAGCGGGAGCACGGGCCGCTGTCCGGGCTGATCCTGGCCTCCCCGGCGAACCCGACCGGCACCATGGTGACCCGCGCGGAGCTGGCAGCCCTCACCGACTGGTGCGCCGAGCATGGCGCACGCCTGGTCAGCGACGAGATCTACCACGGCATCACCTACCCGGAGCCGGGCGCGGCGGACCCGGACGGCGTGTGCTCGTGGGAGCTGGACCGCAACACGGTGGTGGTCTCCTCCTTCTCGAAGTACTGGGGGATGACCGGGTGGCGGCTGGGCTGGGCGCTGGTTCCGGACGACCTGCTGGCCGCGGTGGACGCCCTGGCCGGGAACGTCGCGCTGTGCCCCTCGGCCCCGGCGCAGTTCGCCGCGGTGGAGGCGTTCACCGAGCAGTCCTACGCGGAGGCGGAGCAGGCCGTGGCCGCCTTCGCCGACGCCCGCGCCGCGCTGCTGGACGCGCTGCCGCGGCTGGGCTGGGGCCATGCGGCACCCGCCGACGGCGCGTTCTACCTCTACGCGGACCTTGGCCCGGCGCTGGAGGGGTTCGCGGACTCGTCCGAATACTGCGCCGCGCTGCTGGAGTCCGCGGGCGTGGCGCTGGTGCCGGGCGCGGACTTCGACGCGGCCGGAGGCCGGCGCGCGGTGCGGCTGTCCCTGGCCGCCGGGCGCGCGGCCGTGGAAGAGGCGGTCGAGCGGATCGTGCGGTTCCAGGCGGCGCGGCGCAAGTAGGGGATGCGACGCCCCCTCGGATTGCGGTGAATGCGCCGCAAATTGAAGCGGCCGGGCCGGCCCTCGCGTAGCATCGCTGCAATGAGCCGCCCTTCCCACGCCCCTCCAGGACAACCGACGCCGGCGACCCCGTGGCGGGACCTGCCGGCAGGACCGCACGACATCCGCCTGGTGGTCGCCGACCTGGACGGCACGCTGCTCAACGAGCATGGCGCGGTTCCCTCCTCGTTCTGGCCGGTGCTGGACTGGATGCGCGGCCACGGGATCACGTTCGTGCCCGCCAGCGGCCGCCAGTATGCGACCCTGCACCAGATCTTCCACGGCCTCGACGACGGGCTGTCCTACGTCGCCGAGAACGGCAACCTCGTGGTCCACCAAGGCCGGCCCGTCGCCACCCACGGCCTCGACCTCGATGCCTCGCGCCGGATCATTGAGATCGTCCGCCAGGCCGCCGGTGCCCGCGAAGGCGGCAGCGGCAGGAACCTGGGGCTCGTGGTCTGCGGGCTGGACAGCGCCTACGTGGAGCGGGACGATCAGGCTTTCCTCGCGGAGGCACGCAAGTACTACGTTCGGCTGGACGTCGTGAAGGACCTGTCCCTGGTCACGGACCGCGTCCTCAAGCTCGCCGTCTTCGATTTCGACGGCGCCCAGGACCTCGCCGCAGGGCCGCTCGCGCCGCTGGCCGATACGCACCAGGTGGTCGTGTCGGGGCAGCACTGGGTGGATGTCATGGCCCAAGGCGTGGACAAGGGAGGGGCGGTGCGGCAGCTGCAGCAGGCCGTCGGCGTTACACCCGCCCAGACGGTGGTGTTCGGTGACTACCTCAACGACCTCCAGATGCTGGAGGCCGCCGACTGGTCGTTCGCCATGGCCAACGCCCATCCCGACGTCGCCGCCCGCGCACGGTGGCTGGCCCCGGCAAACACCGACGACGGCGTGGCCGCCGTTCTCCGGCGCCTGTTCGACCTCTGACGGCGGCAGCCGGCGGGCTCAGTCCCAGCCTTGGAAGCCTCCGTGGATCGTGTGGTTCCAGGCGGCGCGGCCCCGCCAGCGGTCTTGCGCAAATGGCTGGAATGGACGAGCGTTTCCAGCCATTTGCGCAAGACCGTTTCGGCCCGACGAGCCCCCGCGCTGGGCACGACGGCGGGCGGCGGGACGCCTGCTGCGGACTACCCCGCGGCCAGGGCCGCGGCCGCCTCGGCCGCCGGCGTCGGCCCGTCGGTGAGCTCGACGATGGTCCGGTTCAGGGCGGGAGTGTGCAGCGCGGCGTGGATGAACGCGGCGACATTGTCCCGCCGCACCGTGCCGTACTCGACCGCCAGCCCGGCGGCGACGCGGCCGTCGCCGGGCTCGTCGCTGAGCGTCCCGGGCCGGACGATGACCCAGTCCAGGCCGGTGCCGGCCAGGTGCACATCGGCGGACTTCTTCACCCGCATGTAGTGCTCGAATCCCTCGCCGAGGCTGCCGCCGCGCCCGGCATCGGGGAAGACCGAGACCAGCACGAACCGGGTGACGCCGGCGGCCGCAGCCGCCGCGGCGGCCTTCTCCAGGCCCTTCCCGTCGATGAGCGTCGTCTGGTCCCTGCCCGTGCCGTGCGCGCCGGCGGAGAAGACCACCGCGTCGTGCCCGCGGAGCTTTTCCGCCAGGTCGTCAACGGTGTCGAGGATCAAGTCGCCCTGCACCGGATCAGCGCCGGCCTCGCGGATCCGTTCGGCCTGGTCGGGGCGCCGGTGCATGCCGGTGGACGTGTCGCCGTGCTCAGCCAGCAGGCGGGCCAGGCGCGACCCCACGCCTCCGGCCGCGCCGATCTGGAAGACCTTCATGGCTGCTCCTTCGGTTGGTTCCTCCACCCGGAGGCTAGAGGGCGTAATCGTACTGCTCTATGAAACGGCCGCGCGCGCCCAGCAGGGCGGCGGCGTTGTTGGCCCAGGAGGCGTCGCGCAGCAGACCGCGGCCGATGAGGACGGCGTCGGCCTGTCCCGTCTCCACCAGTTCGTTCGCCCATTCCGGATCGTCGATCCGGCCGACCGCGGCCGTGGGGACGCCGGATTCGGCGCGCACCTGCGCGGCGTAGGCGCTCTGGTAGTCGCGGGCGTTCGGGATCGGGGCTGGCACCAGCCCGCCGGAGGAGCAGTCCACCACGTCGACCCCGTGCTCGCGGGCCCAGCCGGCGAGCACGATCGACTCCTCAAGGCCCCACGCGGCGCGACCGTCCGCGGGGTCCTCGCCGATCCAGTCGGTGGTGGAGATCCGCAGGAGCACCGGCTTGTCCTCCGGCCACACCGCGCGCACCGCGTCGATGACCTCGAGCACGATCCGGGCCCGGTTCTCCAGGCTTCCGCCGTAGTTGTCGGTGCGGGTGTTGGAGAGCGGGGAGAGGAAGGAGTGCAGCAGGTAGCCGTGCGCGGCGTGGATCTCCACGACCTCGTAGCCGGCCGCGAGCGCGCGCGTGGCGGCTTCGGCCCAGGCGCGTACGGCCTCCTCGATGTCCCGGACCTCCATGGCGGCCGGCGCCGGGTAACCCGGGAAGGCCAGCGCGCTTGGGCCGACGGTTGGCCAGCCGCCGTCGGACGCGGGAACCGGCTCCCCGCCCAGCCAGGGTCGCTCCGTGGAAGCCTTGCGCCCGGCGTGGGCGAGCTGGATTCCCGGGACCGCGCCGGCGGCGGCGATGGCGCCCGCCAGCCGCCGGTGGGCCGGGACCTGCGCGTCGCTCCACAGACCCAGGTCGAACGGAGAGATCCGGCCTTCGGGCACGACGCCGGTGGCCTCCACGAGCACCAGGCCCGCCCCGCCGGCGGCGCGGGGAGCGTAGTGGGCGAGGTGGAAGTCGTTCGGTGCGCCCGCCTCGGGTCCGCTCGGCAGTGCGCTGTAGGTGCACATGGGTGACATCCACACCCGGTTCGGGATCTCGGTGCCGCGGATCATCAGGGGGTCAAAGAGTTTCGTCAACGTGGGTCTCCTCAGGCAGGTAGTACGAGGAGCATCGTAGTACGATGGATTTAGTACAAGCAAGCGGGTTGGGATAATGGGAGCCATGCGAAGCCTTGAACATCCGGAGCCGGAGGAGATGACGCTCGACGCCGTCCTCTCCGCCTTGGCCGACCCCGTACGCCTGACCATCGTGCGGCAGCTGGCCGACGGCCATGACGACCAGGCATGCATCGCGTTCGAGCTGCCTGTGAGCAAGTCGACCTCGACCCACCACTTCCGGGTGCTGCGCGAGGCCGGCGTCATCTCCCAGCACTACCGGGGCACCGCGATCCTCAACGGCCTGCGCAGCGACGCGCTGAACCAACGCTTCCCCGGCCTGCTCGACGCGATCCTCGCCGCGCGGTAACCCGGGAACCGGGGCCGATCCGGGCCCCGCAGGGGTCCGCACCCTTCGCCTCACGGGCCAAGCTGTCTCCTCACTCGCCTCCCAAGGGCTCTCCCAGGTACTCCCCAAGGGAATCGAGCACCTCGTGCCATCCGTCGTAGAAGCTCCCGTCGCCCTTGGTCCCTTCGACGCCGCGCAGGTCGAGCGTCATCCGCGTGAGCTCGCCCTCCGGCTCCAGGGTGACCGTGATGACCGGCGTGTCCTCGGGGTCGCCGTCCGGCTCGCCCCAGGTAAACACGAGGCGCTTGAGCGGCACCACTTCGCGGTACACGCCGCCGGTGACCACCCGGTCGCCGCTTGCGTCGTTGACCATGGTGTAGGTGTAGCGGCCACCCACCCGCGCATCGATCCCCACTTCTTCGCGGGGCGTGCTCGCCCGGAGCGTATGCCACCACTCCGATGCCGCATCGGGGTCCGTCCACGCCTCCCAGATGTCCTCGGGAGCCGACTCGAACGTGCGGACAAGCGTGAAGCCCTTGGGCGCGTCGGTCATCGCTGCTCTCCTTTTCCGTGGTTCCGTGCCACGGCGCCCACGTGCTCGAACCCGATCACTGCCATGCCCGCAGGCTAGTGCCTGCCCGCGCCTTCGGCAATGAAGCGGACCGGCCCGCACGGGGTGCTCGACGGCATCGGATGGAACCTTGATTTGTTGAAAGGGCCGCCGTTTTCGTCAGCTGGCGGCCGGGATGCGCTGGGGTGCTGGCTGCCTGGGGGTGGGTGCGGTGCCGTTCGTGGGTGCGACGGCGAGGACGGCCAGGACCAGCGCGATGGCCCCCAGGCCCATCCAGCCGAGGGAGGTGAGGCGTTCCCCGACGATGAGGACGGCGAGGACCGCGGCGATCGCCGGCTCGGCCAGGGTGACGGTCGTGGCGGTGCTGGCCGAGACCCGGGCAAGGCCGAACCCGAACAGCAGGTAGCCGAGGAACATCGGCACCAGGGCCATGTAGGCCGCCACGGTGAAGGTCCCGGAAGAGGCAAGCAGCGGCCCTCCGGTGGCCAGGAGCACCGGGAGGAGCAGCACGCCGCCGGCGCCGAAGACGGATCCCATCGATGCCGCCCGGCCGAGCCCCTGGCCCATGAGCCGGTGCGCGACCCAGGAGTAGGTCGCGTAGGTCCCGCCCGCGACGAGGCCGAGCGCCATGCCCGCCAGCGTCGAGGCCGTCGCCTCCGCGGGGCCGGTCATCTTGGACAGGCACAGGAGCGCGCTGCCGATGATCCCCAGCGTTGCGGCGAGCATCCACCAGCGGCTCAGCGGGCGCCGCTCAACCAGGCGTTCCAGCAGGCCCGACGCCAAGGGGGCGGAGGCCAGGGAGACCACAGAGCCGACGGCGACTCCGGCCAAATGCATGGAGCTGTAGAACGCCAGCGGGTAGACCGCCACGGCGGCCGCACCGAGCAGGATCAGGCGCAGGTTGGCCCGCAGGGCGGGCCAGGCCGAACGCAGCGCGGGCACGGCGATCAGCGCCTGGAGGATGCCCCCGATGCCGAGCGCCGCGGAGCCGATGGCCAAGGGGCCGGCGTCGGGTGCGAAGGTCGCTGCGGTGCCGGTGGTGCCCCACAACACCGACGTGACGGTGATGGCGCCGATGCCGGCCAGCCTGCCGCGGGTCACAGCGCGTCCACCAGTGCCGAAGCGAGCTGGCGTGCGTGTGCGAGCCGGTCCGGGCCGCCCTCCAGCCCCGCGCGCGCCATCGCCCCCTCGAGCAGGAAGGCGCAGTGCTCCGCGGCACCGGCGGCCCGGTCCGGTGAGGTGATTCCGGCCAGCTGCGCCGCCAGGATCGACTCCACCTGTTCCTTGTGGCGGCGGACCGCCTCGCGTCCCGCGGAGCCCGCCGGGAGTTCGGCGGCGGCGTTGAGCAGGCCGCAGCCGCGGAATCCGTGCACATAGCCGGCCTCCGCGTGGTCGATGTACGCGTCGAACACCGCCAGCACGCCGTCCCGCGGGGTCGCTGCGGCCTCGGCGCGGGTGCGGTAGAGGTCAAGCCATTCCGCGTGCCGGGCCTCGATGTAGGCGAGCATCAGCTCCTCCTTGGAGGAGAAGTTGTTGTACAGGCTTTTCTTCGCCACGCCCGCTTCGGCGGTGATCGTGTCGATGCCGGTTGCCACCATTCCGTGGGCGTAGAACAGCCTCGCTGCCGCGTCGAGCAAGCGCTCGCGCGCCGATGCCGGGCGGCTCTCCGTGGATGCCATGCGTCCTCCTGTGGTAGGTAGACCAGTCTACCTACCACAGGGACGAGGCGTAAACCCCCGACTCCGGGGGGAAGGCCGGGCCGCGCTCGCCGGGAACCGCCGGTTCCGGGCCCGTCCGCCTCAGCCGATGGATTTCGGGGTCGCGGTCCGGGCCAGGTCCTGCCGCGGAACCTGCTCGGCACCGGCCCTGGGCAGCCGGAAGGTGAACACGGAACCGCGCGGGCTGTTCTCGGCGGCGGTGATGGTGCCGCGCTGGCGGGTCACGATGCGGTGGCTCAGCGCCAGTCCGACGCCGGTGCCGCCGGCCTTGGTGGTGAAGGCCCCGTCGAAAATCCGTCCGTCCGGGAAGTGCGCCAGCCCGCGGCCGCGGTCGCTGACGCTGAACTCGCCGAAGCCGTCCACCGGGCGGGTTTCAATGGTGATTTCCCGTTCCTGCTCGGGGAACCGCGCCATTTCCTCGATCGCATTGCGGCACAGGTTCATCACCACCTGGCCGATGAGCACCATCTCGCAGCGGATCGGGATGGGGGCCTCGTGCAGCTGCACCTTCACCGTGGTGCGGTGGGCTTCCGCGGTGAGGTGGATGAAATACAGGCAGTCGCGCACGATCTTGTTCAGGTCCACCAGCTGCTCGGACGTTTCCAGGGTGCCGACGAATCCCTTGAGGCTGTGCAGGATCCGGTTGGCCCGTTCGATCTGCTTCTGCGCATTGTCCAGCCCGTACGCCAGGGCTTCGGGCACCTCGCCGGCCGCCTCCGCCCGCCGTTTGGCGCCGGTGATGAAGTTGGTCGCCGCGGTCAGCGGCTGTCCCAGCTCGTGCGCCAGGGCCATGGCCAGGTCGCCCATGACGTTCTGCCGGGCCAGGTAGTTGAGCCGGTCCTGGTCGCGCTGGTGCTCTTTTTCGGTCCTGATCCGGTCCGTGATGTCGTGCAGGAAAAGCAGCGTGCCGCGCAGGTCGTCCTGGAGGTCGATGCGGTGAGGATTGACCGCGTACCAGGTGCTGCCGCCATTTTCCCGGCGCAGGGCCAGCCGGAAGCTGCTGGTGCGCGGCGAGGCGTCGGTGACCGAGAGGGCCTGCTCCAAGGCCGGGCGGGATTCGTCGGTGCAGTAATCCGCCAGGCGGGCGCCCAGGAGCTCACTCAGGCAGATCCCCAGCTGGGATTCGGCCGACTGGCTGGCGTAGCTGACCACGCCGTCGTCGGCCACCACCAGCAGCCCTTCACGCATGCTGTCGGTGAACGTCTGCAGCCGGCTTTCGGTCCGCTGCAGGTCGGATTTGAGCGCTTCCTCCTTCTCGATGTCGCGGAACTGGACCATCACCACCGTCCGCTCCGAAAGCTGGACCCTGGTGGCGATGGCCTCGGTCAGGAAATCGACGCCGGCCTTGGTCCGGTACATCCATTCGGTCCTGCTGGTGCCCTGCTCGACGGCGTTCTGCAGCCATTGCCGGCCGACGGAACGGCGGTACCGGCGTTCGGAACTGCTCATGTCCGGCGCCTTGAGCGGCCGGAGTTCCTCCAGGGTGAAGCCGAGCATCGTGCAGGCCGCGGGGTTCGCCCACAGGATGTCCTTGCTGTCCGCGTCGTGGATCAGGATGCAGTGCTGCAGGGCATCGAGCATGGCCTCGAAGTCGCCGTCGGAGGGCTGGAAGGTCAGGGCGTCCACAGTCCCTAGTTGTACAGGCTCGCCCTTACTTTCCCATAGGTACTTCCCTTACCGGGGCGGCGGAAACCTATGCGCCGGGGCGGAAAAGCACCGATTGAGGCGCAGTAATTGCGGAAATAGCGTGATCGGCAACACCGGAACCACAAGCCACAAGGAGGGGTTGGAATGACCGCAGTGCTGGACACGCCCGCCACCGACGGACTCGAGGGCGTCCTCGCGGAGATCGCCGCCCGCCGCACCGAATTCGGGCGGCAGCGGTTCGTCCCCAAGGACGTGATCGCCAACCTGAAGCGCGCGGGCCTCTACCGCGCGGCCACGCCCCGGCGGTTCGGCGGCGACGCCCTGCCCCCGGCCGAGTTCCTGCGCAAGATCGAGCGGATTTCCGCCGTCGACCCGTCCTCGGGCTGGGTGGCCAGCTTCGGCTCCGCCCTCATCTACTTCGCGGCGCTGCCGCTGGACACCCAGGCCGAGCTGTACAAGGACGGCCCGGACCTGGCCTTCGCCGGCGGCCTGTTCCCCGTGCAGCGGGCGGAGTTCGACGGCGAGAAGTACCGGGTGTCCGGCCGGTGGCGGTTCGCCAGCGGCAGCAAGGGCGCGGACATCCTGGGGGTCGGCATCGCCGGCGGCGAGGAGGCCAACGGCAAGCCGCGCACGGCGCTGCTGCGGCCGGACCAGGCCAGGATCGAGGACAACTGGGACGTGATCGGGCTGCACGGCACCGGCAGCCACGACATCGTGGTGGACGGCGTCGACGTGCCGGCGGAATGGACGTTCATCCGCGGCGGGGAACCCACCGTCGACGAGCCGCTCTACCGCTACCCGGCCATCGCCTACGCGGCCCAGGTGCTCGCCGTCGTCAACCTCGGTGCCGGCCGCGCGGCCCTGGACTACGCCATCGAAATCGGCGCCGGCCGCTCGGGAGTCACCGGAGCCCCCAAGCTCGCCGACCGCGCCTACTACCGCATCGACGTCGCCAAGGCCGAGGCCGCGCTGCGCTCCGCCGCCGCCTTCTTCTACGACATCACCGAGGAAACCTACGCCACGGTCGCCGCCGGCGATCCGGCCACGGACAAGCAGAAGGCGCTGCTGCGCCTGGCCGGAACCCATGCGGCCAAGGCCGGCGCCGCGGCGGCCCAGACCGCCTACTCGCTCTCCGGCACCGCCGCCATCTACGACGACAACCCGCTGCAGGGCTACCTGCGCGACGCTTCCGTGGTCACCCAACACGCCTTCCTGGGCGACGGCATATATGACGGCGCCGGCGCGGTCCTGATGGGCCAGCAGCCGGGCATCCCCGCCTTCCTCTGAACCGTCCGCGCCCCCGAACCACCCACGACCCCCGCAAGGAGCATCCCCCATGGCTGAGACGCCCGAACCGCTGCGCGTGCTGTTCTGTATCGGCATCAACCAGAACTTCTTCGACCTGCCCAAGGACCGGATCGGCATGGTCTGGACCGCCTTCTCCGGCATGATGAGCGAGCTGGCCGCGCTGCCCGGCGTAAACGTCGTCGGCACCATGGACGACGACTCCCACATGGTGGGCCCGTCCGCCGGCTGGCCCTGGACCTGCTACATCATGGCCGACGTCGATACGCAGGAGACGGTCAAGGCCGCCTGCAACCTGTTCCGTACCACCCCGGTCGGCGAGCACGCGCTCTGGCGCTACGCGGCCATCGAGGCCCGGATGGGCCGCGCGCTGACCATCCGCGACGACGTCGAGACGGGCTCCTGACCATGGTCACCACCTCCCGTCCCCGGGCCACCGTCGCCGGGCTGGAAGCCCGGCTGCGGGTGCTGGAGGCCGCCGACTCCGTGCGTTGGGTGATGGGCCGCTACTTCCAGCTCTGCGACGTCCCGAATCCCGAGCTTGACCTGGACGAATTGGGCTCGCTCTTCGCGCCGGACGCGGTGTGGGAAGGCACCGGCCGGGACTACCAGGGCAAGTTCGGCCGGCACGCCGGGCGCGAAGCCATCGTGGCCATGCTCGCGGGCTACCTGCCGCCGTCGGAGCACTTCACCGCCAACGCCCACGTGCTGGGGGAGGGACGCATCAACGTCACCGGCAGCACCGCCCACGGGACGTGGATCATGCAGCAGCTCTCCGCCCATGCCGACGGGAGCAGCGAACTGGCGGCCGCCCGGCTGAACGTGGACTTCGCCCTCGACGGCGCCCTGGCCACCATCAGCCGCTTCCGCACCGAAAGGCTCTTCGCCACTCCGCTGGACGGCACCCCGGTGGACATCCCCAGCACAGCCACCCTCAGCACCGCGGGCACCGCCCGCTAACCGCAGCACCACGAAGGAGAACCCCCATGACCACCACACCAGTGGATAGCGGCCGCGGCTTCGCGGCCCTGGCCGGCACCGACCGGGTGGCCGGACAGCTCTACACGGACCCGGACATCTTCGAGCAGGAGCTGGAGAAGATCTTCTACCGGACCTGGATCTGGGTCGCCCACGAGAGCGAAATCCCCGAGGCCGGCAGCTTCAAGACGGCCACGATCGGCCGCCAGCCGGTGATCGTCAACCGCGACCGCAAGGGCAACTTCAACGTCCTGCTCAACCGCTGCCGCCACCGCGGGGCCAGCGTCTGCGAGGTCCCGCGCGGCAAGGCCAACGGCTTCACCTGCCCCTACCACTCCTGGTCCTACTCGCTGGAGGGCCAGCTGCGCGGCATCCCCTACCCGGAGGGCTACGAGGGCGTGGTGGAGAAGAAGGAGATGCCGCTGGAGCGCCTGCGCGTGGAAAGCTACGCGGGCATGATCTTCGCCAGCTTCAACCAGGAGATCGAACCGCTGGAGGACTTCCTCGGCGACGCGAAGATCTGGATCGACCGGTTCATGAAGCAGGGCGCCGGCTACCCCGTCAAGGCCCAGGGCGAACACCGGTTCCGGTTCGACGGCAACTGGAAGATCCAGCTGGAGAACACCACCGACGGCTACCACTTCCCGATCGTGCACCGGTCCTGGATGGCCTCGGTGGACGCCGAGACCGCCGACATGCTCTCCTTCATGACCGACGAAAATGCAGTGACCCACGCCCTGGGCAACGGCCACAGCGTGGCCATCATGGTCCCCGAGCACGTGGACCTGGAGGAGGACGACGGCACCGAGGACCTGCAGGGCCGCTTCGGACACATCATCGAGGAACTCTCCCAGACCATGCCGCCGGAGCAGGTCCGCCGGATCGTCCGCTCCATGCACGGGGCCGGCTTCAACCTGAACCTGTTCCCCAACGTGGCCATGTCCATGTCCTTCTTCCGCGTCCTGCGGCCCATCGCCGTCAACGAGACCGAGATCCAGCACATCGCCCTGGGCCTGGACGGCGGGCCGGAATCCGTCAACCGGGAGCGGCTGCGCATCCACGAGCACTTCCAGGGACCCTTCGGCTTCGGCACTCCCGACGACTCGGAGGCCTGGGACCGCGTGCAGCGCGGCGCCTACGCGAACAAGGACATGCCCATCCTGGTCAACCGCGGCCTGGGCCGCGAGCGGACCACGGAGGAGGGCTGGAAGACATCGCATGTCACCGACGAATCGGGCATGCGCGAGGCCTACGGACAGTGGAAGAAGATGATGAGCAATGACTAGCCAGAGCACCGCGACCGAACTGGACAGCGCCACCGAACTGAACACCGCCCCGGGTCTCGAGCTGCGGCTGGGCCGGCTGGCGGACCCGCGGGTGGCCCAGGCCATCGAGCTGGTCTGGCACGAGGCCACCCTGCTGGACGCCAAGGCGTACGAGGACTGGGAGCGGCTGTGGACCGCGGACGGGAAGTACGTCATCCCGATCGACCCGGAGACCGAGGACTTCGAGGCGCGCCTGAACATGGTGTACGACGACGCGCGGATGCGCCGCATGCGCGTCACCCGCCTGGTCGAGGGCTACTCGATGTCGGCAGTGGCCGCCGCCCGCACCGCCCGCACGATCTCCCGCTTCACCGTCGGGGAGCTGACCGAGGACGCCGTCACCCTGCGTTCGGCGCAGGTGCTGGTGGGTTTCAAGCGCGAAAAGCACATCCTGCTCGCGGCCGACCTCACCCACCGCGTCCGGTTCACGGAGGAGGGCGCGCTGATCGACCTGAAGGTGGTCCGGTTGGTCAATTCCGACGGGGCCGTCACGGCCTCCGGGTTCCTCCTCTAGGAAAGGCACGGTCATGAAAGCAACCCAAAGCCTGCAGGCACCCTCCGCGGCCGACGCCGGGAACCGGCCGGTCGCCGTCGTCACCGGCGCGACCCGGGGACTGGGCGAGGTCATCGTCCGGACCCTGCACCGCGAGGGCTACCGGGTCCTGGCCACGGGCAGTCGCCTGGAGAAGGTGCAGGAACTGGCCGACGACCTCGATCCCAGCGGTTCCACCGTGGCCGCGGTCGCCGTGGACGTTCGCCGCAAGGGCGACTTCGAAGCGGCGCTGGCCGCCGCCGTCGAACGCTGGGGAGGGGCGCACGTGCTGGTCAACAACGCCGGCCGCTCCCAGGTCCAGCCGGTCATGGACATCAGCCCGGAGGAATTCTCCGCGATCGTGTCCACCAATCTGGACGGGGTGTTCTTCGGCTGCCAGGTGTTCGGCCGGTACTTCGCGGCCCAGGGCTACGGCCGCATCGTCAACATCGGCTCGCTGGCCGGCCAGAACGGCGGCACCGCCACCGGCGCGCACTACGCGGCGGCCAAGGGTGGCGTCGGAACCCTGACCAAGGTGTTCGCCCGGGACCTGGCGGCCGGGGGCGTCACCGTCAATGCCGTCTCGCCCGGGCCGCTGGACCTGCCGGTGGTCTACGAGACCGTCGCAGCGGACAAGCTCGAGGGGATCAAGGCCAACATTCCGGTGGGACGGCTGGGCTCGGCCGAGTTCATCGCCTCCACCGTGGCCCTGCTGGCCTCCCCGGACGCGGCCAGCGTCAACGGCGCCTGCTGGGACATCAACGGCGGGCTGTTCATGCGCTGACCGCCGCAGCGGTCGGCCCTGGGCCCAGAACCTGAAGCAAGTAAGGAGCACGGACATGGGAATGTTCAAGGTGTTGGTCTCCGAGATCCTCGAGGAAACCGACCACATCAAATCGTTCAAGCTGGTCCGTGCGGACGGCCGGGGGTTCGACCCCTACCCGGCCGGGGCGCACATCGACATCGTCGGCCCGACCCAGGTGGTGCGCCAGTACTCGCTGTGCAGCCCGCCCTACGACCTGGACGCCTACGTGGTGGCGGTCAAGCGGGAACCGGAGTCGCGGGGCGGGTCGGCGGCGCTGCATGACCGGCTGGAGGTCGGCAGCGAGTTGGAGATCAGCGCGCCGCGGAACCTGATGCAGGTGGCCGGGAGCGCCGACCGCCACGTGCTGGTGGCCGCGGGCATCGGCGTGACGCCGATGATCAGCATGGCCTACCAGTTGCAGCGCGAAGGCAAGCCGTTCGAGCTGCACTATTTCGCCCGCTCCCGGGAGCTGGCCGCCTTCACGGACCTGCTGGAGGAACGCTGCGGCTTCGGTGAGAAGGTCCGTTTCCACTTCGGCATTCCGCGCGACGGGCAGCCTGCCGTGCTGCGGGAGATCCTGGGAGGCCTCACCGGCGCATCCCACGTCTACACCTGCGGGCCCGAGGGCTTCATGGACCGCGTGCTCTCCCTGGCCGGGCCGGTGCTTGGCGAGGACAACGTCCACATCGAGCACTTCCAAGCCGGGGAGCCGGCGGACACCTCGGGAGACGCGGCCTTCGAGGTGGAGCTGGACTCCGGGGAGGTCTTCGAGATCCCCGCCGACCGTTCCATCGTCGAGGTGCTGCAGGAGAACGGGGTCCCGGTGGACACCTCCTGCAAGGAAGGGATCTGCGGCACCTGCGTCATGGGCGTGCTGGAAGGCGAGCCCGAGCACCGGGACAACTGCCTGTCCGCGAGCGAGAAGAAGGCCAACGACCAGATCGCCACCTGCGTCTCCCGGGCCCGCTCGGCGCGGCTGATGCTGGAGCTGTTCTAGCCCCCGCCGTTTTCCCGGAGCCGGGCCCGCAGCCCCTCCAATCCGTCGACACCAACCCTGAGGAGACCAGGAAATGACTACCCAAACCCAAACCCAGGCCACCGCCGCCGCCTCCGGAAGCCGTGCCACCGAACGGTTCCGCGAGAACAAGCAGTCCGCCGCCGGGACCGGCACCGAGCGCGTCGCCCTGCTCGCCTCCCGGGTGATCAAGGCGATCAACGACGCCGTGCTGGAGGAGAAGGTCAGCTACGACGAGTACAACGCGTTCAAGGCCTGGCTGATCAAGGTCGGCGAGGACGGGGAATGGCCGCTGTTCCTGGATGTCTGGGTGGAGCACTCCGTGGAGCAGGTGGCCAGCGAGCACCGCCAGGGATCCAAGGGCACCATCGAGGGCCCGTACTACGTGCCCGGCGCTCCCGCGCTCCCAAGCCCGGCCACGCTGCCGATGCGCGAACGCGAGCAGGGCACCCCGCTGCTGTTCCAGGGCCGGGTCACCAACGTCGACGGCGAGCCGATCGCCGGGGCACAGGTGGAGATCTGGCACGCGGACGATGCCGGCTTCTATTCCCAGTACGCCCCGGGGCTGCCGGAATGGAACCTGCGCGGAACCGTGATCGCCGACGCCGACGGCCGGTACCGGATCCACACCGTGCAGCCGGCCCCGTACCAGATCCCCACGGACGGTTCCTGCGGGCAGCTGATCGCCGCCGCCGGCTGGCACGCCTGGCGCCCGGCGCACCTGCACCTGAAGGTCTCCGCTCCGGGACACGAGCTGATCACCACCCAGCTGTACTTCGCCGGCGACAGCCACATCGGCGACGACATCGCCTCGGCGGTCAAGCCCGAACTGATCCTCGCTCCCGTCCCGCGCGCGGACGGCCGCGGCCACGAAGCCACCTACGACTTCGCCCTGGACCCGGCCCAAGGCTAGCCGGCGGGGCCCGGCCCCGCGCCGACGCCTGCCGACGACGGCGGCACCGGGCGTGCGCGCGCACGCCCGGTGCCGCCGTCGTCGTATCCGAAGCGGGCGTGCGGGCCTGCGCGTCAGGGGGTGATGTCGATGCGGTGCCGCAGGATGTCGCGGACCAGAGTCGAAATGCTTTCCGAATTCGTCTTGGACTTGATCCGGGCCCGGTGCACGTCGATGGTCTTCACGCTCGTGCCCAGCTTGCGCGCGATGTTCTGGCTGGGCATCCCGTCCAGCACCAGGGCCAGGATTTCCCGTTCCCGGGGCGTCAGCGACGCCAGGCGCTCGTTGACCGAGCGGCGTTCGGCATCCTCCTCGAAGCGCGTGACCGCAAGCTCCAGCGTCTCCTGGACAACGTCGAGCATTTGCTGCGGATCGTACGGCTTCTCCAGGAAGTTCACGGCTCCCTGCTGCAGGGCCTTGACGGACATCCGCACGTCCCCGTGGGCGGAGACGAAAATGATCGGCACCGGGGACCCGGACTGGTTGAGCGTCTCCTGCAGCTGGAAGCCGCCGGTGCGCGGCATCCGCACGTCCAGGACCAGGCACGCGGGCCTGGCCGGATCGTAGGCGGCCAGGAAGGAAGCCACGTCGTTGAAGCTGCGGGACGGGATGTTCACCGAGTCCAGCAGCCAGGAGAGCGACGCGCACAACTCCTCGTCATCGTCGACGATGTACACGATCGCTTCCGCATTTTCCACGGTCCAACTCCCTGTGAGCGCAAAACAGCAAGGACGCCCGAAAGCATCATCTCGACGGTAGGCAGGAGACAACGGTCCGTCAACGTGATTGCCGGTAAGGAAACTACCTACGGCGCTAGGGCGATCGCATCGCCGCACTAGGGCAACTCGGGATGTCGCAGCAATCTTCCCGGCCATAGATTCGGCGCAACCCGATCAGGAGGAAACCATGAACGAGCTGACCCAGATCCAAAAAGACTTCCGCACGGCCATGGCGCACCTGCCCGCGGCCGTCAGCATCATCACCACCGACGGGCCCCACGGACGCATCGGGATCACCGTCAGCGCCGTCTGCTCGGTGACCGACGCTCCGCCGACCCTGCTGGTCTGCGTGAACAAGCGCAGCGCCGCGCACGACATCTTCCGCAGAAACGGCAAGGTGTGCATCAACGTCCTCAGCGGCGAGGACGAGGAACTGGCCCGGCACTTCTCCGGAGCCACCCAAATACCGATGGAGGAACGCTTTGCCTGGGACATCTGGGAGGAAGGGCAGGACGTGCCGGTGCTCTCCGGAGCCCACGTGAAGGTCCTCGGCACCGTTGAGGGAGTCGCCGAACAGGGCTCCCATTCCGTCCTGTTCGTCAGGGTGGACAGGGTTGCCGTGGACGAATCCAGCCACGGGCTCATCTACTTCAACCGCCACTTCGTGCGCGTGAATCCGCTCGGCGAGCACGTCGCCGTCTGAGCCGGGGGAAAGAGGAAATGCCGATGACCACCGCCCCCACCCAGTCGCTGGCCGCGCTGGTACGCCAGCTGGAATCCGGCGCGGCCACCCCGGCGGACCTGGTCCGCTCCTGCCTGGACCGCATCGAGGCCCTGGACCCGGGCATCCGCGCCTGGGTGTCCTTCGACGCCAACGGAGCGCTGGCCGCCGCCGAGGCGCTGGGGCGTGCGCCGGCCCGCGGACCCCTGTGGGGCATACCCGCCGGGGTCAAGGACATCATTGACGTTGCCGGGGTGCCCTCCGGCTGCGGTTCCACGATCCGCCACGGCGCCCCGGCCGCCGGTGCCGATGCGGCCTGCGTGGCCTCGCTGCGGCGGGCGGGCGGAATCGTCCTGGGCAAGACCGTCACGACCGAATACGGGTACTTCGCCCCCGGTCCCACCCGCAACCCGCACCGGCCGGACCACACGCCCGGCGGGTCCTCGAGCGGTTCGGCCGCCGCGGTGGCCGCGGGAATGGTCCCCTTCGCGTTCGGAACCCAGACGGCCGGCTCCCTCACCCGCCCCGCGTCGTATTGCGGCGTGGCGGGGTTCGTGGCGGCGGCGGGCTCCATCCCCACGGCCGGGGTCACCGGCCTGAGCCACAGCCTGGATTCCATCGGATTCCTCGCGGCCGGCGTCGACGACGTGCGCACCGCCTGGGCTGCCATAGCGGGCGTCGACGACGAACCCCGGCACGTCAGGGCGCCGCGCCTCCTGCTCTGGGATGGCAGCGACGTCGCCCCGATCTCCGATGCCATGCAGGCCGGTCTCCAGCGTGTCCTGGCCACCCTGCGGCCCCGCGGCGCCTGGGTGGAATCACTGGGGCTCAGCGCCGCCGTCCGGGACCTCACCCAACTGCACGGCGTGGTCATGGCGTACGAGGCGGCACGCACGCGGAAGGAACTGGAAGGCAGGGACGCGGACATCAGCGTTCCCCTGGCGCAGCTTCTGGCCCGGGGCCGGGCGCTGCCCGCGGCCGAATACGCGCAGGCCGCGGCCGGCATCGCCGCCGCCCGGCGCGAGGTGGCCGCCCGCCTCCGCAGCTTCGACGCGGTGCTGGCTCCGGCCGCCCCGGGCCCGGCCCCGGCCGGCCTCGATGCGACCGGCGATCCGGTGCTGAGCCGCCCGTGGCAGGCCATGGGCCTGCCCGTGGTCACCGTGCCCGGGCTGAAGGACGACGGCGGCCTGCCGCTGGGGCTGCAGCTCATCGGCCTGCCGGGCAACGAAGGCAGGCTCTTCGATGTCGCGGCGTGGCTTGGCCGCGCCTTGCCGGACGCGCCTTCCGGGCAATTTCCCCCTTCTGCCTAATCCCCATCCCGCGTTGGGGCGCCCGTTTTCCACGGGACACCCGCGCCCTCACCCAACCCCGAGGTATCCCATGTCAACTACCACGACCGACCCCTCCGGCACGCTGGGGGAGGCCCTGCGCACCGGACGGATGAACCGCCGTGCCTGGACCGTCACGACCATGCTGGTGCTCTTCCAGATTGTCGCCTTCGCGGACAAGGCGGTGCTCGGGCTGGTCGCCTACCAGGCGATCCCGGAACTGGGCATTTCCACCGTCCAGTTCGGCCTCATCGGCAGCGCCTTCTTCTTCCTGTACGCGATCGGCTCGGTGCTGATCGGCCTGGCCGCCGGCAGGACCTCGATCAAGTGGGTCATCTTCGCCATGGGGGTGGCCTGGGCGGTCCTGCAGTTCCCCATGCTTTTCGGCGGCGGGGCCGCCGTGCTGCTCATCACCCGGATCCTGCTCGGCGGCGCGGAGGGACCGGCCACCGCCGTCAGCCTGTCCTCGGCCCATTCCTGGTTCAAGCCGGCCGAGCGCGTGCTGCCCAGCAACCTGATCGCCATCGGTTCCACGCTGGGGCCGGTGCTTGCCGCGCCGTTCCTGGCCTTCGTCATCAGCAGCTTCGGCTGGCGCTGGGCGTTCGGTGCCCTCGGCATCCTCGGGCTGGCCTGGATCCTGCTGTGGTGGAAGCTGGGCGCCGACGGGCCGTTCGCCGGCAAGGACGGCAAGGCGGCCGCCGAGGCCCTCCGGCATGCCGCGAAGGACGAAGCGTCCGTGGGCCAGGCGGAAGGCCAAGCGGAAGCCTCCGACCCGGCCGCTGCGGCGGCCGACGAGCGGGCTCAGCGCTACGAGCTGCAGCAGCGCGTCCCCTGGCGCGCCATCCTGCTCAGCTCCTCCTTCCTCATCGCCGTCTTCGCCGGCTTCACGAACTTCTGGACCCAGGGCTTCCTGACCACCTGGTCGCCCAAGTACCTGGCCGGCGTCGTCAGCCTGCCGCCGGAGACGGTGGCCCTGTTCACCACCTTCCCCTGGATCTTCGGCGCCCTGACCCTGCTCGGGCTGGGATTCCTGGGGCGCACCCTGATGCGTCGGGGACACAGCGTCCGCACGGCCATCGCGATCCCGTTCGGCGCCTGCCTGACCGTGGCCGGGCTGTCCTTCGTGCTGCTGCCGGCCACCTCCGGTGCCGCCTCCGTCCTGCTGCTGACGCTCGCTGCCGGCTGCAGCGTCATCTATCCGATGGCCCCGAGCGCCATGGCCTACGCCGTCGGCGCGAAGCAGCGCCCCGTGCTGATGGCGGTGCTCGGTGGCGTGGCCTCGGTCGGCGCCATCGTCTCGCCGACGGCGGTGGGCCTCTTCATGGAGGGGGCTGGCTACCGGCCCCCCGCCCCGGGGACCCGGGACAGCGTGGAGATGATCGCCAACATGACGGCGGGGGTCAACCAGTCCTTCGTGATCGCCGGGGCCCTGCTGCTCCTGGCCGGGATACTCTCCCTGCTCTTCCTGAACCCGGACCGGACCGGGGAACGGCTGCAGCGGCGGTTCGCCGGATCCCCGGACGTGTCGGCGCGGACGCCGGCCGGCTAACGCGCAGGGACCGGGCTGCCCCGCGCTTGCCGGAACAGGTTAAACACCTGGGCCCGTCCTGTGAAGGACGGGCCCAGGCGTTTGGCGCATGAGGCGGGCCGTCAGGCCCAGGCGGCGTCAGCCGTCCAGTACTCCAGTCCGTTGGCGCTGAAGCCGTGCTTCCACTCCGTGGTCCGCCTGAGCTTGGGCTCCACCAGCTGGATGGACGCGTCAGCGGCCTCCGGCCCGTCCTCCGCCACGGTCCAGTGGACCCAGTTGACCTCGCGGTCGTGCTCGTCATGGACGAAGAGGTCAACGTGGTGCCAGCCGTAGTTGAACGTGTCCATGTAGCAGGTCAGATGCATTCGGTGGTGCTTGGTGGGGTAGGGCATGGGGACCTCCAGTGACTGTTTTCCTGCATGCTATGGGGCCTGCGGCAAACGGAAAATGGGGGTTTCCTTTACCGGCTCGCCTGCGCTTCGGCCTGCTTGCTTTGGGAGGGGCGGCCGGACACCCGGCGGGGGCCAGAAGGGAGGATGGCCCGCGGTCCGGTGAAGGGGGTAGGGGAAACCTTTATTCGCCCCACGTAGAAAAAAGACGGGAAAAACCCTACTCTTGTGACGCAGGGCACAATCCGAGGCCGCTTCCGTTTTCCCGGCACGGTACCCCTGCAACCCACCCTTAAGGAGCACGATGAGCATCAGCACCTCTGGCCTGAACCTCGACCACACGTCCGTGGCTGGCACCCCCGGCACCAGCCGCCCGATCCACGACCCCGCCACCGGCGAGCGCATTGGCGAGGCGCCGGTCCACACGGTCGAGGACCTGGAGGCCGCGGTCGCCGCGGCCCGGACGGCGCAGCCGGCCTGGGCGGCCCTGGGGCATGCCGCCCGCTCCGCGGCCCTGAACCGAGCGGCCGCCGCCATCGACCGTTCAGCCGAGGACCTGGCACGTTTGCTGTCCCGGGAGCAGGGCAAGCCGCTGAACGGCCCGAACGCCCGCTTCGAGGTGGGAGCCTGTTCCGCCTGGCTGCGCGCGGCCGCGGCAACGGTGCTGGAGCCGGAGACGGTCGTGGACGACGGCCAAACGCGTGCCGAGCTGCACTACCGGCCCATCGGCGTCGTGGGCGCGATCGGGCCGTGGAACTGGCCGATGCTGATTACGGTCTGGCAGATCGCGGCGTCGCTGCGCATGGGAAATGCCGTGGTGGTGAAGCCCTCCGAGTACACCCCGCTGAGCGTCCTCGCGCTGGTCGAGGTCATCAACGGCGAACTTCCGGAGGGCGTGCTCACGGCGGTCTCGGGCGGCCGCGACGTCGGCGAGGCCCTGGCGTCCCACGCGCACATCGGCAAGGTCATGTTCACCGGCTCCACCGCCACCGGCAAGGCCATCATCCGTTCCAGCGCGGACACGGTGAAGCGCCTGACCCTGGAGCTCGGCGGCAACGACGCCGGCATCGTCCTGCCCGACGCCGACCCGGCCGCGATCGCCGAGGGCCTGTTCTGGGGCGCGTTCATCAACACCGGCCAGACCTGCGCGGCCCTGAAGCGCCTGTACGTGCATGAGGACATCTACGAGGCCGTCTGCGAATCGCTCACGGCCGTCGCCCAGGCCATGCCGATGGGCGTTGGCCTGGACGAGAACAACGTGCTCGGTCCGCTGCAGAACAAGCAGCAGTTCGACGTCGTCGCCCGCCTCGTGGACGCGGCGAAGGAATCGGGCGCCCGCGTGCTGCTCGGCGGCAACCCGGACGCCGACCGGCCCGGCTACTTCTACCCGACCACCCTGGTCGCCGACATCGACAACGACAACCCGCTGGTGGCCGAGGAGCAGTTCGGCCCGGCGCTGCCGATCATCCGCTACAGCACCGTTGAGGAGGCGGTCGCCAAGGCGAACGCGCTCGACGTCGGACTCGGCGCTTCAGTCTGGTCCTCCGACTCCGCCGCCGCCCGTGAGGTCGCGTCCCGCCTGGAGGCAGGCACCGTGTGGATCAACTCCCATGGCATGGTCAACCCGCTGATTCCCTTTGGAGGGGCGAAGCAGTCCGGGTACGGGCTGGAGTTTGGGGTCGAGGGCCTCAAGGCGGTCAGCGTCCCCCAGATCATCAACGGCTGACCAGGAGGATAACGTGAGCACCACACCAGCTCCCAGCGCGGTCAAGGCCGCGCCCGAAAGCAACCTGCAGCGCGATTCGATTTCCGTTGCCGGAATCGTTTTCCTTGTACTGGCCGCCGCAAGCCCCGTGATCGGCCTGACCGGCGCCGTCCCGGTTTCGATTGTCATCGGCAACGGGATCGGGGTGTCCCTCGCCTACATCGTCATCGGGCTGGTCCTGCTGCTGTTCGCCGTCGGGTACGTGCTGATGTCCCGTCACGTCACGGACGCCGGGGCGCTGTATGCCTACGCCGCCAAGGGCCTCGGGAACACCGCCGGCGCCGGGGTCGCCGGCATCGCCGTCTACGCGTACACCGCGGTGCAAATCGCCATCTACGGCTTCTTCGGCGCCGTCTCCACCGCCATGGTCAACCCCCTGCTGGGCACCGACATCCCCTGGTGGGTTGCCTCGCTGGCCCTCATCTGCCTGGTCCAGGTGTTCGGATACCTGCACCTGGAACTGGGCGCAAAGGTGCTGGGCGTTCTCCTGGTGGGGGAGTGGGGCGTTATGCTCGCGATGGCCGCTTCCGTGGCCATCCAGGGCGGCGCCGGAGAAGGGTTTGCCGTGGGGGAGGTGTTCTCCTTCGACGCGCTCGTCGCCGGGGCTCCGGGAGTGGCGCTCATGTTCGCCTTCGCGTCCAGCCTCGGATTCGAGGCGGCCGCCGTCTTCGGCGAGGAAGTGAAAAACCCGCGCAAGTCGATCCCCCGGGCCACCTACCTGTCCGTGGTCCTGATCATGGCCTTCTTCGCGTTCACGACGTGGATGATCACCGTGGGCTACGGGCCGGGCAACGTGGTCGCCGAAGCGGGCAAGGCCCTCGAAACCGGGGACACCGCGTCCTTCATCTACGCCTTGGGCGACAGGTACCTGGGCGGCTGGGCACCGGTAATGATGAGCATCTTCGTCGTGACCTCGACGTTCGCGGCCGCCCTTGCCTTCCACAACGGAATCGCGCGCTACCTCTTTGCCTTGGGGCGCGGCGGCCTCCTTCCGGACGCACTCGGCCGGGTCCATCCGAAAACCGGAGCCCCCCTCGTTGCCTCCGTGGCACAGACGGCCGGGGCCGCCGGGATCATTGTCCTCTTCGCACTCCTGAACGCGGATCCGATTGCCGTCGTCTTCAGCTGGTCCGGTGGAATCGCGGTCATTGGACTGCTGGCGGCGTACCTGCTGGTCTCGCTTTCCGTCCTGGTCTACTTCCGGCGGAACAGGACGGAGGATGCCCGCCTGTTCAACTCCCTGATTGCGCCGGCGCTTTCCCTCCTCACCATGGGCGCGACCCTCTGGGTGATCATTCTGAACTTCAACACCCTGGTCGGGGGCACCAACGAGTTGTCCGCCGTGCTCGTGTTGTCCGTCGTCGCCGTTTTTGTCGCCGGTGCCGTCAGGGCAAAGCTGCTCCAGGCCCGCAACCGGAGTCTTCTTGACCCCGAGATCCCCCAACCCGCGGCCAGGCCATAACAGGTCCCCGGGAAGGGATCACCCATCCGCCGGCCCGCGAAAAGCCGCGGGCCGGCGGCGGCCGGTGGCTGGTCAGACGGCGGCCGGAGCCTGCCTGGAGTGGGCCTTGAGGTCGAAGCCGAGATCGGCGGCCTGCTCCGGGGCCAGGGGAAGTCCGCCGGCGAGCAGGCGGCGGGCAGCCAGATGGTCCGCAGGCTGGTTGACGGATTCGACGGCGGCCAGGGTGCCTTGGCGGTAGCAGAAGACGGAGAACCTGCCCGTCCCCGGGTCCCCGCGCACGACCGTCCGGTCGTCGGGGGCGGACAGGCCTGCGATCTGCAGCTTCGCCGTGCCCTGCTGCGACCAGAACCAGGGAAGCTCGGCATAGTCAGGCGTTCCGGGGGAGTGGGTGCCGAGGATGGAGCGGGCGGCATGCCGGGCCTGGTCCGTGGCGTTCTGCACGGACTCGAGCCGGATGCGCGTCCCGGCATGGGCGCTGGGATAGCTCGCGCAGTCACCCAGCGCGTAGATGTGAGGATCGGAGGTGCGCAGCTGCCCGTCGACCGCGATGCCGTTCTCCACAGCCAGTCCGGCGGATTCGGCCAGTTCGGTGCGCGGGACCACGCCGACGCCGGCCAGCACCAGATCCGCCGGGTAGGTTTCTCCCGAGGTGGACACGGCGGCTTCGACGTTTCCGGCACCGTCGGAGGCGAAGCCGGCGATGCCCTCGTCCAGGCGCAGGACGGTGCCCATCCTGCGGTGGGCGTTGGCGAACCAGGCACCCGTGACCGGCGTCAGGGCGCGGGCCATCGGGCGGGAGGCGTACTCCAGCACCGTGACCGGGATGCCGCGGGCCCGGGCGGCTGCGGCGAACTCCAGGCCGATGAACCCTGCGCCGACCACAACGGCGCTGCGCACCGCTTCCAGGCGACGCCGGATCGCCTCCGCCTCGGCCAACGTCCGGAGCGTGAAGATGCCGCCCAGGCCGGCCCCCGGCACCCCCAACGCCCGGTTGGCTGCCCCGGTGGCCAGGACCAGCTTGTCGTAGCCGAGCACGGTTCCGTCCGAGAGCGCGACGGTGCGGTTTGCCCGGTCGATGCCGGTGACGGCGACACCTTGAAGGGACTCGACGCGGGCCCCGGCGAAGAACTGCCGGGCCCGCAGCGGCAACGGCCCCGGCGTGCCGCCGGCGGCCAGGTAGTCCTTGGACAGCGGAGGCCGCTGGTACGGGAAGTGTTCCTCCTCGCCGACCACCGTGATGGTGCCGGCGAAGCCCCCCGCGCGCAGCGAATCCACCAGCTGGATGCCGGCCTGGCCGTTGCCGACGATGACAATGCGTGCTGGCGCGGACATCTCAGACCTGGCTTTCCGGAACGTCGACTTCCAGTTCACCCAGGCCCTCGCCGAGCGTGATCTGGCAGCCCAGGCGGGAGCGGCTGGTGCGCTCGGCCACGGTGCAGTCGAGCATCTCCTCCTCGTCGTCCCCGATCTCCGGCAGCATGCCCAGGTGCTCCTGGCGGACATAGACGTGGCAGGTGGCGCACATGGCCTGCCCGCCGCATTCGCCGACGATGCCGGGCACGCCGCCGGTGACGGCCGCGCGCATCACCGAGGTGCCCGGCTCCACGTCCAGGACGTCGACGAGGCCGTCGGCGTGGTTGAAGGTAATTTTTGCCATGGTGGATCCTTTGAATGGTTGGTGTCTGGATCAGTTCGCCGTCGTCCGGACCGGGGTGGAAGGTTCCCCGGCATCCGGTGCCGGTTCGGCCAGGTCCAGGTCCTTGGACTCGGGCATAAAGGCCACCGTGACCAGGCTGACCACGGCGACGGCGCAGAGGTAGACGATGACCGGGGTGGTGGACTGTCCGCTGGAGCCGTAGAGGGTGGCGAGCACCAGCGGGGTGAAGCCGGCGCCCAGGAGGGTGGCGATCTGGTAGCCCACGGAGGCGCCGGTGTAGCGGGACGCGGTGCCGAACCGCTCGGCGATGAACGCCGCCATCGGCCCGTAGAGGACGGTCTGCGTCACGATGCCCAGGGTGAAGGCCAGGAAGATCAGGGCCAGGTTGCCGCTGGAGAGCAGCGCGAAGACCGCCGGGAGAATGAGGATGAAGAGGACGTTGCCGGCGATCATCAGCGGCTTGCGTCCGATCCGGTCGGAGATCCTGCCCATCAGCAGGGTGGTGCCGATGCTGATGGTTCCGGCGCCGGCAAAGGCCAGCATCACCTGGGACTGTGGCGTGCCGCCGGCCACCGTGTAGGAGATGGCGAAGGTGGACAGCAGCGTCTGCAGCGCGAACGCCGAGGTCGCCGCGAGGATGACCGTCACCAGCAGGCCGGGTCGGCGGAGGACCTGCAACAGCGGCAGCGGCCGCCGCGCGTTTTTGGTGCGCGCGGCTTCCGCGTCGAGGCGGGCCATGGCTTCCGTGAAGACCGGGCTTTCGGAGACGCGGGAACGGACGTAGAGGCCCACGAGCAGGAGCACGAAGGAGAACAGGAACGGCACCCGCCAGCCCCAGACCAGGAACGCCTCCCGCGGCATGGCCGAGAATCCGCCCATGACCAGCAGGCCCAGGACCGAGCCGGTCGGCGCTCCGGCATTGGTGAAGGACGCCGCGAAGCCCCGCTTTTTCGGGTCGGCGTGTTCGAGGGCCATCAGGGCCGCACCGCCCCACTCCCCACCGATGGCGATGCCTTGGATGACGCGCAGCAGCACCAGCAGCACCGCGGCCCACGCGCCGATCAGCTCCGGGCCGGGCACCAGGCCGATTGCGGTGGAGGCCAGGCCCATGATGGTCATGGAGATGACCAAGAGCTTCTTGCGGCCCATCCGGTCGCCGAAGTGGCCGAAGACGATCCCTCCCAGCGGGCGGGCGAGATACCCCGCCGCGAACGTTCCGTACGCGGCGACGGTACCCGCCCACGGTGCAAGCCCGGAGAAAAAGACCGGCCCGAAGACCACGGCGGAGGCCGTGGCGTACAGCAGGAAGTCGTAGAACTCGATCGTGGTGCCCAAATAGCTGGAGAAGACGACCCGGCGCCGGTCGCGGACCAGGTTGGGGGCCGCGGGCGTGTGGGCATGGCTGGTTGAAGACATCGTTGTCCCTTCGATTGGGGTGCGGTGGCGGTTGAAGTGTGGTGGGGAGTCTTACCAGGTGACGGGCAGGCTGGTCAGGCCGCGGAAGACCCAGCCGTCCCAGGTTTCGGTCCGGGACGGGTCCAGCTGGAGGCCGGGCAGCTCCCGGTAGAGCAAAGGCACGGCGATTTCGCCGATGGCCTTCTGCACGGCCCACTTGCCGGCGCACTGGTGGACCCCGCTGCCGAACGCCAGGTTGGTTCCGGCCGGGCGGTGGATGTTGAACACGTCCGGGTCCGTGAACCGGGCGGCGTCCCGGTTCGCGGAGGCCAGGATCATGCCCACTTGGGTGCCTTCGGGAATGGTGGCGCCGTGGAGTTCGACGGCGGCGGCGGTTTGCCGGGTGACCATGCCGATCGGCGAGAAGTAGCGAACGGCCTCCCCGAAGACCTGCTTCCACAACCCGGCGTCGGAGAGCACTTCGGCCTTCTGCGCCGGGGAACGTTCGAGTAGCCGCACCATGTTGGTGACCATGTGCTGCGGTTCGTTCATGCCACCGGAAATGGTGAGCTTCACGTTGTTGCGGACCTTGTCCTCGTCCATGCCACCCTCGAGGAGCATCGAGGTGATGGAGGCGTCCGGCCGGCGCCGGAGGCGGGCGATCGTCTCGTCCAGGGCGGCGTCGCATTCGGCGCGCGAACGGTCGCAGCGGTCCCAGATGTCCTGCCGGTCCAGCACGTTGCCGGTCCCGGCGATGAAGTCCTTGGACCAGCGGGCCAGATCCGTCGGGTCCACGCCGGACATGCCCACCATGTCGCACAGGTTCCGGGCCGCCACCGGGACTGCGTAGTCGGTGTTCAGGTCCGCCGTCCCGTTGCCGGAGGCGAGCATCCGGTCCAGGTGCCGGCGGGCGTTTGCCTCGAACTTCTCCGCCCAGACGTCCATGATCTGCTTGGGCCGAAGCGCCCTGTTCATGGGGGCACGCTCCGCGGCATGGTCCGGGTCGTCCTTGCGGATGAGCGGCCGGCCCCCCAGGGCCCGCACCATCGTGCCCCCGGCAACGTTGGAGGAGAAGATCTCGGGGTGGCGCTCGCCGACCGAGCACCCCTCGAAGCTCGAGATGAGGACCTTCCTCACGGCGGGCGACCAGGCCACCGGCGCCTCCGCCCGCAGGCGCCGGTAACTCGGGTAGGGATCGCGTGCCAGTTCGGCCGGGTCCAGCCAATCCACAACGGGCAGGTCCAGCGAGGTTGCTGTCGAGGTGACGCTCATATGGAGCCTTTCGGAAGGAGGGGAGCTGTTCCGAAAGTATGATGTGGGTCACCCCCGCCCCGCCGGGGAATTCGCATCAAACGAAGAAGAGGGAAAGCGGCATGGCGAGATCATCCGATGGCAGGTCGGCCATGTCCCGGGCGGTACGCGTCCTGGAGGCCTTCGAACCCTCGCGCAGCGAGCTCACGCTGACGCAGGTCGCGGCCCGCACCTCGATGCCCATCGCCACCGTCCATGGCATCGTGGCCGAACTCGTGGAGCTGGGACTGCTGGAGCGCCGAGGCCGCGAGCTCATTCTCGGGGTCAGGCTGTGGGAGATCGCGGTCCGCGCCCCCGGCGTCTTCGGCCTGCGGGAGCTCGCGCTGCCCCATCTTGAGCAGGTGCGCGACGGCCTGAAGCAGCACGCCCAGCTGGGCATCCTGCAGGAAACGGAGGTCCTGTACCTGGAGCGGCTGTCCGCCCCCAACTCGGCCATCAACTTCACCGCGGTGGGCGGACGCATGCCCTGGTACGCAACCTCCAGCGGCCTGGTCCTGGTCGCCGACGCCAGCCCGGAAGAACAGCACCGGATCCTGGCGATGCCCCGCCCCCGCTATTCCTCGGAACCCCAGGAAGGCAACCCGGCGCTTATGGCCCGCCTTGCCCAGGTCCGGCAACAGGGCCACGCCGTCACCCGCGGATACGTCCACCACGATTCGACCGCGGTCGCCGTCCCCGTGCGGGGCCCCTACGGCCGGGCGGCCGCCTCCCTCGCCGTCGTCGTCCCCTCCGAAGGCTTCCAGCTTGAGCCCGTCCTGGGAGTGCTGGTCCCGGCGGCACGCACCGTGGGCGAGGAACTGAGGAAATCCTTCACCGCATAGGACGACGCTACCCTCCGGCCCGTTCGGGGCCGGAGGGCAGCGTGCTCTGCAGTGTTGTGTTGTGCCGGGAGCCGTCAGCGCAGGCGTGCCCGCGAACGCCAGAGCAGCCAGATGAAGTAGGGCGTCCCGACCAGGGCGGTCATGATGCCGGCGGGGATCTGTGCCGGGGCGATCACGGTGCGTCCGATCGTATCCGCGAGCACCACCGCGGACGCCCCCAAAAGCGCCGCGACCGGCAGCACCCGCGTATGGCGGGACCCCACGAGCGTGCGGGCGGCGTGCGGGGCGACCAGGCCAACGAAGGCGATCACCCCGACGGAGGAAACCGCTCCGGCGGTGAGGAGCACCGCGGCGGCCAGCAGCGGCAGGCGGGTGCGAACCAGGGAGATCCCCAGCACGCGCGGCGTGTCGTCGTCGACCGTAAGCAGGTCCAGGTCGCGCCGGAACGTGGCCAGCAGGGGAAGGCAGAGTGCCAGCACGATGACCAGCGGGAGCACGGAAAGGAAGGTGCGCCCGTAGGTGGATCCGGACAGCCACGTGAGGGCCTTCGTCTGGTTGTAGGGGTCCGTGGTGGTCAGCACCACGGTCACCAGGGCGGTCAGGCCGGCGGACACGCCGATGCCTATCAGCACCAGGCGGTTCTGCTGCAGGCCGCCCCGCAGCGCGAGGCCGAACACCAGCAGCGCCGTCACCGCCGCTCCCGTGAAAGCGGCCCCGGTGACAAGCCACGCGCCCGCCATCGGCACCGCGGTGATGACCACGATTGCGGCCAGGCCTCCGCCGGCGGAGACGCCAAGGATGCTGGGCTCCGCCAACGGGTTCCTCGACACGGCCTGGACCAGCGTCCCGGCCAGGGCCAGCGCCACGCCGGCCAGCAGTGCCGCGGCCACGCGCGGCATGCGGGTGTCCAGAATGGCCGTCACCCGGTTTCCGGACTGTCCGGTGATCCAGTTCAGCACGTCGCCGAGCAGCAGTTTCGCGTCGCCGAGCAGGGAGCCGGCGACCAGCAGGCCGGCGAGCACGAGCACCAGGACCGCGGTGACGGTGATGAAGGTGCCGCGCGAGCGCAGGCGGGAGAGGGCGTCACCGGCGGAGCTGAGGCCGGCGTCGGTCATGCGCACGGCCAGCAGCACCAGGAAGATCGCGCCGAACACGGTGGTGACGGAACCGGTGGGGATTTCGACGCCGGCGCTGGCGCCCAGGACGACGCGGACGACGACGTCGGACCCGATGACCACAACGGCGCCCAGCAGTCCGGAGATCGGAAGCAGGGCGCGGTGCCGGGCCAGTCCCCGGACACGCGGGGCCAGCAGCCGCACGATCGCCGGGGCGCAGAGGCCCACGAAGCCGATCGGGCCGGCGATGGTCACCGCGCAGGCCGAGAGCAGCACGGCCAGCACGAAGGCGGTCACGCGGGCGACGCGCGGGTCGGCGCCGGCCAGGCGCGAGGCATCGTCCCCCAGGCCCAGCAGGTCCAGGCGGCGTGCGCTCAGGAGCAGGCCGGTGGCCGCGAGCAGGATCACCGGAGCGAACTCGGCCAGTTTGCCCATGTCGGTGACGGCGATGCTGCCGCTGCCCCAAGCGAACAGCCCGGTGGTTTCCTGGCTGAAGAGCAGCAGCAGGGCGGAGGTGACGGAGGCGAGCCCGAGCGCAAGGGCCGTGCCGGCGAGCACCAGCCGAATGGGCCCTCCGTTCCCGTTGGCGCCGCCGCCGGAGAGCGCCAGGACCAGCGAGGCGGCGGCGAGTCCGCCGATGAAGGCGAGCCCGCCGGAGAGCAGCGAGGGCAGGCTGAGCCCGAGCGCGGCGGTCGCGACGATCGCGAGGTGGGCGCCGGCGTTGACCGCGAGCGTGTCCGGCGAGGCGAGCACGTTGCGGGTGGCCGATTGCAGGGCCGCCCCCGCCATGCCGAGGGCCAGGCCCACGAGGGCTCCGGCGAAAAGCCGCGGAATGCGCGAATCCAGCAGCACTGCGGTCTGCTGGTCCGTTCCGGTGCCGGCCAGCAGGCCCAGCAGTTCACGCGGGCCCACGGCGGCGGTGCCCTGGGTGAGGTGGACCAGGGACAGGAGGGCGAGCAGGGCCAGCACGCAGGCACAGACCGTCCCGACCCCGGGCCGCCAGATGGCGGTCGCCGGTGCCGGGACGGTCCGGGCGTCCGGACCCGCTTTTGTCGCGGTGTCGCTCACGCGGGGCCGATCCGCTTACGCGGTCAGCGACTGGACGATGGCGTCCACGTACTGGGTCATCGAGGCGGGGCCGCCGAACATCCAGATGCCGTCCGCGAGGCGGTGCACGTTGCCGGACTCCACGAAGGGCAGCGACTTCCAGACGGAGTTGTCGGTCAGGGACTTGGTGAAGTCATCGGCCCCGTTGGTGATGTAGACGAAGTGCTCGGCGTCCACGGCGGTCAGGCCCTCGACGTCGGTGCTGGCCAGGCCGTAGGCCGCGTCGCCCTCCATCTCCCACGGGGAGACGAGTCCGAGCTCGGTGTTGATGTCCGTCAGGAGCGCGCCTTCAACGAAGGGGCGGATCGAGACCTTCCCGTCGGCCACCCACCCGTCGGCGAACGCCACGCGCTTGCCGGCGAGCCCGGCCTCCTCGAGGGCGGCCTTGCCCTTGGCGACCGCGGCGTCGAACGCGGCGATGGCCTCGGTGGCCTTCTCCTCGGTGCCGGTGGCCTCGGCGATCAGGTTGAGGTTCTCCTCGGCCTGCGCGATCTGGCCCTTCGCGTTCGCGGACTCCACGACGACGACCGGCGCGAGCTCCTCCAACTGGGTCACGGCGGCCTCGGGCAGGTCCGTCGTCGCAATGATCAGGTCAGCGTCGAGGGTAGCGACCGTCTCGAAGCTCGGCTCCCCGCGGGTGCCGATGTCGGTGACGGAGTCGTCGAGGGCGCCGGCGGTCACCCAGGCGGAGTAGCCCTCCACGTCGGCCACGCCCACGGGCATGACGCCCAGGGTCACGAGGTTCTCGACGGCGTTCCATTCGGTGCCGACCACGCGGGTGGCGGGGCCGTCGAGCTTGACCTCTTTGCCGCGCGCGTCGGTGACCGTGATCGCCTCGGCGGCGGTCGAGGATTCGGAGGCGGCGGGTGCCTCGGTGGTGCCGCAGCCGGTGAGCAACAGCGCTGCGGCGGCAGCCGCGGCGGCCAGGGAGAGGTGGGTCTTCATGGTTCTCAGGGGTCCTTCCGAAAGTGGGTGTGGGTGGAGCAGGCGTAGGCGGGTGGGGCCCAGACAGGGTTGGGACTAGACAGGGCGGGGCCTAGGCAGGGTTGGGCCTAGAGGTTTGATCCAGGCCGGTTGGGGTGGCCTGGGCGGGCTAGCTGGCTTGGGCCGGTAGGGGGTGGACCGGGTGGGCCTGGACGGGGCGCGCCTTGGCGGAGTGGGCTGGGCCGGATTGGGCTGGGCCGGAATGGACCGTGGCGGATGGGCTCTTGGCCGGCTGGGCGTGCCGGCCGACGGCACGCGTGCGCAGCAGGCCGGTGAGCGGGTCGATGTCGGTGACGATGGGGATGCGGTAGACCTCGCTGAGCAGCCCGGCCTCGAGGGCCTCGTGGGCGGGCCCGGCCGCGACGACGCGGCCCTCGCAGAGCACGACGACGTGGTCGGCGACGGCGGCGGCCTCGTCGAGGTCGTGCAGCACCAGGCCGACGGCGACCCCGTGCTCGCGGGCGAGCTCGTGCACCAGGTCCAGGAGCTCGATCTTGTACCGCAGGTCCAAGTGGTTGGTCGGCTCGTCGAGCAGCAGGACGGAGGTGTCCTGGGCCAGGCAGCTGGCAAACCACACCCGCTGCAGCTGGCCGCCGGAGAGTTCGTGGACGCCCCGATCGGCCAGGTCCGCGACGCCGGTCAGGAGCATCGCCCGCTCCACGGCCGCAGGCCCGTCCGGATCCGCGGCGCGCCAGCGTCCCCGGTAGGGGTGGCGTCCGAACTCGACGACGTCGCGCACGCTCAGCCCGTGGGGGACGTCGCGGCTTTGCGAGAGCAGGGTGACGTGCTTGGCGAAGTCGGTGCGCTTCATCAGCAGCGCGTCGTGGTCCCCACCGGAGGCGTTGTGGACCGTCAGGGTCCCGTCCGCGACGTCGTGCAGGCGCGCCAAGGCGCGGAGCAGGGTGGACTTGCCGCTGCCGTTCGGCCCGACCAGCGCCACGACGCGTCCCGGTTCCAGGCGCACGCCCGCCCCGTGGACGACCTCCCTGCTCCCGTAGCGGAGCACCAGGTCGTCTCCGGCGAGCCCGGATTCTGCCTTCTCATCGATCACGGGCCAACATTAGCTCAGGCTTGCCTAATTTCGCGATTCAGATGTCACCTATTGCGCGGCCGCGGCGCTATGGCCTACCTTATGCGTCGTTTTGGGTGCGGGGGAGATGCTCGCGCGGCACCCGGTCGCGGTCGTATGTGATCTCCGTGTAGCCGTGCGGGGCCGGGACTCCGTCCTCGCCCAGGTTGACGAAGACGATCTTCTCGATGGTCAGGATGGACTGGCGCGTGAACATGTTGCGCACCTCGGCGCGCATGGTCAGCGAGGTCCGGCCGAACGCCGTGGCCCTCAGGCCCATCTCGATCAGGTCGCCCTGCTGCGCCGAGGACACGAAGTTGATCTCCGACATGTACTTGGTGACCGCGTTGCCGTTGCCGAGTTGGATGATCGCGTAGATCGCCGCTTCTTCGTCGATCCAGCGCAGCAGCGAACCGCCGAAGAGCGTCCCGTTGGCGTTCAGGTCCTCGGGGCGGACCCATTTGCGGGTGTGGAAAGTGATGTCGTTGTCGCGTGCCATGAACAGACAGTAGCGGCCTCCTGGACCCGGGTGGGGGATTGGTGCTGCGGCCCGCCGCCGGCAACCGGCCGCAGCCCCTCCCGGTGGGACTTTCCCCGCAAGGGCTGCGGCCTCCTGTGCCGAGCCTTGACTGGGCAAATGAGCCGGTCATACTGGGGACCATGGCGCTTGGTGGGCGTATGCGGAAAGCCGCTAGTGGGAGTGGGATTCTCCGCCGCGGCGCAAGGACAGGCGGGGCAAGTAACGGGCTCCGGGGCTTCGATCGGGGCGGTCATGAATACTGTTGAAGAGACGATCGAACTCGCGGTGTCGGTGCACACCGCCTACAACCAGTGGACGCAGTTCGAGAGCTTCCCGCGGTTCATGACCGTGGTGAAGGACGTCGACCAGATTCGCCCCAACCTCACCCGTTGGGTGATAGGACGCGGCCCGCTGCGGCACGAGTTCGACGTGGAGATCGTGGAACAGGTGCCCGATTCCCACGTGGCATGGCGGAGCCTCGACCGGCGTTTTATGCACCAGGGCAAGGTCTCGTTCCGCGCGACGGCCCCGGACCGCACCGAGCTCGTTGTACGTATGCAGTTCAGCGCAAACGGCGCGGGCCTCATCGCCCGGATCCCGGGGCTCACCCGCCGTGTGGTCCAAGCCGAACTCGGCCACTTCAAAGAATTCATCGAGAGTGTGGGACAAGAGGGCGGGGCCTGGCGCGGCAGCATCCGCAACGGCCACGTCTATCCCGCGCAACCGGACCCGGCCAGAAGCCGGGTCCCCCAGTGGCCCGTCGGATAACGCTGGCCTGCCTGATAACCCTGGAGCGAGGGACGCGCCTGATGAAGAACCCTGCAAGCGAAGAACCGGACGAACGGCTCACCGTGACCAAGCCCAAGGAATGGGCCGCGGGGGTGCCGGCGGTAACCCATGCCTTGGAGTACTCCCTGGACCAAACGTCGGTGTCGCGGGTGGGAACGACGCTGCTGTCCATAAACCAGGTGAACGGAATCGATTGCCCCGGCTGCGCCTGGGCCGATCCGTCTCCCGGGCACCGGCAGCTGAACGAGTACTGCGAGAACGGCGCCAAGCACATCAACGACGAGGCCACCTCGCGACGCATCACCTCCGACTTCTTTCGCAGGTATTCGGTCTCCGACCTGAATCAGCGGTCCGACCTGTGGCTCAACCAGCAGGGAAGGCTCACCGAGCCGATGGTCAAGCGGCCCGATTCGGACCACTACGAGCCGATCAGCTGGCCCGATGCCCTGGGGCTGCTGGCCGGGGAGCTGAAGGGGCTGGACTCGCCGGATGAGGCGGCCTTCTATACCTCGGGCCGGGTCAGCAACGAGGCCGCCTTCCTCCTTCAGCTCTTTGCCAGGGCCTTCGGCACCAACAACCTGCCCGACTGCAGCAACCTGTGCCACGAGTCCAGCGGATTCGCGCTGGCCGAGACCTTGGGCACCGGCAAGGGCACGGTGAGCCTGGAGGACATCTACCACGCCGACCTGATTTTCCTGGTGGGGCAAAACCCCGGCACCAACCACCCGCGCCAACTCTCCGCGCTCGAGGAGGCGAAGCACAACGGTGCCCGCGTCATCGCAGTGAACCCCTTGCCGGAGGCCGGACTGATGCGGTTCAAGAACCCGCAGAAGCCCCGCGGGATCGTCGGGCGCGGGGTCCAGATCGCCGACCGGTTCCTCCAGATCCGCAGCGGCGGCGACCTTGCGCTCTTCCAGGGCATGAACCGGCTCCTGCTGGAAGCCGAGGACGTCCGGCCGGGCGCCGTGCTCGACCACGACTTCATCCGCTCCAACACGAGCGGGTTCGAGGAGTTCTCCCGGCACGCCCGAACGATCGCCTGGGAAGACATCCTTGCCGCGACCGGGCTGGCCCGGGAGGAAATCGAACAGGCCGCGGACGACGTCATGCGCAGCGAACGCGTCATCGTCTGTTGGGCCATGGGAGTGACGCAGCATCGGCACGCGGTCCCCACCGTCCGGGAGATCGTGAATTTCCTGCTGCTGCGCGGAAACCTCAGCAAGCCCGGAGCCGGGGCCTGCCCGGTGCGTGGACACAGCAACGTCCAGGGTGACCGGACGATGGGGGTCTGGGAGCGGATGCCGGACTCGTTCCTGGACGGGCTGCGGAAGGAGTTCGGCTTCGAGCCGCCCCGCGCCCACGGAGTCGACGCGGTGAACGCGATCAGGGGCATGCGCGACGGCCGCATCAAGGTCTTCGTCGGCGCGGCGGGCAACTTCGTCCGGGCCACCCCGGACAGCGAGGTCACCGAGGACGCCATGCGGCGGTGCAGCCTCACCGCGCACATCTCCACCAAGCTCAACAGGTCCCACACGGTCTGCGGCCGAACCGCGCTCATCCTGCCGGCCCTGGGCCGCACCGAACGGGACATCCAAGTCACCGGCGAGCAGTTCGTCACCGTGGAGGACTCCATGAGCGAGGTCCACACCACCCAGGGACGCCTGGAACCGGCTTCCAGGACCTTGCTCAGCGAGGTCGCCATCATCTGCCGGCTCGCACGCCTCACCCTCGACGGCGAGGCTGACATCCCATGGGACCAGTTCGAAGGCGACTACGGGCTGATCCGCGACCGGATCTCCAATGTCATCCCGGGTTTCCAGCACTTCAACCGGCGGGTGGTCCGCCCGGGCGGCATCAGGCTGCCCAATCCGGTCAACGAAGGCGTGTTTCACACCCGGACCGAGAAGGCGCTGTTTACCTGCAACGCCTGGCAGATGTCGGAGGCTCCCGAGGGACACCTGGTGCTGCAGACGCTGCGCTCCCATGACCAGTGGAACACGATCCCCTACACCGACAACGACCGCTATCGGGGCATCCACGGCAGCCGCCGCGTGGTTCTGGTGAACCCCCAGGACCTCTCCCGGCTCGCGCTGGCCGAAGGGCAGCTCGTGGACCTGGTCAGCGTGTGGGGGGACGGCCTGGAGCGCCGCGCGGAAGGTTTCCGGACGGTTCCCTACCCGACGGCGCTGGGCTGTGCCGCCGCGTACTATCCGGAGACCAACGTCTTGGTGCCCTTGGACAGCGTGGCGGAGATCAGCAACCAGCCGACCTTCAAGGGCGTCGTCGTTCGGCTGGAGCCCGCCGCCGAGGAGTGAGGGGCGTGCCCTACACCGCCACCGTGCGCCGCAGCGCCTTGGCGTAGCAGCGCGAGTCCCCGTTGCCGGCGTAGGGGCCGAAGCCCGGGATCACCGAGTATCCGCCGCGTTCATAGAACCGGCGGCCGTTGTGCTGGAACGATCCGGCCTCCGCCCGCAGTTCCAGGTAGCCCTCCTGCACGGCCCGGGCCTCGAGGGCCTCGAGGATCTCGAAGGACACCCCCGAGCCGCGGGCGTAGGGGACCACGTAGACCCGCTTGATTTCGGCCGTGTGCCCGTCCAGCCGGCGCAGGCCGCCGCAGCCGAGGGGCTCGCCCGAGCTGCGCTTGTAGGCGACCAGGAAGATCGGCATGTCCGCGGCCGTCGGCGGCGGGCCGGGTTCGTGCAGCGGATCGCCGGAGAGGACGGCCAGTTCGCGCTGCTGCGCCTCGCGCAGGGCCGCCCCCACCGGGTTGGACCAGTCGACCTCCGCGAAAGTCAGCCATTGGGTGTGCATTCCGCCTCCTCATCCATCGGCATCCGGTGCCGCGCCTTGGCCCCGCCGTCGGGGTACCCACAACCCTAGGAGGCGGCGGTTTCACCGGCGTTTCGGCCGTGTGAGCAGCGTCGCAACAGCGTGTTGCCGCACGCGACGCGGCTCCGGTCGGGAAGAGTGGCCGGTGGGGGAGCGTGCCGCGGCGCGGCTTCCCCGTCCCGGCCCCGACCGCAAGGATGGACCCATGACCACCACCAGCAAGGATCCGGCCCTGCTCCTTGAGGGGGTCCGCAAGGCGTTTCCGGGCGCCGCGGGACCCGTCGCCGCCGTCGACGGGATCGACCTGGCCGTGTACCCCGGGGAGATCGTGGCGTTCCTGGGTCCCAACGGCGCCGGCAAGACCACCACCCTGGACATGGTGCTGGGCCTGACCGTGCCGGACGCGGGCACCATCTCGGTGCTCGGCACCAGTCCGCGCCGCGCCGTGCAGGCCGGGCGGGTGTCCGCCGTGATGCAGACCGGCGGCCTGCTGCGGGACCTGACCGTAAGGGAGACCATGACCGCGATCGCCTCCCTGCACTCTGCCAAACAAGGGATCAAGGCCAGGCACCGGATCGACGAGGTCATGGAGCGCACCGACACTGCCCGCATCGGCTCCCGCAGGGTCTCCAAGTGCTCCGGCGGGGAGCAGCAGCGGCTCAAGTTCGCGCTCGCCCTGCTGCCGGACCCCGCCCTGCTGATCCTGGACGAGCCCACCGCCGGCATGGATGTCAACGCCCGCCGCGAGTTCTGGGACACCATGCGCCAGGACGCCGACTCCGGGCGCACCGTCCTCTTCGCGACCCACTACCTCGAGGAGGCGGAGAGCTTCGCCCAGCGCACGGTGCTGATCGGCTCCGGAAAGCTGGTCGCGGACGGGCCCACCGACCGCATCCGCGCCATGGCCGCCGGCCGCACCGTCACCGCCACGCTGCCCGGGGACCCAGGGGCCGCCGTCGAACGGCTGAAGGCGTACGACGGCGTCCGCCAAGTGGGGCTGAACGGCAACCGCGCCGCGGTGGTCACCACCGAGTCGGACGCGCTGGCGCGCGCCCTGCTCACCGAATTCGGGGCCAGCGACCTGGAGATCTCCGCGCCCAGCCTCGAATCCGCCTTCGTCGCCCTCACCACCGCCGGGAGCCCTTCATGAACGCGACCTACCTGCGCATCGACCTTGTCCGCCAGCTGCGCGACACCGGCAACCTGATGTTCGTGGTCCTCATGCCCGCGGTCATGTATCTGGTGTTCGGCGTCTCCCTCGGCGGCGGGGAGGACGCCGCCGGGTCCGGCAACGTCCGCTTCTACGTCATGGCCTCGATGGCCGCCTACGGCGCCGCGCTGGCCGCGACCAGCGTGACCGGCAGCGCCGCCGTCGAACAGATGCAGGGGTGGGGGCGCCAGGTGGCGCTCACCCCCGCCCGCCCGGCGGCGCTGGTGGCCGGGAAGGTGGCCGTTGCGCTGGCCATCACCTCGGTGGCCGTGCTGGCGGTCCACCTGCTGGGCGCGCTCACCGGCGCCACCGCCGACGACCCGCTGATCTGGGCGCAGACCTTCCTGATCACCCTGGCCGGGGCCGCCATGTTCGGCCTGTTCGGCTTCGCCGTGGCGACGCTGGGCAAGAGCGAATCCGCGCTGGGCGTGGCCACCGGCGTGCTGGTGCTGATGTCCTTCGTGGGCAACGTGTTCACCCCGCTCAGCGGCGGCATGCTGGACTTCGCCCGCTTTACCCCGATGTACGGGTACGTCGGGCTGGTGCGCTGGCCGCAGCTGGAGGGCACCCTGGCCAGCGGGGCCGGGAGCGACGAGCTGTGGGTCCTGGTGGCCAACTTCGTGGCCTGGGCGCTGGTCTTCGGAGCCGCGGCGGTGGTGGGCGTGCGCCGCGGGCGGCGCCGGCAGTAGCCACCGGCGCGGTATCTGACTGCGCCGTAACCCAACTACGCTGTAATCCAACAGCGCTGCGGCTACCCGGGCAGGCGCGTGTCCACGTCCTCGAAGATCAGGAACGTCTGGGTGTCCAGGACGCCGGGCATGGACTGCAGGTGGTCGAAGATGACCCGGCGCAGGTCCACGTTGTCGCGGGCCCGGACCAGCAGGATGACGTCGAAGTTTCCCCCGACCAGGCCAATGTGCTGGACCTCCGGGATCGCCGCGAGCCGTTCGCGCAGCTCCCTCCACGAGTGCTGGCGCAGCTTCAGCGTCACGTAGGCGGAGGCGTTCAGGCCCGATTTCACCGGGTCGACGACGGCCGAATAGCGCAGGATGACGCCCTCCTGCTCCAGCCGGCGGATGCGCGAGTAGGCGTGGGCCCGGGAGATGTGGGTCCGCTGCGCCAGTTGGGTGATGGACTGGCGGGCGTCCCGCGTCAGTTCGGCGATGATGCGGCGGTCGATCTCGTCCAGGGGGGTGCGTGCCGGTTCCATGGGGGTCTTTCGGTGGGACGTGACGGGTGGCACTTCCGGGCCCTCCGTTTTGGGGTTTTGTCCACCAAAATAACCCGATAGTGACCAATCTTCCACGTTTTGCGTTGCGTCTGGATACGATCCGTTCTCCTTCCCATACTGGAGTTCGACACGTCGTCCGCAGTGGTGTGCGCCACACCGCAGGCGGCCCATCCATCGACAGGGAGGCACCCCATGACCCAAGCCGCATCGAGTGCCGGGGCCGTGCGTCCGGGCACGCCGTCCGCGCGGCCGGACGCCGCAGCCCGGGCCTTCGGGATCACCCCCGAGGACTACATGCTCCCCACCCGCGGGCAGATCCAGATCATCGACGAGCAGGGGCGTCTCCGGCCGGCCGCCGAGCAGGGCACCGCTCCGGGCCACGAGTACCCGCTGCCGGAGGGCCCCGAGCTGCTGGCCGCCTACGAGCGCCTGGTGATCGGCCGCCGCGTCAACGACCAGAACTCCGCCCTGGTGCGGCAGGGCCGCATGGCCGTCTACCCGTCCAGCCACGGCCAGGAGGCCTGCCAGGTCGCCGCCGCGCTGTGCCTGCGCGAGGGCGACTGGCTCTTCCCCACCTACCGCGACTCGGTGGCCGTGATGACCAAGGGCGTGGACCCGGTGGAGGCCATGACCATCTTCCGCGGCGACTGGCACGGTGGCTACGACTCCCTCAAGCACAAGGTCGGCATCCAGTGCACCCCGCTGACCACCCAGCTGCTGCACGCCGTGGGCGTTGCCCACGCCGCCAAGCTGCGCGGCGAGGACACCGTGGTTCTGGCCATGTGCGGCGACGGCGCCACCAGCGAGGGCGACTTCCACGAGGCCCTGAACTTCGCCGCCGTGTTCCAGCTGCCCGTGGTGTTCTTCGTGCAGAACAACGGGTACGCCATCTCCGTCCCGCTCTCGGCCCAGTCCGCCGCCCCGTCGCTGGCCCACAAGGCCGTGGGCTACGGCATGGCCGGCGAGCGCGTCGACGGCAACGACCTGGTGGCGCTGCTGGCGGTCCTGGACCGGGGCGTGGAGCTGGCCCGCAACGGGTCCGGCCCGCTGCTGGTCGAGGCCCACACCTACCGGATCCAGGCCCACACCAACGCCGACGACGCCACCCGCTATCGCGAGGACGCCGAGGTCCAGGCGTGGCTGGCCAAGGACCCGGTGGCCCGCATGCGCACCTACCTGCGCGACGGCGGGCTGCTGGACGACGCGGGGGAGGAGCGCATCGCCGCCGCCGCCGAGGCCACCGCCACCACCCTGCGCGACGGCATGAACGCCGAGGCCAAGATCGACCCGCAGGACCTGTTCCGCTACGTCTACACCACCCCCACGCCGCAGCTGGTGGAGCAGTCCGCCCGGCTTGCCGACGAACTCTCCCGTGAGGAGGACACCAAGTGAGCCAGACCGCCACCACCCCTGCGACCACCGCCGACGTCCCCGTGGCCGCGGCCGCCGCCCGCCAGGCCTCCAGCCGTGCGGGCAATGCCGGCATCCCCGCCGCCAAGCCGGACCTGGGCCCGGTGACGTTCGCAAAGGCGCTGAACACCGCCCTGGCCGACGCGCTGGAAGCGGACCCCGCCGTCGTCCTGTTCGGCGAGGACATCGGCACCCTCGGCGGGGTCTTCCGCATCACCGACGGGCTGACCGCGCGGTTCGGGCGGAACCGCTGCTTCGACACCCCGCTGGCCGAATCCGGGATCGTCGGCATGGCGGTCGGCATGGCCATGAACGGGATGCGCCCGGTGATCGAGATGCAGTTCGACGCGTTCGCCTACCCGGCGTTCGAGCAGATCGCCTCCCACGTGGCCAAGATGCATAACCGCAGCCGCGGCAAGCTGAAGATGCCGATGGTCATCCGCGTCCCGTACGCGGGCGGCATCGGCGGCGTGGAGCACCACTGCGACTCCTCCGAGTCCTACTACGCCCACACCCCGGGACTGAAGGTCTTTGTCCCGGCCACGGTCGCCGACGGCTACCGGATGCTGCGCGAGGCCATCGACTCGGACGACCCGGTCATGTTCATGGAGCCCAAGAAGCTCTACTTCTCCAAGGAGAAGGTGGACCTGGAGGCGCTGCGCGCCGAGTACGAGGCCGGGACCTCCCGCACCGAGGGCCGCGCACTGGTTGCGCGGCCCGGCACCGACGCCACGCTGATCGCCTACGGGCCCTCCGTGCCCGTCGCGCTGGCGGCGGCCGAGGCCGCCGCGGCAGAGGGCCGCTCGCTCGAGGTCGTGGACGTGCGCACGATCGTGCCGTTCGACGACGAGACGGTCTGCGCCTCGGTCCGCAAGACCGGGCGCGCCGTGGTGGTTGCCGAGACTCCGGGCTTCGCGTCCGTGGCCTCGGAGATCGTCGCCCGGGTCCAGGAGCGCTGCTTCCACTCGCTGGCCGCGCCCGTGCTGCGGGTGACCGGCTTCGACGTGCCGTTCCCGGCCCCCAAGCTTGAGCACTATTTCCTGCCGAGCGTCGACCGCATCCTCGACGCCGTCGACGACCTGCAGTGGGAGGACTAACCGTGGCCGTGAAGACGTTTTTGCTCCCCGACCTGGGGGAGGGCCTGACCGAGGCCGAGCTGGTGACCTGGCTGGTCAAGGTCGGCGACCCGGTGGCCGTGGACCAGCCGATCGCCGAGGTGGAAACCGCCAAGTCGGTGGTGGAGGTCCCCAGCCCGTACGCCGGGGTGGTGCACCAGTTGCACGGGGCCGCGGGGGAGACGCTCGATGTCGGCAAGCCGCTGATCTCGGTGTCTGAAGGGGCCGAGTCCGAGGGAGCTGGCGCTGGAGGGACCGACGGCGGCGGCGCGGCCGCGCCGTCGGAAGTCCCCGCCGGCGGACAGACGTACGCGGAGGAGGAACGGGCCGGGGCCCGCCCGGAGGCCGCCGCCGTCGAATCCGAAGGCTCCGGCAACGTGCTGATCGGCTACGGCACCTCCGGCGGCCACGCCGGCGGACGGACCCGGCGCCCGCGGACCCGCAGCGTTGCGGGGAAGGGCCCGGGAAGCGGAAGCGCCGGAAGCGGAGGCACAGCCCGCGCGGTTTCCGCAGCTCCCGCCCAGGGCGGCGTGGCCACCCTGGAACGGGAACATATCGAACAGGGCGGTGCCGCCCCGCTGGTGGTCTCCCCGATCGTGCGCAAGCTCGCCCGCGACCACGCGGTGGACGTCTCCGCGCTGCGGGGCAGCGGACCCGAGGGTCTGGTGCTGCGGGCGGACGTCGAGGCCGCGATCGCCGGCACGGCAGCGGCGGAGTCCCGGCCGGCGGAAGTCCTCCCGGCTGCTTCCGGCGCGGCCGGCAGCGCGGAGATCGTCGTCGGGACCGCCGGCGGTGCCGAGACCGACGCGGCCACGGGCCTGCCGATCGAGGCCCGAACCCCGGTCAAGGGCGTGCGCAAGACCATCGCCCAGGCCATGACCCGCTCCCGCGCGGAGATCCCCGAGGCCACCGTCTGGGTCGATGTCGACGCCACCGCGCTGCTGGAGCTGCGCGCCGGGATGAAGGCGGCCGACCCCGCGAACACCCCGGGCCTGCTGGCCTTCATCGCCCGGTTCGCGCTCGCAGGCCTGGCCCGGTACCCGGAGCTGAACACCCGGATCGAGACGGCCGCCGACGGCAGCCAGGAGATCGTCTCCTTCGACGGCGTGAACCTCGGCTTCGCCGCGCAGACGCCCCGCGGCCTGGTGGTCCCGTGCGTCCGCGGAGCCCACCGGCTCAGCGCCCGCGGGCTGGACGCCGAGATCGGGCGGCTCACCGCCGTCGCCCGCGACGGCGCGGGAACGCCGAAGGACCTGTCCGGAAGCACGTTCACGCTGAACAACTACGGGGTCTTCGGGGTGGACGGATCGGCGGCGATCATCAACTACCCGGAGGCCGCCATCCTCGGCGTCGGCCGGATTATCGACCGCCCGTGGGTGGTCGACGGGCAGCTGGCGGTGCGCAAGGTCACCGAACTGACCCTCACGTTCGACCACCGCGTCTGCGACGGCGGCACCGCCGCCGGGTTCCTGCGGTACGTGGCGGACGCGATCCAGAGCCCGGCCACGGTTCTTGCCGACCTCTAGCCGCGCACGACGACGGCCCGCACCCCTCGGGGGAGTGCGGGCCGTCGTCGTGCGCCGGGACCGCGCGGCAGCGGCGCTTGGTCCGAATTCGGTTCCAGGCCGATCCGGGGGCGCCAGGGCAAGCGCGTGCCACTTCACCGGGGCGCGGGGGTGAATCCCTTGACGGCTGGAGGCGCAAAGAGGCCGGCTGCCACGCAGGGCATGGCAGCCGGCCGGTGCGGGCCCCGCGCCGGGGGAGTGTCTAGGAGCCGTCGGCCCGCAGGTTCCGCCAGATGCTGACGCCCGCTGGATCCAGGATCCTTCGTTCATTGAGCGTGTGTTCCCGGAGCCAGACGATGCCCAACTCGGGAGCGGCCTCGTCGACGAGGCCGCCGAAGAGTACGAGCCCTCCGCGGCGGACCTCGATCCGGTCTCCCTTGGTGAGTGCCGAGATATCGACGACTTTGGACCATCCGCTGCCGGGTTCCACGCCAGGAGTTCCGCCCGGCCGTACGGGCACCGTGGCGGCGGCCTCGCCGGCCATTTCGCGGATCACGGCCGTTGTTCCGGGCCAAGCCGGCGTGGAACCTGGCCGATACCGTCAAGTGCTCTCACGGCTGCCTTTCGTCCTGGGCGACGGGTGTTTTGGCGTTGATGGTCCGGCGGTTGCCGGCAAGAGACGGCCGGCAACCGGCTTGCTAGCAGGCCGGGCGGTTCAGAACGTCGCTGGAAACGCGCTGCTTCAGCAGCGTGCCTCCCGGACCCATCTTCAGTCGGCGGTCCTCGACGAGCACCTGCCCGCGCAGGACGGTCATGCTCGGCCAAGCGGCCACCCGGTAGCCTTCCCACGGGGTGTAGTCGGCTTCGTGCAGGTCGGAGGCGGTGATCGTGCGGTCGACCGTGGTGTCGAGCACCGCGAGGTCCGCGTCGCTACCGATGGCGATCGCGCCCTTTTGCGGGTAGAGGCCGAGGATCTTCGCCGCGTTCGCCGAGGTGATGTCGACAAAACGCGTGAGGTCCAGGCCGCGCTTGGCCACACCCTCCGTGTAGGCGACGGCCATCCTCATTTCGACGCCGGCGTGGCCGCCGGTCGCATCGAGGATCGTCTTGCCGCGCGTCTTCACTTCGAGGTCGGTGCAAACGCCGTCGGTGGCCAGGGTGCTGAGCGACCCGTCGAGCAGCGAATCCCACATCGAGTCCCGGTCGTCCGCCGACTTGAGCGAGGGGTAGGTGTGGTAGATCGCGCCGTTCTTCTGGCGGTAGTCCTCCGCGGTGAAGTACGCGTAGTGCGGGAGGATTTCGCCGTAGACCGGCTGGCCCTTGCCGCGTGCCTCACGGATGGCATCCACGCCTTCGCGGGCGCTGACGTGCATCAGGTAGATGGGGGCGCCCACGTGGTGGGCGAGGGTGATGGCGCGCTGGAACGAGAGTTTTTCGGACAGGTTGTTGTGGGCGTGATGCATGTACTCGAGCCCGACCTTGCCCTGGTGCTGCAGCTTCTTGTAGGCGTACATGACGATGTCGTCGTCCTCCGCATGGACGGCGAGCATGGCGCCGGCCGCCGCCGTCTGCTCCATGAGCCCCCACATGTTGCCCAGGTCGGTTTTCTGCTTGGGGCGCGTGGGGGTGGTGTTGGTCATCCACACCTTGTAGCTGCCGTGCCCGGCCGCGACGGCGTCGGGGATCTGCTCGAGCACCTCGAAGGGGATCTCCGGCTCCTTGAAGGTGCCGTGAAGCGCGTAGTCGGTGTAGGTGGACCCGGCCCATTCCGCGGATTTTCGGGCGAAGGATTCGGAGAGTTCGTCACCGGGCTTCCAGTGCGCGAAATCGACCAGCGTGGTGGTGCCGCCGTAGATGGCACCTTCGCTGACCCGGTCCGGGCCGAAGCACTTGATGCCGCTCTCGGCTGCCGTCGGAAGCACCGAGTTGGTGTGAACATGGGGGTCGACGCCCCCGGGAACGACCAGTTGTCCACGGAGGTCCACCTGGCGCCGGGCCTCGTCCGGTGCGTCGAGCTCGGGTTCCCGGAGCGAGACGATCTTGCCGCCGGTGATGCCGATGTCCAGCCGGTGGGCGCCCGAGGGAGTGACCACAAGGCCGTTGGTGAGAAGGAGATCGAACATGGGGTACCTACGCATTCATGGTGTCGGGGGTAGTGGCTGCGAACGGGGGGGAAAGGAAATAGCGCTCGGCCAGGGTGACCTTGACGGAGGCGCGTGCGTTGACCAGTTGGGACACGGCAACGTCCGCGGCCGCGCTCAGCAGCATGGCGGCCTTTTCCCGGGGCCAGCCCCGGTCGGCCACGACGAGCGCAAGCATGTCGTCGAGTGCGTGGCGGGCGGCCTCGTCGAGGTCGTCGCCGTCGCCGATGGTGATGACGGAGCCGCCGGACAACACCACGGGGCGCTGCAGCGAGGCGTTCGGCAGGACCCGGCAGGAGAGCACCACGCTCCCTTCAACCTCGACCGCGGTGAGCGAGCATTCGCCGTCGCCCTGCACGGCGTGCAGGTCACCGGCGAAGAGCAGTGCCCCGGGCACCTGAACCGGGAGGATGACGGCCGAGCCGGCGACCACGTCCTTGCAGTCCATGTTGCCGCCGTGGAATCCCACCGTGCTGGAGTTCGGGCTCGGGCCGTCCGGCGCGACCCCGATCTTGCCGACCATCGGGCGCACGGGGATGGTGATGCCGTCGCCGAACCGGACCATGCCGTCCACGATTTCCACGACGTGTCCCGCGCGGTCCAGCGTGCCGCTGAAGCCGCCGCGCCCCGGCAGGGTGACCATCGCCCCGCGGCTGTCGATCCGGATTTCGTGGACGTCGACCCGCAGCGCGTCGCCTGGATTCGCGCCGCGGACGGCAACGGGTCCCGTCACCGGGATGGAGAGCTTTTCGTACTCGCCGGTGCTTTCGAAGAGGCCGCCGGTGAGCAGGCTGCGTGCGTCCAGGCGGAACGGCTCGCCCTGGCCGACCTCGAGCACCGGAGCCGCATTGGCCGTGAACGATGCGGAGGCGTGCTCGTGGCCGGCACGCTGCATGTCATTGAGCATGGGGAAACTGCGCATGAGGCACCACCCCTAGCCCGGATACACGGGGGTTGCCCAGTTCCGGTCGGCTGCGACCCGGCCGATCACCGCCTGCCGGTAGAGGCGTTGCAGGTGCCGGGTGGTCTCGCCCGCGGTCCCGTCGCCGATGACCGTGCGGTCCACCGAAGCGACGTGGTTGACCTCTGCCGCGCTGCCGCAGACAAAGACCTCATCGGCCGAGTACAGCTCGGTTCGGTCAATCGGCCGGATGTCGACGTCGATTCCGAGTTCGGTCCGAGCCAGGTGCAGGACGCTGTCGCGGGTGATTCCCTCAAGGATGCTCTCGGTCACCGGAGGGGTGCAGAGCCGGCCCTGGCGCACCATGAAGACGTTGTAGCCGGCGCCCTCCGCGACATGGCCGTTCTCGGTGAGCAGCAGCGTCGCATCGTAGCCGTTGCGGCGGGCCTCCAGGAGGGCGAGCCGGCCGTTCTGGTAGTTGGCGATCGACTTGACCCGCGGCGGCATGGACCGGTCGGACAGGCGCGCCCAGCTGCTGATCTGCACGTGCAGCCCCGAGGTGCCGAAGTAGTTGCCCATGGGAATCGCAGCCATGAACACCGTCGACGGGCCGGTGTCCTCGGGCTTGCCGTCGCTGGAATCGACAAAGACCTGCGCCCGCATGTGCAGGTTGCCACGCAGGCCGTTCGCCCGGATCAGGCCGAGGAGCTGCTCGGTGAGGGCGGCGGTGTCCCGTGGGCCCTCGATCTCCACGACTTTCATGGACTCGACCAGGCGCTTCATGTGGTCCTCGACGCGGAAGGCGTAGAGCTGCTGGTCGTCTTCGCTCCAGTAGGCGCGGAATCCCTCAAAGACGCCGACGCCGTACTTGAGGGTGGTGCTCAGCACATGGAGGCGGGCATCGGCATAGTCCACCAGTTCGCCGTCGTGGAGCAGGTAGCGGACCCCGGGGGCGGCTTCCGCGGCTTCGGTAAAGGCGACGGTGGCGGTTTCTTGCGGGTGTGACATCACTGGTTCCCGTTCTTTCGGCTCTGGATGTTCATCAAACTATGGCACTCATCACTATATTGAAGGTAGTGTTGATGCTGTCAATGGGTCCATCCCCAGCAGAGTGCTCTAGGCATCCAGGCCGCACGGCATATAAGTGATGCTAACAAGCCTGTCTAGGGGTGTTCCCCGGTCTGGTCGGCGCTAGAGTGCCGATTCAATAAAGTGATGGGCATTTGATATGAACCCGTCCGTCGCCACGGAAATCAATACCTAGGGAGCTTGAGATGCTACAGCCGCCAGTCGCCAGGAAACGCGGTCCCTCCGAAGTGCCGTACCCGCTTTGTGAAGGAGCCCCATGAGCGTCCAAGGGCTTCCTCCCACCTCCCCGGGGCTGCGGGTCTCGGGATGGGCCAAGCGCGGACGGGCGCGCGGTTACGGCCAGTCCAAGCCGGCCCTAACGGCCGCCGCGGTTGCGGTCATCGTCGGATTGCCGCTCGCAGCCTTGCTCCTGCCGCTTCCCCATGACCCCTTGCGGCCGGACCCGAACGCCATCGGCATTGCGCCCAACCTGGTCCACTGGTTCGGCACCGACGGCAACGGGATGGACGTCTTTTCCCGCACCATCGAAGCCGCGAAGCTCGACCTCCCGATCGCGCTGGCGGCCACGGCCCTGTCGCTCCTGGTGGGCGTCCCCTTGGGGCTGTTTGCCACGAGCGGCCGCGCCGGCGACGCGATGATGCGGATCATCGATGCCTTCGCCGCGCTGCCGATCATCGTGATTGCCGTGGTCTCCATCCAACTCATGGGCGGCGGAGCGGCCGATGTGATCGTCGCCATTGCGATCGTGGGAGCGCCCCGGTTCGTTCGGCTCTCACGGGCCGCTGCGCTCTCCCTGCGTTCCTCGCGCTATGTGGAGGCCGCCGTCGCCACGGGGTGTTCGCCGGTGCGCATCGCCTTCAACCACATCTTCCGCAACGCCTACGGGGTGGTCCTCGTGCAGGCCACGCTGACGGCGGCGAACGCCTTGGGAGCGATCGCGGCGCTGAACTTCCTGGGCGTTGGGGTCAAGCCGCCCCAGCCGACCTGGGGCGCGATGATCAGCGACGGCTTCAGCATGCTGATCCGGGGCGAGTGGTGGGCGGCCGCCTTTCCGACGCTGGCCATGCTTCTGGCCATCGGGTCACTCAACGTCATCGCGGGGGCAGTGGAGAACAGGATCGAGCGAGTGGAGCGGGCCCGATGACTACACAACTTCAGGTGCGGGACCTCGTGACCGAATTCGACACCCGGCAGGGTGTGGTGCGGGCACTGCATGGCATCTCTTTCGACGTTGGCGACAGCGAGACCGTCGGAATCGTGGGTGAATCGGGATCCGGCAAATCGACGGTGGTGCGCTCGGTGATCAAGCTCCTGATGCCGCCGGGCCGGGTCGCGGCCGGGACCGCGGAATTTGCCGGCAGGAACCTCCTCGAAATGCGTGAGCGGGAGATCCGGCAGATCCGGGGGAGGGAGATCGGCTTTGTCGCCCAGAACCCGTTCAGTGCCTTGAACCCGGTGACGCGGATCGAGAAGCAGTTCGCGAACATCTCCAAGGCGCACGGGCAGAAAGGCGATGCCGCGTCGCGCGGGCGTGCCCTCCAACTGCTCGCCGCGACGGGGGTGGGTGATCCCGAGCGCGTGATGCGCGGCTACGCCCACGAACTCAGCGGGGGCATGGCACAGCGCGTCGTCATCGCGATGGCCCTGTACCTGAACCCCCGCCTCGTGATCGCGGACGAGCCGACGACCGCGCTTGACCTGACGGTGCAGCGCCAGGTGCTCGACACCCTCCGCCGGCTCACTGTGGAGAGCGGCCGTTCGATGCTCATCGTCACCCACGACCTCGGCGTCGTGTCCGAATACTGCGACCGCGTTCTGGTGATGTACCAGGGCAGCATCGTCGAACAGGGGCCCACGTCCGAGGTGTTCGTGCGTCCGCAGCATCCCTACACCGTCTCGCTGCTCAACTCCGTCGTGCGGCAGGAGGGCGGTGGACGCCACGCCGCTCCGTCCCTGGCGGGAGGAGCGGGGACGACGACGGCCGGCCCCGCCCCCAGGCCAGCCCAGCTCTCCGACGTGTGGAGGTCATGACCATGCCCATCATCGAAGTAAAAGACCTCAGGAAAACCTTTCGCGGTCCCCAGGGTCAGGAAGTCGTTGCCGTCGACGGCGTTTCGCTCTCGGTCGAGCCCGGCGAGTGCGTCGGCATCATCGGCGAGAGCGGGTCGGGCAAGTCCACCCTGGGCCGGCTGATCCTGAGGCTGAACGAGGCCGACTCCGGGTCGATCGTCCTCGACGGCGAAGACGTCCGCGCGCTGACGAGGAGGCAGCTGCGCAAGCGGCGCCGGGATTGGCAAATCGTGTTCCAGGAGCCGTTCGCTTCCTTGAACCCGCGACTGACGATCCGCCAAATCGTGGAGGAGCCGCTGATCGTGGCCCGTACCTATGGCGGGCGGGCGGAGCGGCTGCGCCGCGTGACGAGGACGCTTGAGGAGGTGGGCCTCTCGGCGGACTTCCTCGAACGCCGCCCCGCGAACCTCAGCGGCGGGCAGCAGCAGCGGGTCGGCATCGCGCGGGCCCTCGTCACCGACCCCGACCTGGTGGTGCTGGACGAGCCGACCGCGTCCTTGGACCTGACCATCCGGGCATCAATCCTGCGGATGCTCGCGGAACTGCAGGTGTCCCGGGGCCTGACCTACGTCTTCATTTCCCACGACATCGAAACGGTCGGCCGCTTCTGTTCGCGCGTGGCCGTGATGCGCCGCGGGCGCATCGTGGAGACCGGCGCAACCAGCGAGGTGCTGGACAACCCGCAGGAGCCCTACACCCAAGCGTTGATGTCGGCGGCCATGCCGCCGATTCCCTACTCGCCCGATGCTGCCGGCGACGTCTCCGACACGGGCGTTCCATGCCCGGGAAAGGCGGTAACCCCATGATCCGCTACATCGCCTCGAGGGTGGTGATTGCCTTCCTGCTTCTGCTCGGACTCATCACCTTGAGTTTCGGGCTGGTTTCCCTGCTTCCCGGGGACCCGGCGGTTGCCCTGCTGGGCGAATACGCCACCCCCGCCGACGTGGCCCGGATCAACGCCCAGCTGGGGCTGGACCTGCCGTTCTGGGAGCGCTACCTCGACTACATGGGTGGGGCCCTCACCGGCGACCTGGGCCACTCCTTCTTCACGGGAAGCTCGGTCTCCGAGGAGATCTGGACCCGCTTGCCCAATACGCTCGTCTATCTGGTTCCCGGGCTGATCCTTGCGTTGGCCATCGGGATGGCCTCGGGCACGCTCGCGGCCTACCGGTATGGGCGCCTGGCCGACAAGGCCTTCACGGGCGGAGTTTCGTTCCTGATGGCGATGCCCGAATTCGTGCTGGCCCTGCTGCTGCTCTTCATCTTCTACCAGCAATTGAACGTCGCTCCGGCGCCGCTGGGCATGCTCTCCAGCGCCGACATCCCTCCGCCCCGGGTGACCGGATCCGTTCCCATTGACGCGGTGCTCGCCGGAGAGTGGGGCCTTGTTTCCTCCATCCTCAGCAGGGCCGTCCTTCCGATCGTCACCCTGGGCCTGTTTTTCGCCGCCCCGTTCGGCAAGACGGTGCGCACGGGCCTGCTCCAAGTCCTGAACTCGCCCCAGATCGAGTTCGCCAGGGCCTGCGGCCTGCGGCCGGTCCAGGTGTACCGGTACGCCCTGAGCGACATTCGAGGGTCCCTGATGACCTACATGGTGCTGCTTTTCGCGGCATCACTCAGCGGTGCCGCGATCATCGAGAGCGTCTTCTCCTGGCCCGGTGTCGGCGGCTGGTCGCTGGACGGGGTGTTGAAGGGCGACATCCCCGTCATCCAGGGATTCGTCCTGATCATGGGGGCCACGAGTCTGCTCGGCTACGTCGTGCTCGACACGCTCATCACGCTGCTGGACCCCCGGGCGCGCAGTGCTGCCATCCCCGGCCGGCAGCGCCTGCGGAGCCCGCAGCCGACTGCGGCGCGTTCCTGAAAAACCCTTGACACGATTCCTTCGACTTCAATAGATTGAAGACATGTTCACTATACTTCATTCAGACAAGCTGGCCGTCCTGGGTGGGTCCATTCCGCTCGACGGACGGGTGAGCTGGGTTCCCGCGGGCGCCGTGGGATACCAGCCATCGAACTGCTACCTCCTCACCGAAGGCGACTCCCGGCTCCTGATCGACTCCGGGCTTGCCATCCACAGCGGGCAGATCCTCGACGACCTGGCCGCGCTGGTCGGTGAGGGCGGCGGCCTCTCGGTGTTCTTCACCCGGAGCGAGATGGACTGCGTGTCCAACCTCGAGCCGATTGCCGGCAGGTTCGACATCGAGCGACTGTTCACGGGCGGTGTCATCAACCCCTTCGACGCCTTCGACGACCTGAGCCGGATGGCCCTGCGCGGACGCCGGCACCAGATCGACGCGAAGCGCACGGGGGAGGGCGACTCCCTGGCCCGTGCAACCCAGATCGACGTGGCTCCCGGCAGGGTGGTGGAGGTCGAGGCGCCCCTGCTGCGGCTGCTGCCGACCTTCTGGGGCTGGGACGGGGATACCGGAACGCTCTTCACCTCCGACACCTTCACCCACGGCGTCATGCAACGCCCCGACGGTCCCCGGATCATCGACTCCACCGTCGACGACACGACGACGGCGGAGCAGGTCGCCGGGCACCTCTACGCGAAGTACGAATGGATCCCGCGGTCCACCTGCGAGCCGCTTCGCGAGTGGCTCACCGACAAGTTCGACTCGCTCGATCCGGAGACCATCGCCCCGTCCCGAGGATGCGTGCTCCGCGGGCGCGACGTGGTGCGCCGGCACCTTGACTTCATGCTCGCCGCCCTGTCGCCGCAGCGCGCCCACCTGACACCCCAGACGGTCTAGGAGGACCAATGGAACAACTTGTCGAAACGATGAGCAGCGACCTTCCGCGCACCGTCGCCACCGGCGTGACGTGGATGAGCTCCTGCCTTCCGTTCCACCTGGAGGACCGCGTCATCCACGGGCACAACTCCACGTACCTGGTCCAGGGCGAGCATTCGTCCATCCTGGTCGACACCGGCAACCCCTCCAGTTGGGACATCATTTCCCGCACGCTGGACGACCTCCTGGACGGCCGGCAACTCACCTACGTCTTCCCCACTCACCCGGAGCTTCCCCACACGGGCAACCTGCCCCGCCTCGTGCAGAAGTACCCGGAGGTGCAGATCGTGGGGGACATTCGCGACTACCACCTCTTTTACCCGCAGATCGTCCCCAACCTGCACGCACGGGTGCCGGGCGACCGGATCGACCTGGGCGGTTGCGAGTTCGTGGTGGTCGAGGCCATGATCCGCGACCTGCCCAACACGCAGTGGGGCTTCGTTCCGGAAAGCGGGGTGCTTTTCACCGCCGACGGGTTTTGCTACATGCACCGCCCCGAGCTCGATGACGAGGATCCCGTTCACCTGCCCGGCGAATGCGGCTTGACCACCGGCGAACTGGCCGTACCCATCGCGGTCGAAAACGCCGCCTTCTTCACCGGCAGCGCCCTGTACTGGGCACGCTTCGCCAACGACGCGGACCACGTCTATGACCGCGTGCTGCGCCTCGTCGACGAGCTCGGGGTGAGTTCGGTCGCCCCCACCCACGGGAACTTCATCACCAACATCCTCGAGGTGGAGCCCATCATCAGGGCCGGACACAAGCAGGCATACCGCTACTGACGCGCAGTAGGACCCACAAAGCAGCACCCTCGCATTCCCTGACCATCTCTCACAGAAACTGGTGCCTGGATTATGAATCGCTTGCGCTTGCTTTCGGGCGGCCTGACCGCCGCCCTCACCGTATCCCTCGTGGGCTGCGCGGCCGGATCTTCCGCCAGCAGCTCGGCCGGTTCGCTCGACAACGTCGTCGTTGCGGTCGGGGCCCTTCCCGACAGCCTCACCCCCGCTCCCTGGGGAGGCAGCGCCTCCCACGTGGTGCTGAGCGGTCTCGGTTCCCAGCTCCTCGAATACAAGACCGACGCCAGCGGTGGGCAGTCCTGTCCGGCCACGTCGGTAGGGGTGTCCGGACGGCTGGCCGAAAGCGTCGAACCCACCGCCGACGGCACCGGCGTCGTCGTCGCCCTCCGCTCGCTCACCAGCCAGTTCGGCAACACGCTCTCCGCGGAGGATGTGCGCTGGAGCCTGGAAATTGGCATGAAGCGCCAGCCGGTCATGGCTGGAACCCTGAAGAGCAGCGGCTTCAACGTGGACGACCTGGTCAAGGTCATCGACCCCCGGACGGTGCAGCTCAACACGACGGGCATGAACTCCTTCACCGTCGAGTCCCTGCAGAACAACCTGTTCTACATCCACGACAGCACCGAGGCCAAGAAGCACGTCACGGCGGATGACCCCACGGCCAACAACTGGCTCTCGAAGAACCTTGCCGACTACAGCGGGTGGGACCTTGAGGAGTTCAGCCCCGGAACGTCCCTCACCGTAACGGCCGACCCGGACTGGGGCGGAGAACGCGGGGCCGTGAGGCGCGTCGTCGTCAAGGCCGTGCCGAACACGGCGACCCGCAGCCAGCTGGTCGAGAGCGGTGAGGTGCAGGTGGGCAACGGGTTTGACTACGACCAGTACAAGTCCCTTGAGGGGGCGCCGGGCGTCGCCGTGATCAACTGCCCAAGCCAGACCCGCGACACCATGATGTTCAACACCAAGACCGGGCCGCTGGCCGAGGAGAAGGTCCGCCAGGCCATCTCGATGGCGATCGACCGCGAAGCCCTGGTCAAGGGAGCCTATGCCGGATACGGAGAGGCCGCCGGGTCGATCTTCCCCATGGTCGAGGGATCCGCCTCTTACAAGTTCGACACGGAAGGTGCCAAGAAGCTGCTCGCGGAGGCCGGCTACGCCAACGGATTTCCCCTGACGCTCACCTACAGCACCACCCGGCCGGGACCGGTCGCCGCCAAGAGCTCCGTCCTCATCCAGTCGATGCTGAAAGAGATCGGTATCGACGTGGAACTGAAGAACGTGGCCAGCACCACCGACTTCTCCACCGCGCTGCTCGACGGCCGCTACCAGGCGGCGCTCTACGCGGAGCCGATCGTGATCGCCGACCCGGCGTTCTACAGCTACGCCTTCTACGTCACCGGTGCGCCGAGCAACAGCACGGGCTGGTCCGACTCGGAGTTCGACAAGACCCGCATCGAGTTGGCCGCGACCCCTCTCGACGAGGCGGAGAAGCGGACGGATCTGCTCAACAAGATGACCTCGCGGGTGGACGCCGGGGCGCCCATCCTCTCCCTGGTCGAGACCCGCGGGATGCTCGTCGCGAAGGAGGGGCTGCCCGGGGCGGCCCCGCTGACCAACGGCCAGATCTACTTCAACGCCCTCGGCCGATAGCCACAGGCCCCTCTCCGGCGCCGGCCAGCGGCAGCAACCGCCGGCCGGCGCCGGCCCTAACCAGGAAGAACACCATGATTGAACTGTGCGGAAAACTTGTACGCGACACCCTTGAGGAACTGCTGGACCCCGCAACGACGGCGCTGGTCGTCATCGACATGCAAAAGGGTGCGGTTTCTGCCGGAGGCGCCATTGGCGATTCGGGGCACGACCTGAGCATGATGCCGACCGTTGCCGAGCGCTGCGGGAAAGCGATAGCGGCCGCCCGCAGGAACGGCGTGCCGGTCTTCCACATTCGGGTCGAAAACCTTCCCGACGGCGCGAGCTCGCCGCCCGCGTGGCTGCGCGCCCTGTACACGGCGGCCAATGGGCGACCCATCGACCTGGGCCGGCTGAGCCTCAAGGGCGACCCGGCAACCGACTTCTGCGAGCCGTGCATGCCGCAGGAGGGGGAAGCCGTCATCACCAAGCGCCGGCCCAGCGCGTTCGTCGGCACCGAGCTGGCACTGCTCCTTCGTAGCCAGGGGATCGAGTCCGTTGCCCTGGTTGGAGTCTCGACCGGGGGGTGCGTGGAGGCCACGCTCCGCGACGCGGTACACAACGACTTCTATGCCGTCCTGCTGGAGGACGCCGTCGGGGCCTACGACACCGTCGTCCACGATGCGGCATTGACCGTCATGCGGGCACGCCATGACGTGTGCGCCGTCGATGAGGCCATTGCCGTGTGGGAGTCCGCGGACTCCGTAGGACGAGCGCACGGCTGAAAGGGGCGTCCAACGATGAGCCCATCCACTGTCGAACCGCTGTCCTCCGGCCTGGAGGCCGGTTTCCCGGGAAACGGGCGGATCCACCGGTTGGGTGGCGACATCCTGCTGGACGAGCGGATCAGCTGGTGCCCTCCGGATGTCCGGAGGAGCCAGCCGGTCAACTGCTACCTGATCAGGGGACGTTCCGGTTCCGTGCTCGTCGATACCGGAATCCGTCTCCACGAGACGGAGGTTTTGGAGCAGCTCGACCGTGTGCTCTCCCCAAGGGAACCGCTGTCCATCGTGCTGACCCGGACCGAAATGGAATGTTGCCTGAACCTTCCGGCAATCGAAGCCCACCGGCAGGTGGAGGCGGTCTGGTACACCGGCGGCATCACCGTACCCCGGGCGGCGGCAACGGCCAAACGGGTCTCGGTGGAGCCGGGGACCGCGCTTGAGGTTGAGGTCATGGACGGCGTCGTCCTTGAGTTCATTTCGCCCCTGCTCCGCCTGCTTCCGACGCTGTGGATCTTCGACCCGCAATCCGGGGCACTGCTGACCTCGGATGCCTTCACGCATGGGGGCGGCGCCGGCTCCGACCCGCGGGACGGGCTCCGCAAGTTCCGATGGTTCTCGGAGGCGGACACGCGCCCGATCGCCCGGGACGTCCTGCGGATCGTCCGGGAACGGGACGTGACCGCCATCGGACCCGGCTACGGAGCGCCGTTCGTCGGCGCCGGGGAATGTGCCGAAGAGGCGGAACGCTTGGCGGCCGCCATCAGGGAACAGGGGATACGGTGAGCAACGAAACCACGGCTGCCCGGCCGATCGCCGACGGCGTCCACTGGCTGGGCGGATGCCTCCCGGCCAATGCCCAGGGGCAGGAGGTCCATTACCACGTGTCCGCCTACCTCGTGGTGGGAGCCGAGGCCGCGATCCTGGTCGACACCGGAGACCCGGCCCACCTGCCCACGGTAATTGGCCAGTTGGACGCCGTCCTCGGGAACCGCTCCCTGGATTACGTCTTCCCCACCCACCCGGAGATCCCCCACGCAGGGAACCTTCCTTGGCTGTTGGACCGGTATCCGTCGGCTTTGGTCGTCGGTGACGTGCGGGACTATTCCCTGCATTTCCCCGAGCACGAGGGGCGGTTCAGGCCCATGGTTGCCGGCGAATGCATTGATCTTGGCGGCCGCGAGTTCCGGTTCCTTCCAGCCTTCATCAGGGACCTGGAGAACACGCTGTGGGGCTACGACGGCGGCGCGGGGATGCTGTTTGTTTCGGACGGTTTTTCCTACATCCATGACGTGCCTGCCCCGGACGGCGACGACGAACCGGTGCATCTGCCCGGGCAGTGCCGGCTGCTCTCCGGCGAAATGCCGGCGCCCCCGACCGTGGAGCAGGCGGCGTACGGAACGGGGCGCGCGCTCTACTGGACCAAATTCGTGGACGTCAGCGATGCCTTCCGAAGGATCGACGAAACCCTGGATGCCTTCCCCACCCGCCTGATCGGTCCCGCCCACGGCAACGTGATCGACGACGTCGACGGCATGTTGCGGACCTCGCTGGCGGCGCACCGGAAGGTGTACGAAGGTAAGCCGTTATATAGTGAATAGAAGTCAATATAATGAAGAATCAATCAGGCTTCCCGCCGCCAGCGTTCCGCTTCCGGCCGGCATGCGGGAACCGGCCCACCGCGATGCCGCGATGGATGCCAATGAACTGCGAGGAGTGAGATACCAAATGCGAGACCTCATCGGATATGGGGAGAATCCCCCGGTAGTCAGGTGGCCGCACGGCGCGAAAGTCGCGGTTTCCCTCGTCCTGAACTACGAGGAAGGGGCGGAGAGCTCGATCGAGGCCGGCGACGAGCGCGACGAGGACGTCTCGGTCTTCGGCGGCTGGTCGGCCGACCCGGGGCGACGGAGCCTGATGAAGGAGTCGTTCTTCGAGTACGGCAGCCGGGTGGGCATCTGGCGTTACCTGGGCATGCTGCGGGAGTACAAGCTCCCCGCAACGTTCATGGCCTGCGGCGCCGCCCTCGAAAGGAACCCCGAAGCCGCCCGGGCGATCGTCCGCGACGGGCACGAGATCTGCGCACACGGCTACAAGTGGCGAGGCACCGTCGGCATGACCCCGGCCGAGGAGCGGGCCGAAATCCGGGCCAGCGTCGCCGCGATCGAAGCGGCCTCGGGGGTTACCCCGGTGGGGTGGTACGTCCGCGAGGGGATCACCGAGAACACGCGGGCGATCCTCGTGGAGGAGGGATTCCTCTACGATTCGAACTCCTATGCCGACGACCTGCCGTACCACGTGCAGGCGGGCGCTGCGCAGCACCTCGTCCTTCCCTACTCGGGCGATACGAACGATGCCCGGTTCTGGGGCAGCGCGAGTCTGGGCACGGCGGACGAGTTCTTCACCGTACTGAAGGACACCCTCGACTGCCTGCTGATCGAGGGCGAGGCGGTGCCCAAGATGATGTCGGTCGGTGTGCATCTGCGGATCGGGGGGCGGCCCAGCGTCGCCCACGGGGTGCGGCGCTTCCTGGAGTACGCGCTGGCCCAGCAGGGGGTCTGGTTCGCCACCCGTGAGGAGATCGCCCGCTGGTGGCTCGAGCACCCGCCGGTGCGGCACCCCGATCGGGCCTTCGAGGGCGTGGCATGATGGCGCCCACGGCACGGGAGGGAACCAAGGCCGATCTTTCCCGGCTGGTCCACAATGTCCACCGCCAGGGCTTCGTTGAGCTGGACAAGATTGGCCTGGGCGGCCAACGGGACCAGGGTCTCGTGTCCACGCTCATTTCCAGGGACCTGAGCGGTTCCGACGACCTGTGTGTCAGCTGGGGCCGGATCCTTCCGGGGCAGCACCATTTGTGCCACCACCATCCCGACGCGTCGGAATTCTACGTCGTCCTCTCCGGGACACCCCTCGTCCACCTCGGTGACGCCGAGTACCGTGCGCAGCCCGGCGACGGCATCTACATCCCGCGGGGGACGAAGCACGGCCTCACCAACGACGGCGATGCCGAAGTCAACCTGATCGTCGGAGTCAGCAAGCCTGCGGACTGGCAGTTCGTCCCGGACGAGTGAGGACAGGGGCGGTTCCGACGGCCGCCGACCCCGAAGACCATTACCTAGGAGCATTCTTGATGTCACAGGACAACGGCATTCCGGCTCCGGCGCGCAGCGTCGGTCTCATCACCGCCGACCCGACTCCGACCCTGCTCGCCCTTCTGGCGCACGCCCAGGTGGACTTCCTGGTCCTCGACGCCGAGCAGACGGGACTCTCGGTCCAGCAGTGCGGTGACGTGGTGCAGCGGTTGGCGGGTTCGGCGGTGGACGTGGCGGTTCGCGTCCCCGACCTGGAGCCGAACACGCTCGTCGCGTTTGCCAACACGGGTGTGGGGGAGATCGTCCTTCCCCAGGTGCGCAGCGTCGAGGAGTTGGAACGTGCCTACGAGGTGACCCGGTACGCCCCCGAAGGGTTGCGGCCGAAGCAGGTGTCGCAGGCCTCGGCCTTCGGCACCGACTACTCCCGGCCGCCGCGGATCACGGTGCTGTTCGAAACCGCCGAGGCGGTCGACCGGGTGTCCGACTTTGCCGCATCCCCCGTCTTCAGCGGAGGATGGGTCGGACCGACGGACCTGGCGGGGGAACTGCACCGCCGGGGACGCGCCACCCCGGACGACCTGGACGGTGCCATCCAATCGGTGGTCGACACCCTTTCCGGGGCCGGCCACAGCGTGGGGCTTCCGGCGCCCGGGATGCAGAACGCCGCGAGCGTTTTCGCCCGGGGAGCCGACCGCTGCGCCGTCTACTGGGAGCGGGAGCTGGGATCGATACTGGCCGGTTTCGCGGCCGCGCGGTCCGCCTGAGGTGCCGCCGCTTGCATCACCCCATGACGCCGTCTTACGAATGAAAGCCTAGGGGCCAACCATGTCTCTTCGATATACTGATGACAAACCCGTGACCAATGAAGGAGACCTTGTGGAAGGCACGGAGACTGTGGGCAATGACGCGGCTGCGGACCTGGACCGCGACTTCTGGATCTCCCATCTGGGGGCGATGGTCAAGAACCAGCGGGTGGGCCGCTTCACGGTGGAGGAACTCGCCGACCGTGCCGGGGTCAGTGCCGGCCTGATCAGCCAGATTGAGCGGGGCATCGGCAATCCCTCCTTTGCCACGCTGCTGCGCCTGGCGAATTCGCTTGACCTCCCGCTGGCGAGCATGTTCGTTACCCCGAACGAGGGCCGGGAGCACATGCTCGTGCGCCGTACGGACCGGCGCCGGATTGAGATCCCCTCGCAGGGGGTCATCATGGAACTGATCGTCCCGAACACCGACCGCAAACTGGGCGTGGTCAGCATGACGATCCCGGCCAACTTCGACGGCTCGCACGTCCCCCACTCGCACAAGGGGGAGGAATGCGTCCTGGTCCAGGCCGGCACCCTCGTTGCCACGGTGGCAGGGCAGGACTCCACGCTGGGGCCGGGCGACAGCCTGACCTACGACGCTTCCCTGCCGCACTGGTGGAGCAACCATACGGACTCGGCGGCCGTGATGCTCGCCATCTCGACGCCCCCGTCGCTCGGCACGGCTCACTAGACGTGGGTGCTCCGGGCCCGTCGTCGAGACTGGGCATCCTGGTGCCCTCGTCCAATTCCAACGCCGAATCGATGACCGCCGCGATGCTTGCGGACTGGCCGGAGATCGGAGTCCATTACAGCCGCTTCCGGCTGCCGCCGAACCTCGACGACGCGATCGACCTGGACGTCCTCGGCGACGCCCCGCTTTTGCTTGGGGATGCCGAAGTGGATGCGCTCGCGTTCCACGGGACATCTGGATCATGGACGGGACTTGCCGGCGACCGCAGGCTCTGCGCGGCGTTGACCCAGGCAACGGGAGCGCCGGCGACGACCGCATCCTTGGCCGTCCTGGCGGCCCTGCAGGAGTTCTCGCTCACGCGAATCGCCGTGGTGTTCCCCGGCCCGGCCGACATCGTGTCGCTGATCCAACGGGAATATGCCGGCCACGGCATTGACCTGGTGCACCGGTCGGTGCCGGCTGCAGTGATGTCCAACCCGCAGATCGCCAGGCTGAGCCGCGCGGAGATCGGTGCGCTAATGAGGCCGGCGTTCGGGGGCGACGTCGAGGCCGTGGTGTGTGTGGGGACCAACCTCCGCTCCGGCTACCTTGCCGCCGAGTTCGAAGCCGAGTTTGGTGTGCCCGTCATTGACAGTGCGACCGCGACGCTTTGGCACCTGCTGCGGATCGCGGGAGCATCCGGTCCCATTCCCGGCTGGGGCCGGCTGCTGGCAGCGTCCTGAGACCGGGCGGCGGGCGACGCGTTCCGCGCGCCGTCCTGCCAGCCGGCCGCCGGCTGGCAGGACGGCTGCGGGGGCCAACCCTGGACCGTGGCCGTTTGCTGCCCGTCCTCAGGCCGGCGCCTCCTGGCCTTTCGCCAGCCACCAGCGGACGATCTCCTCGCGCGTGGCAAACCAGGCGGCCTTTCCGCGGGCGTGCTCCAGGAAGCGATCCAGGGCGGTCGCATAGGCCGGCCTGCCGATCAGCCGCGGGTGCAGCCCGACGCTCATGGTGGCGGGGCCCGTGCGGGTGTCGGCAAGCAGGGTCTCCAGCGCTCCGATGAGGTGGCCGGCGAAGGCGGCCGCGGTGGGGAACTGGTTGAGGAGGCCCGAGTCGTTCGTGTCGCCGGCATAGGGGAACACGGGCAGCCGCGGGTTTTCGGGACCGGATCCCCAGTGCGGCAGGTCGTCATTGAAGCTGTTGGATTCGTAGGTGAAACCCTCGGCGGCAAGGATCCGCCGGGTGTGCGGGTTGAGGCCGTCACGGGAGTACCAGCTGGTGGGGCGTCTCCCCGCGCTCGCGGCGATGGCATCGCGGGACCGGACAATCAGCGTCCGTTCATCCTCGGCGGCGAGTCCCGCATGGGTGTCCCACTGGTGGCCGTGGTCGGCGATTTCATGGCGGTTCCGCACCAGCGCTGCCGCGATTTCCGGGTTTGCCTGGAGCGCCGCGGCGCAACAAAAGGCGGTGGCCCGAACCCTGTGGCGCTCCAGTACGCGGAGCATGCGCCAGATGCCCGCCCTCGAGCCGTACTCGAAGGCGGACTCCAAGGTGAGGTTCCGCGAGGCGGGGGACGCGCCGGCTCGAACCCAGTGGGCCCCGAGGTCATCGGCGGCATCACCGCGGGCGACGCTGCGCTCGGCGCCCTCTTCCACATTGATCACCAGTGAGACCGCCACCCGGGCGCCGTCGGGCCACCGGAACTCGGGCGGGCACTCGCCGTAGCCAATGAAGTCGCGAGCAGGGGTGTGACCGGACACGTGGGATCTCCTCTGTGCGGAAAAGGGGGTGTGCGGAAGTGGGTATTCCAAGTTCCCGCTCTAACGGTTATCGTGAAGAAACTTCGATATCATGAAAATAGTCCACAGGGAGGACGATGTCTACGCTCATCCAGGGCGGCACCGTGGTCGCCGGTTCGACCGTCGTCGAGAACGGTGCACTGGTCCTGCGCGACGGCAGGATTGCCGATGTCCTCACGCGGTGGGACCCGGCCTCGGGCTTCGACGGAGAGGTCGTCGATGCGGCGGGGTGTGTGGTGATGCCCGGCCTGATCAATTGCCACACGCACGGAGTCACGCCGGGACCGCTGTTTCCCAGCGGGGCACCCCGCCTGCCCGAGGCCGCGTGGATGGGCAACCTCGACCGCCATTTGCTGGCGGGTACGACCACCGTCCTAAACCTGTGCGGCTTCGCCGGGATGGATGAGGTGCGTGAGGCGGACCGGCGCCACGCGGTCCACGTGCGCGGCGCCACGACGCACCTGCCCGAGGCGCTTCGGGCCGCCTACGGAGCCGACGGTCGGGGCCTCAGGGAGCGGCAGCGCAGGCTCGACGTCGAATGGATGCTCGGCGAGGGTGCCGTGGCCATTGGGGAACTTGGCGGAGGCCAGACGCTGGGTGGCGGAGGCCAGGACCTGGTGTACATCCCCGCCGCGGTTGAGCAGCGGACGGGCGTCCGGGTCCGGATGGATCAGGCCCGGCGGATGAAGGAAGCGGTGCTCGGCCGGTTCATTGACGTTTCCGCCTACGACGTCGAATCCCTGAACGGTGTCGCGAACGAAGCGGGCCTCTCCGGCCGCATCGGGACCTCCGAGCTCCGAAAGCTGATAGAGGACTGCGTCCTGCCCTCATTCGCTCCCGCAATCGAGGGGATCCGGGAAGGCGTTCGGGCCGCGGCGCGCCTGGGCGTGCCCGCCATCGTGCACAGCGCCTCCGCCACGGCGCGCGTCATGCGCGAACTCATGGCCGAGACGCGGCAGGGCCAGCCACAAGTGATCGCGGCCCACGCCAACCATCCCTCCCACACCCCGGCGGAGGCACTCGAACTCGCCGTGCTGGGCCGCGACCACGGCTGGCACGCGGAGGCATCCGTGTTCGACCTCCTGTACCGCCAGCACACCGTCACCACGCGCGAGCACTGGGACCTGTTGCTCCGCGAACCGGACCTCGTATCGGTGCTCGCCACCGACTACGGGCGGGACGGCGACCACGACGAACTGATCGCCGCAGTCCACGACGTTTTCACCCGGGGCCATCGCCCGCTTGCGGGGGCCGTTGCCATGGCGACATCCGCCGTCGCGGACCTGATCCCGGGCATCGCTCCGAACAGCGGCAGTCTCCACGCCGGCCGGGTGGCGGACGTCGTCGTCTGCGACGCCGACGATTTCAGGGACGTGAGGTACGTGTTCGTGGACGGCGTGTGCGTGGTGCGCGAAGGGAATCTCACCGAGGAGGCGCATCGATGAGCGGTGCATTGGGGCCAGAGCAGCGGGACCGCATCCTGGCGATGGTGGGCGAGGCCGCGGCACAGCAGGACTGGCAGGCCTTGGAGCGCTCCTACCGAGACTTCCGGAACGGAATCGACGGCCTCCGCGAGCAGTTCGACCGTTTGCGGGCGAACACGGACGAAAGGGGCGGCAGCGATGGCTGAACCATGGGAGCTTGGTATTGCCGAGGCCGCGGAGCTGCTTCGCGCACGTCAGCTTTCCGCCGTCGAACTGCTGGACTCCGTGCTCGACCGGTTGCGGGCGACGGAGGACTTTGCCCATGCCTGGGCCCATGTCGACGCGGCCGGCGCCCGCTCGGCGGCGGTGGCGGCGGACACGAACGCCTGTGCCGGAAGGTTCGGCGGGAGCCTGCACGGCATCCCCATCGGAGTGAAGGATGTGATCGACGTCCGCGGCATGCCGACCGAAGGCGGGTCGAAGGCGCTCCGCGGCCACGTTGCACCGGACGACGCCGGGGCCGTCGGCCAGCTGCGCCGGAGCGGCGCTGTGCTGCTCGGCAAGACGCAGACGCACGAGTTCGCCTTCGGACAGGGCACCCCGCCGTCGCGCAACCCGTGGGATCCGCACCGGTACGCCGGAGGATCGAGCGTGGGGTCCGGCGTCGCGGTCGCCGTTGGGAGCGTGCCCGGCTCTCTGGGCACGGACACCGGTGGCTCCGTCCGGAACCCCGCTGCCGTCAACGGGTTGGTCGGCTTCAAGCCGACCTCCGGCCTGGTCGACGGATCGGGGGTGCTCAACATCAGCCACACCCTCGACCACATCGGCCCGATCGCCCGGAGCGTTGCGGACTGCGCCGCACTCCTTGACGGAATGATCGATTCATCCGCGTCCGCGCTGCTGGCGGGGCCGCTGCTGCCCCGGATCGAAAGCCTGCGCTCGCCGATCCGGGTCGCCGTCGACCGGGGGATGTGGTCGGAGTGGGGCGTGACGCAGGAGGTGGCTGCCGTCATGGAGCGGGCCGTCACCGTGCTGCGGGATCTCGGCGTCGACGTCATCGAACTGCCCCTGCCCGAGCTCTCCATGGCCTTGCCGGCAAGCCTTGCCATTTCGCTTTCGGAGGCGTTCGGGCACCACCGCACGCGTCTGGGCCGGGCGCCGGACAAGTACCTTCCGGGGACCCGCGTCATGATCGAAACCGGCGCTCTGGTCGATCCCCGCGACGTCGACCTGGCGCACGAGGTGCGGGAGTACCTGCGCGCGTTCATCGCCGATGCCATGGAGGCCGCGGGGGTGGATGCCCTGGTCTCGCCGACCCTTCCGGCGATCGCACCTCCGGCCGCGGGCATGGCCCATGAACTGACGGGGGAGGCGGACGGAAGCTCCCTGGCGGCTGCCCTCCGGATGCTCACCACGGCCAACCTCACCGGGATGCCTGCGTTGAGCGTTCCCTGCGGCTTCGCCGGCGGGCAGCCCGTGGGTATGCACGTGATGGGGCGTCGTTTCTCCGACGCCACGATCCTGGCCGTTGCCCGGGCCTACGAGGCGGCGACGTCTTGGCGGACCCATGTGCCGGTGAGGGAACTGCCGTCCCCCATTCCGGGCCGGTGATCGCGGGCTGATCCGCCGCGACCCGAACGACGGCGGCCCGCACCCCTTGGGAGGTGCGGGCCGCCGTCGTCGTTCCGGGACTGCATGCCCATGCGTGCCCCGCAGGCCGACGCGTCAGGCTGCGGACGACGCACGGGCATGCGCGGCGGACGCCGCGGGCGGGCTTCGTGCCGCTACTTCTTCAGGTGGTCCACCAGCACCGGGGCGATGCCGTTGTAGGAGCCCGGGGTCAGCGCCAGCAGGCGCGCCTCGGCCTCGGTGGACAGGCCCAGGCCGGAAACGAACTCCTTCATGCGCTCGGCGTCGACGCGCTGCCCGCGGGTGAGGTCCTTCAGGCGCTCGTACGGGTTCTCCATGCCCTCCACACCGGCGATGGCCTCGGCGCGCATGACCATCTGGATGGCCTCGCCGAGCACCTCCCAGTTGTGGTCCAGGTCCTCGGCGAGCACGCCCTCGGCCACGTCCAGGCGCTCCAGGCCCTTGGCGACGTTGGAGATCGCCAGCAGGGAGTGGCCGAACGCGGTGCCGATGTTGCGCTGGGAGGAGGAGTCCGTGAGGTCGCGCTGCCAGCGGGAGGTCACCAGGGTCGCGGCGAGGGTGTCCAGCAGGCCGTTGGAGATCTCCAGGTTGGCCTCGGCGTTCTCGAACCGGATCGGGTTGACCTTGTGCGGCATCGTGGAGGAACCGGTGGCGCCGGCGACCGGGATCTGCGCGAAGTAGCCGATGGAGATGTAGCTCCAGACGTCGGTGCAGAAGTTGTGCAGGATGCGGTTGAAGCGCGCGATGTCCGCGTACAGCTCCGCCTGCCAGTCGTGGGACTCGATCTGGGTGGTCAGCGGGTTCCAGGTCAGGCCCAGGCCCTCGACGAAGGTCCGGGAGACTTCCTGCCAGTCGGCGGCCGGCACGGACGCGTAGTGCGCGGCGTAGGTGCCGGTGGCGCCGTTGATCTTGCCGAGGAACTCGGTCTTGGCGATGCGGTCCAGCTGGCGGGTCAGGCGCCAGGCGGTGACCGCGAGCTCCTTGCCCAGCGTGGTGGGGGTGGCGGGCTGGCCGTGGGTGCGGGAGAGCATCGGGACCTCGCGGGTCTCCTCGGCCATCCCGGTGATCTGGGCGACCAGCGCGCGGGCGGCCGGCAGCCAGACGTTTTCCACGGCGCCCTTGATGCCCACGGCGTAGGAGAGGTTGTTGATGTCCTCGGAGGTGCAGCCGAAGTGCACCATCGCGGTCAGGTTCTCGATGCCGATCCCGGCCAGGCGGCGGCCGATGTAGTACTCGACGGCCTTGACGTCGTGGACGGTCACGGCCTCGATCTCGGCGAGTTCGGTGACGGAGGCGGCGTCGAAGGAGGTGACGATCGCGCGCAGGGCGTCCTGCTGCTCGGCGGTGAGCGGGCTGGCGCCCGGAAGCACGGACTGGGCGGTGAGGTGGATCAGCCACTCGACCTCGACGTGGACGCGGTCGCGGTTCAGTGCGGCCTCGGAGAGGTAGTCGACCAGCGGTGCGACGGCGGCCCGGTAGCGGCCGTCCAGGGCGCCAAGGGCGAGGGGTTCGGAAGCAAGGGAAATGCGCGCGGTTTCAGCCATGGTCCCCATTCTTTCATGACCGCCCGGGCGCGCGGATTCGGTGACTTCCCCTCCACAGCCCGCCCCGGGCGGTGCGCGGTCCCCGAGAACGACGCCGGCGGCCCCGCGCCCGCCGCCGCGTCCCTAGCTTGGGAACGGGAAGGAGAGGGCGGATGGACTGGGCGGGGTGGGACACAGTGGGGTGGAACGCAGCGGGTTGGGACGGCGCATCGGCGCTGGAAGGCGCGTCGTTGCTGGACGTGCTGGCCCGGCAGATGCTGGCCGAGGTCGCCGGGCGGGCGGCCGCGGCGGCGGCGCTGGTCCAGGAGGGGTTGCGGGACCTGGCATCGCTGGACACGCTGGGCTGGGAATCCCCGGCGGGAGAGGCATTCCGGGAGCGCGCGGCGTGGCTGCGGGGACAGGTCAACGCGCTGGAGCTGCTCATTGAGCAGACCGGTGCCGCGGCCCGCTCGGCGGCGGCGGTGTTCGAGGCCCCTTCCGGGATGCCCGCGGAGGTCCTGCAGGCGCTGCTGGGCGCGTTGCAGGGGCTGGCGTCGGCGGGGCTGCCGCTGATGGCCGGGACCTGACGGTGGGGGCGGAGCGGGGCGGGATCGGCAGCGTCGACTTCGCCCTGCGAGAGATCGAACGGGCCGGGGCGGTGCTGGACCGCTCGGCCGCGCTCGTCGCCGAGGCCGAGCACCGGCTGGCGGGGGAATGGTGGGAACGGGCCGGCAGGCTGCTGGCGCTGCTCGGAAACCCGGCCCTGGTGCCGGTGGAGGTCCAGCGCCAGCAGGCGTTGGCGATGGCCCTCCTGTGCCGGACGGAGATCGGGCTGGTGTCCCTGGCCGTGGACCACAGCCGGCAGGTCTACGAGGCAGCGGAAGCCTCGGTGCAACGGGCGGTCAACGATGCCCGGGCCCTACTGCTTCCCTACCTGCTGACCCGTGACCTCGCCACCAACGGGCTGCGCCCCCGCACCGCAACCACGGAGGACCTGATCAACCGCTCGCCCGTCCTGGCGGGGGAACTGGTCGGGTTCCTCTTCCCGTGGCTGCGCCCGGTCGCCTCCCAGGCCTGGATGCTGCAGGACCGGGCCCACGGAGGGCTCTTCGACACCACCGTCGCCGAACGGCTCTACCCGGTGCTGGCCCGTGCGGGCGAGGGGCTGCAGTGGGTCCGGGTGGGGCCGGTGGAGGTCGCTGCCGTCGGCCAGGCCGCGGAGGAGCCGTTCGACGGCAGCCTCGGGGCACTGCTGGGGCTCTAGACCCGGGCCGAGGCCGGGGCGGCCGGTTCGGGGTCCCTGCTGGTCACCACGGTGCGGACCGATGCCGGGCTGGTCCACGTCGTGACGTTCCCCGGAACCCAGGCGGAAGAGGCACTCGGGGTTGGCCTGAATCCGTGGGACGCCGGAGGGGTGTCCGAAGCGCTGGGACTGGGCAGCCAGCACGTTGCCGCGGCGACGCTGGAGGCCCTGGAGGCAGTGGGGGCGCGGCCGGGGGAATCGCTGGTGCTGACCGGATACAGCCAGGGCGGCGTGCATGCGGCCAACGTGGCCGTGGATCCCCGGATCGCGGCCGCCTACAAGGTGGACTACGTGGTCACCACCGGATCCCCGGTGGGCAACGTTCCGCTGCCGGAAACGGTGCGCGGCCTGCATCTGGAACACGTCGACGACCCGGTGCCCGGAGCGGACGGGATCCCCAACCCGGACACGCGAAACCAGGTCACCGTCTATCTGGACGGCTACGCCCCGGGCACCGACCGGAATGCCGGAGGGTTCGGCGCGGCCCACGGCCTGGGGAACTATGCATACCTGTCGGCAGGGGCTGCGGGGTCCGGTGCCGCGGGTTCCCCGCCCGGGCGCGGGCCTGCCCTGTCTGAAGCTGCCCTGCCCGGACCCGCGCTGCCTGGAGTTGCGCTGTCCGGACCCGCGGCGGCCGAAGGCCAGGCGGCGCTTGCCGCGGTGTTCGCGGGCGCGGCTACCGCGCGGGTTGCCACGGTGTCCCTGCGGCGGAGTCCACCGGGACGGTCGGGACCACCGGCAGGGCCGGGCGCCGCCGGCCCTGCGCCGCGGTGACGGTAAGGAGGGCTCGGTTCCCGGCTGGCCGGTTCAGGTGGCGGGGTTCAGGGGGCGGGGATCAGGCTGGCGGCTTCCTGGCGGGTGGTCCCGGAGGACTCGATGTGGGCCAGGGCCTCGGGGATGGGCAGGCCCTTCTTGCGCATCGCGCCGGCCCAGAGCCGTCCGGCCCGGTAGGAGGAGCGCACCAGGGGCCCGGACATGACCCCGAGGAAGCCGAGCTGTTCGGCCTCCTGCTGCAGCTCGACGAATTCCTGGGGCTTGACCCAGCGCTCGACCGGGTGGTGGCGTTCGGTGGGGCGCAGGTACTGGGTGATGGTGAGCAGGTCGCAGCCGGCCTGCGCCAGGTCCGCCATGGCCTCGGAGACCTCGGCGCGGGTCTCGCCCATGCCCAGGATCAGGTTGGACTTGGTGATCATCCCGTTGTCCCGGCCCCGGGTGATGACGCCCAGGGAGCG
>NZ_BAABEO010000014.1:0-1159 GCF_039540195.1 Arthrobacter ginkgonis | reverse complement strand
ACTCAACGCCCTGGACCAGCGACGTGGCACAGTTGCCGACGCCCACAATTGCTACCCGGATGGGGTTAGTGGCCACGGGCTACCCACTCCTCGAAGTGCGGCGCCTCGGCGGCGATGGAGGTCGAGTCGCCGTGTCCGGTGTGGACGACCGTTTCGGAGGGCAGGCTGAGCAGCCGGCTCTTGATGGATTCGATGATGGTGCCGAAGTCGCTGTAGGAGCGGCCGGTGGCGCCGGGGCCGCCGTTGAAGAGGGTGTCGCCGGAGAAGAGCGTTTCCAGGGACTCGGCGTAGAAGCAGGTGGAGCCCGGCGAGTGGCCGGGGGTGTGCAGGGCGACCAGTTCGGTGCCGGCGATCTCGAAGACGTCGCCGTCGGTGATCCGGGCGTCCGGTTCGGTGTCGGGGAACACGGCTTCCCAGAGGATCTGGTCGTCCGGGTTCAGGTACACCGGGGCGTTGACCAGGTTGGCGAAGTCGCGGGCGTGGCGGATGTGGTCGTCGTGTCCGTGGGTGAGCAGGACGGCCTTGACGGTGCGTGACCCGACGGCGTCGGCGATGGCTTGGGGGTCGTGGGCGGGGTCGATGACGAACACTTCGGTGTCGTTGCCGATGATCCAGACGTTGTTGTCCACGTCCCAGGTGCCGCCGTCGAGGCTGAAGGTGCCGGAGGTGACCAGGTTCTCGATGCGGGCGCCGCCCCTCGCTCCCGGAGCGTCCTTCTCGGTGGAGACGGCCTTGACCTCATGTGCCATGGTTCGGGTATTCCTTCCAACTGGGCGAATTTCGACGGACGATGCGAATCACGCAACTCGTCTCGGTATTTGAAACAGAGTGGCCTAGGCCACTCTGAGGTGTCAACCTTGTGAAGCCGGGGCATCGGCGGGCCCAAGGCGCCCCTCCCCCTCCGGGCCAGCCACCCTTGACCTCTCTGATATATCAGATGTATAAGTCAGATATAGAAGTTTCGGGAGGGCGTCCCGCCGGGTCCCCGGAACCAGCGGCCGCCCCGCATCGAATCGCCCCCGTGGCCGGTACCGCCAGTACCGCCACACCCGACACTCCCGCAACACTCCACCCCTTTCCATAAGGAGCAACATGGCACACAAGGTGAAGGCCGTCGTCGTCAAGGCCAAGGACGCCCCCGTCGAGATCGCCACGATCA
>NZ_BAABEO010000013.1:0-5398 GCF_039540195.1 Arthrobacter ginkgonis | reverse complement strand
CACACACGCCACCGGCCTCTTCGACCGATCCGCTACACTCCGGAGCAACTTTCCCAACCTACCAGACCGCGTGTCGCACCGCAAATCCGCCGTCAACCGGCCAATCCGCGATACTCTCCGCCACCCCTCTCCCCATGGCCTCGGCGCGCAACGCAACCGGACCCCGGAAAGGGTGCTGATTTGGTGGGTTTCGCCGCAGGTCCCCGGCCTTTCCGGCCGGTCCCCCTCGCGGCGACTCAGAAAACAATACACGCGCTTTGCCTAGACGCCAAATCGGGGGTGCCTCGCCGGAAAAACCCCGCCAAACCGCCAAACCAAGCCCGTTTAGCCCCTAATACCGGCTCCCTTCCACCGATATCCACCCTGAGACGCCCACCACAGAAATGATCCCCTTCAGAGGGGGTCGCCGTCCCCAGCCCTATGGGCCGGCTGGAACGACCATGCGAACTCTTGACGTCCCGCGGGCCAGACAGCGCGTCGTGACGAACAGCAAAGTACGCGGACCCGGAAGCACGGGTCCAGGGAAGCAAATTCCCCATCAGCGGGCAGGGGTGGTTCAAACTGACTTGGCTGTCCGGGGACAGGCGAAGGTGTGGTTAGGCGGGGCGGGCCAGTGGTAACGCCGCTCGGGCCGTCCGGCGGTGGCGTAGCGGAGCGACACTGTGGGCAGGCCGTGGAGTACGACCCGGGCCTGATTCAGGCGCCCATCGGGCAGGGCCTCATCGAAGAGCTTGAGATGCACTTCAAGGCCCCTCCCCCCAGTGCCTTCTTTACCGATTCGACATCACGGTCCGCAGTGATGGTGGGAGCCGGCGCCTACTCGGGCGACTCGTCCTTGAGCAGCTCGACGTCGGAGATCGTGCGGATATGCGCACGCATCTCGGCGACGGCGGCCTCGTGGTCGCCGGCCCTCACCGCTTCGGCGATGCGCCCATGTGCGGCCAGGGAGTTCTCCGGGCGTCCCTCCTGGCCGAGCGACTCAATGCGGCTCTCCAGGACCATCTCTCCGATGAACTCCATAAGCTGCGCAAGGACGGAGTTGTGGGACGCCTCGGTGAGCGCGCGATGGAACATCTCGTCGCCACGCTCTCCGCGACCGCCCTGGTCCACCTCCGATCGCATGTAGGCCAAGGCCTCGTCGATCCTCTGGAGATCGGCGTCGGTGCGGCGTCGGGCCGCCAGCTCGACGATCTGCAGTTCAAGCCCCAGGCGCGCCTCGACGATCTCCGGGAGCCGGGAACGGTGCTCGCGCAGGCGGCGCAGGACGGTGACCGTGTTGGGGCGGTACTGCAGGACGGCACCCGTTCCGTGCTGGACGCGGATCACGCCCAGCACCTCGAGGGCCACCAGCGCTTGGGCGACGGTGGCGCGGGAAACGCCCAGCTGGTCCGCCAGGTCCCGTTCGGGCGGCAGCAAGGAGCCGCGATCGAGCTTGTTCCGCTCCACGTACTCGAGGATCTGGCTCACCAGATGCTCATACAGCCGCGGCCGAGCCGCCTTCGTGAAGCCCATGATCCCGGCGTCCCCAGTCATAGCCTGCCTTCCGTGTGTCTGGGACCAGAGTAGCCGAGCACCCTGCCTTGACAAAGACACTGAGAGTACAGGAGGTTAGGCCACTAAGACTGTTACGCGCATCATGTCCAAGGAACCGGCCATGTCCATCTCCTTGCTCTCGATCCTGATCTTGGCGGCGATGTTTCTCATCGCCACGGTCCTGCCGGTCAACATGGGCGCCCTCGCCTTGGGTGGCGCCTTCGTCCTCGGTGTTCTGGTCATGGGGCTCTCCCCATCCGAGGTCTTCGCCGGATTCCCCGGCAGCCTCTTCCTGACCATCGTCGGCGTCACCTACCTCTTTGCCATCGCCCGCAACAACGGCACCATCGACAAGCTCGTCCAAGGCGCCGTCCGGCTGATGGGCGAACGCACAGCCCTGATCCCGTGGATCATGTTCGGGATCACAGCCACCATCACGGCGGTCGGTGCGCTCTCCCCCGCGGCCGTGGCGATCATCGCGCCCATCGCCCTCTCCTTCGCCGGCCGATACAAGATCAACCCGCTGCTCATGGGCATGATGGTGGTCCACGGCGCCCAGGGTGGGGGCTTCTCGCCGATCGCCGTCTATGGCGTCACCGTGAACACCATCGTCGCCGAGGCGGGCCTGGACGTCAGCCCCACGCTCGTTTTCCTCAGTAGCCTGGTCTTCAACGTCCTCATTTGCGTGGTGCTCTTCATCGTCTTCGGCGGCAGCAAACTGCGCGGCGGCCACGTCGAGGAGTTCGCCACCGCCGTCTCCGAGGCCCGGCTGAAGGTCTCCGCGGGGGCCAAGGCTGCCACCGACGTCGCCTACAAGGGCACCGGCTCGGGCATGTACGGCCCGCGCGACCCGGCCGGCGACGGCACGGAGTCCGTGAAGAACACGCCATTCACGTTCGCCCAGATCTCCACCGTGCTGGGCCTCATCGCCCTGGCCGTCGTCGCCCTGGGATTCAAGATGGACATCGGCTTCGTCTCCATCACCATCGCCGTCATCCTCGCCCTGATCTCCCCCAACGCGCAGAAGGGCGCCATCAACAAGATCAGCTGGTCCACGGTCCTGCTGCTCTGCGGCATGCTCACCTTTGTTGGAGTGCTGGAGGAAGCGGGCACCATCGAGTACGTCTCCAACGGCGTGGCCGGCATCGGCATCCCCCTGCTGGCAGCCCTGCTGATCTGCTACATCGGCGCCATCGTCTCGGCGTTCGCCAGTTCCACCGCCATCCTCGCCGCGCTCATCCCGCTCGCCGTACCGTTCCTGGCGTCCGGGCAGATCGGTGCCGCCGGGGTGATCTGCGCCCTCGCCGTCGCATCGACGATCGTGGACGCCTCCCCCTTCTCGACCAACGGCGCACTGGTCCTGGCGAACGCCCCAGAGGGCGTCGACAAGGACCGCTTCTACCGGCAGATCCTCATCTACAGCGGCATCATCATCGTCGTCGTCCCTATGGTGGCTTGGGCGGCAATGGTCCTCCCCGGCTGGATGTAGGCCCGGACCGCAAGCAATCCCGCACCAGATGGCGGAAACCGCCGTCGGCAGGCCCTCTCGGCCAGCCGGCGGCGGTTCGGCGCATCTACCAGATGGGGCGGGCCGGTGGCCCTACCCCCTCACTACCCGCGCCTTCGGAATGGGGGCGCCCCTGCCGCGACGGGCCTGAGCCGTAAAGTTGATATATAGCTCTTGTGACGTGCGACACAAATAAGACATACTTGGGGTCGCGGCAGATCGCTCGCGCTTCCATCGACTCTCCGGCCTGCCGGTATGCGGACGAGACAAGGACAAAGGTGAACATGGCTACCCTGACTTCAACGAAGTGGCCCGTCCCCCAAAGAACCACGAACAAGGTGTTGTTCGCCTGCTGGCTGGCGATCCTCGCCGAAGGCTACGACGTCGGTGTGCTGGGTGCCGTGCTGCCCGCACTGGCGGAGTACAAGGAGTGGGGGCCGCTGACGCCCCTGCAGCTCGGCGGCTTGGGTTCCTACGCGCTCGTTGGCATGCTGGTCGGCGCGATGACGATCGGCACCCTTTCCGACCGCATCGGACGCAAGAAGATGCTGCTCGCGTCCGTGGTCATCTTCACGCTTACCCAGTTGGGGGCGGCGTTTGCGCCCACGCCGGAGGTCTTCGGCCTCTTCCGCCTGCTGGGCGGGCTGGGCATGGGTGGCATCATCCCGGTGGCGGCCGCGCTGACCATCGAGTACTCGGCCCCCAAGCGCCGGTCCTTCAACTACGGCCTGATGTACTCCGGCTACTCCTTGGGCATTCTGGTGGCAGCCCTGGTGGCGCTGGCCCTGCTCCCCACCTTGGGCTGGCGCTGGGTCATCGGCATGGCCGCCCTGCCGGTGCTGTTCCTTCCGGTGCTGGCGTGGATCGTGCCGGAGTCCCTGGAGTACCTCACGAGCAAGGGCCGCCGGGCCGAGGCCGCAGCCCTTGCGGACAAGCTGGGCATCGTCCCCTTCGTCGAAGGCGACTGGGCCCCGGCCCGGTCCACGGACACCGCGGACCGTCCCGTGGGGTGGAAAGAATCCTTCGGCGCGCTGTTCTCCCGCAGCTACGTCAGGCCCACGGTCTTCTTCTGGATCTCGCTGTTCTGCGGCATGGTCCTGGTCTACGGACTCAACACGTGGCTGCCGGCCATCATGAAGAAGGCCGGCTATGACCTCGGATCGTCCCTGACATTCCTCATGGTCTTCAGCCTGGCCTCCGCCGTCGGCGGCATCCTGCTCGGCCGAGCAGCCGACATCCGGGGCAAGAAGCTGGTACTGGTGGTCTTCTACCTGCTGGGCGGCGTCGGGATCCTGCTGTTGATGTTCCCCAACAACATCCTGGTCAACTATGTGTTTGTGGCGCTGGCAGGCGTCGGCTCGATTTCCACCTCCCTGGTGCTGACCGGATGGGTGGCGGAGTACTACCCCGCGCACGCCCGGGCGACCGCCACGGGATGGGCGCTCTCCTTTGCCCGAATCGGCGCAATCTCCGGTCCCTTGATCGGCGGCTGGATCGCGTCCATGGCGCTGCCCTTCCAATGGAACTTCATGCTGTTCGCCGTCGTGGCGCTGGCGGCCGCAGTGGCTGTTGCCTTCATCCCGCGCGTTCCCGCGGCAAGCGGCGCGGCCCCGGAGGCCGGGCGGCGGGTTGCCGTTTCGAGCACCACAACTTCCAACTGATCCACCCCGGTCCGCGAAGCGGCGGGGCCCTGGGCCCCGCCGCTTCTTCGCTGGCATGGCGGATGATCTGGCCGCAGTTGGCCGGGCAACAGGGCAACATGTCGCCGCCTGCCGAAGCGGCGTAAACCGGAGCTGAGAAAATCGGTGCGGAGAAAAGGGGAAATACCAGGCCGAAGTGAACTGGTCCCCGAAAGTTGGGCTGACCAAGCAGGAGCCTAAGTCACGAGGGCCTGGGTCCGGTGTTGCACCGGGCCCAGGCCCTTGAGCTTTGTGGAGACGCGTCCGGCACGTCCCGGGCCGGCTTCCTGCCGGAGTGCCGGTGCTGGACTGGCTGGCGTTCCGACAAGGCCCGGGTCCGAGGGCTGAGCCAGGCCTAGTGGTGGATTGGCCGAGTGGTGGCCGTACCGCTGGGTGTGGCGCTTGGGGGTGTTAAAGGCGTCAGGCCCCCGACCGTGTGGTCGGGGGCCTGGCGTGAATGGTTGTCCGGCGGTGTCCTACTCTCCCACACCCTCCCGGGTGCAGTACCATCGGCGCTGTGGGTCTTAGCTTCCGGGTTCGGGATGGGACCGGGCGTTTCCCCCACGCTGTGACCGCCGTAACCCTTGCTCCGCTCCCGCCCCGGACGGGGCGGGGGGAAAACTGGTGGGTACGGGTCGCATGGACTCGTTGTGTGGTTGTGTGTGTCCCGTGAAACGTG